>JAEUQX010000544.1 GCA_016788625.1 Anaerolineae bacterium
GTTGCAGCAACTCAATCCCTCTCAAATGAGATTGATCGAGCCGGGTCGTTGATGTTATTCATACCATTTTTGCATGACCAGAGAGCGGCTCACCAGCAAATTGTTCGCGGTTTTTTGGCACAACTAAAGGTACTCAGAGCAGGAAATCGGGGAGAACTATATTGGAATCTAAGTCCTAATCATGTTCTCCAAACGCCAATCATTTCGCCTCAAGCGTTGACTCAAATTGCTGAGAACGCTTTGCAGGTGCTGCAAAACTGGCGCTGGACATAAGTTTTCACCACAAGGGGCGCGGCCCACACGCCACGCCCCACATGCAGAACCATTAAACCGCCAGCGGCGTGGCGGCAGGTTGCAAACGACCGGACTCAACGAACTGGCCCGGGAAGATCTCAACCAGGTGTTGATCAACGGGCGGACAGGCAAAACCAGAACCGCGCAGCGCTTTCTGCGTGGAGGCCGTGCCCAGCGCCGCAAAATGTGAATCGCTGACGCCCAACATGCGCCGGGCGAAGTTCAGATGGAAGAACGGCAGCAGCGGATACAGCGGATTGGTCTGCGGGTCGCCGTGTTCCTCAACCGCATCCACCCAATCATGGAAGGGCAGTTTCTGCACCGGGAAGCCCGCATCGGTCACGCGGTCGAAAACATCACTCCAATGAATGGGACGCGGATTGAGCAGGTGGAAAACACGCCCCAACGCCTCGTTCTGGCGTGAGAGGTAAACCATCGCGGCGGCCACGAAGTCCACGGGCGTCATGTCCATCGCGTTGGTCACATCTGGCGCAAAACCCGCCTGGATGCTGCCGAGAAGGATGCGTGCCACAAAATCGTCGCTGTTGCACACCCCCGTCTGGCTGTCTCCCACGATCAGGCCGATGCGATGAATCGTCACTGGAATACCGCGATCACGCGCATTGCGCACGACTTTCTCAGCCACATACTTGGTCTGGAAGTAACCAATCTCCGGGCACTTGCCCGCGTCGAGTTCGTCCTCTTCCTGTCCGCCAACCAGCTCGCTGTAGGCCAGCAGAATGCCCAGTGAGGAGACGTAATGCACCGGTTTGGCCTTACCGCGCGTCGCCAGGCGCAGCACCTCGACCGTGCCACCAACATTAGCCGCCTTGAGGAACTCATACGGCGCGACGTAGCTCAGCTTGCTGCCACAGTGATATATCACGTCAACCGTATTGGCCAGCGCGTCGAATTTCTCCTGCGTCAGCCCGAACAGCGGCAGCTTGAGATCCCCTACCACTGGAACGATGCGATGCGGCCGCACATATTTTTCCAGGCCGTACTGTTCCAGATTGTCGTAAATGCGGCTTAAACCCCTCACATCATCTTCAGCACGCACCAGACAATAGATACGCGCATGAGTATCACGCAGCAGTTCGCGCAGTAAATAAACACCAACAAAACCGGTCACGCCCGTCAAAAAAACCGCGCCGGGCTCGGCGGTCAAGTCAACGGGGGCGGGCAGTGGCTTAATCTCTGGCGGAAGTATAGCTTCCGCATCCAGATCGAGTGAAAAAGGCATGATTAACAACTCCTCGTAATCAGTTGTATAACGTTTACGGCATTTGCCCGACGCGCGCCTAGTGTCGAATATCCAAGCGGGGCGCTGATGATTGTCATGCAATTGGATGATCTTTGTCCGTAGGGCAGAAGGACACGCGGACTTACACTAAGCGCAGCACAGGAGTCCAACCATGCGTGAAATCCCGCAACTGCAAAAGAAGCCAGGTATTGCCCTCGTCCTGAGCGGTGGAGCAACGAAAGGCTTTTACTTCCATTTGGGCGTCCTTAAAGCGCTGGGGACACACAACATTTCTTCAATCGTTGGGTCGAGCGCGGGCGCGGTGATGGGTGCTTTTATCGCCTCCGGTGCCAGCATCGAGACCATGCTCACCTCGCTGCACCAGAAACAGGTGTACCTGCCCAAGTACGATACCTGGGTGAAGACCCTGACCTCGACCATGCTCTTCAAACCGCAGTACGTCGGCATCATGCGCCAGCTTCTGCTCACCAGTTTCAACAGCCTCAAGTTTGTCGCCTCCCTGCCCCATATCTACAACAAAGACATCATCGCCGAGCTGATCGACACCCTGATCGCCAGCCAATCGCACGCCACCAGCATCTTCGACTCCGTTGCGTTGGAGAATCTATTCCGCTCACTGCTGCCCACTGCCAATTTCACCGAAACCGAGATTGACCTGTATGTGACAGCGACCGGGTTGGATTCGTGCAAACGCGCGGTATTCAACGGCATCTATGATTTCGAAGACCCGGAAAACATGTTTATGCTCGACGTGCCCATCCACAAAGCGGTGCGCGCGTCCGCGTCGATCCCTGGACTGTTTGAGCCGATCAAGATCAAGGGGCAGTACTACATTGACGGTGAAATCAAGCAGACGCTCTCGGCAGACGTGGGCATCATGCTCTCCGACGACGTGGTCATCTCGCACACCTACCAACCGCTGCGCCTGACGAGTGGCAGTGTGTACGACATGGGCTGGGTCAACATCATCAAGCAAAGCACCAACATGATCCTGCACGAACGTATCAACGTCTGGCGGCGCATTTACGAGCAGCAGAATCCGGGCAAACATCTGATCTGGATTGAACCGGAACCCGATGACGTAGAATTCTTCCTCGCGCCCGAATTCTCGTTCCGGCCAGAAGTGCAGCAGACGCTCATCGACCGTGGAGAACAGGCGACCATCAAGGCGCTGGAGCTGGCCGCCAAGAAGCGAGGATAAAGGGATGGACACAAAACCGCAGATCTTGGGACCGGTCGATACCGCGTTTCTATTCGTGGAACGACCGGAATCGCCGATGAATATCGGATCGTTATCGATTTTTGCCGGAAAACTTTCTTTCGAAGCTTTTGTTGAACATGTTGATGCCCGCATTCATCAGGCACCGCTGTACCAGAAGCGCGTTGTGCTGCCCCCGCTGAACCTTGGCCAGCCGTCGTGGGTCTACGATCCGGATTTCCACATCAAGAATCATATCTTCCGTTTGCAGCTCAACCGCCCTGGCACGGACGATCAACTGCGCGAACTGGCGGGCAAACTGATCAGCAGCACGCTCGACCGCTCCAAGCCGCTGTGGGAAATCTATGTAATTGAAGGTCTGAGCAACGACCGCACGGCGTTGTTCTTCAAGATTCATCATGCGATGGTCGATGGCCTGGCAGCGATTGAACTCTTCACTGTACTGTTCGACCTGACCGACACGACCACCCCTGCCCCGCGCAAGCCGCTCTATGACCCGCCGGATATGCCCAGCGACCTCGAACTCCTGCAGCAGTCCATCGTCGGCGACCTGAAGTATAAAGTCGGCGTGCTGGGACGCCTGGGCGAAGGACTGTCGTTCTTCGGCTCGGTGTTGGGCGATCGTGAGAAACGCCGCAGCCTGCTGCGCGGCATGGTCAACCTGGTCAGCGACAATCTGACGCCGATTAAACCGTTAGCTATAAACGGTAAGAACAGCGGCAGGATGACCGTCGCCTGGGCGGAGTTCCCGTTGGCGGAAGTGCGCGCCATCCGTTCGGCAGCGCGTGTTTCGGTCAACGATGTCATGCTCAGCGTGCTGGGTGGCGCGGTGGCCGAATACGAGCACGAGTACGGCCATCGTTTGCAGCCCTTCTTCCGCGTGCTGGTACCCGTCAATATGCGCGTCGAAAACGAGAAAGGCTCGTTCGGTAACCGCATATCGGTGCTGCCGATTGACGTGCCGTTGAAGGTATCCGACCCGATGGAACGTCTGCGCTACGTGGGCGAATACACCCAGGTGATGAAACAGTCCTCGCTCTCCAACGGCCTCGACATGCTGCTCACCCTGCCATCGCTCTATCCAGCAGTGATTCAGCCCGCCATCTGGTCGGCGGCGCCGCTGGCCTTCGCTTTTTTGGCGCATAGCTGGTGCACCAACGTCTCTGGCCCACAGATACCGATTTATCTGATGGGACACGAAATGCTGCACAGCTACGGTTACTTCCCGCTCAACCCATCCATGGGTATGTGCTGTGTCATCATGAGCTACAACCAGAAGATCACGATGACGCTGGTGGCGGACTCGGCCATCATCCCGGATGTGCAGGAAGTCAGGGCCATGCTCGAACGCAGCTATGCGACACTGCGGACGGCAGCGAAAGTCAACCCCATCGAACCCATCACCGTTGAGCGCGTCGAAATCCAATCAGACCCCAGCACGCCTTCCCCACGGACAGCTCCACCAACCGAGGATGTCATTCTGCCGCCACCCGCCGCAGCTGTGCCTGTCGAAGCGCCTCCCCCGCCTAATGAAGCACCGCCGCGTGTGGTGGATGCAGCGATAAGTGCGCCTGTGGAGGAGACCGTGACGGTCGCAGAACCTCAGCCCGCGCCGCCCACTGCCGCACCAGACAACGAGACGAAGGCAGCTATAGAGCCGCAGATCACCCTACCCACGCCTGATGCGCCAAGAGCCGAAATGGCAATCCCTGTAGAGCCGCAGGTCGCCACGCCGCCAGAAACCGACGAGGCGCAAACGTACCTGAATGGTAAAGCACTACCGGCTGCGGAAGCGGTCGCCGAATTAGCAGTGGAAGTTGTGCCTGCTGTCGAACCGCTGGTGCTCACGCCGATACCCGCCGAAACACCACGTGTGAATGGGTACACCAATGGCAGCGGCCCGGCGCGTCATCGCCTGTTCTCCGAAGACTGGGCGCAGGCGTTTCAGCAGTCAATCAACAATAGCAAAGCCTATAAGAACGCTTCGCTCAACTGGAAGGCTGGGTCGCTGGCATTCGTGATGCAGTCTTCGCCCAAGAATGGCTTTGTGGAGGCGGCGGCGGTGCTGATGGATTTGTACCGGGGCGACTGCCGTTCGGCTCATGCCCTGCCGCTTGAAGAGGTGAAAGCCAAGGCGACGTTCATCATCGAGGGTAGTTATGGTGCCTGGATGCGTGTGCTGCGCGGCGAAGCACCTCCACTGGTCATGCTGGTGCGCGGCGACCTGCACCTGAAGAAAGGTTCACTGGTCAAGCTGCTGCCCTTCACGCAATCCGCGCAAGAACTGCTGCACAGCGCACAGCGCGTGCCCTGGGAATAGGAGACCCTATCTGATGACGCGACAGAAATTCCCGAAGACCGTCAAGCTGGGCAGTGACACCTTCACGCTGCGGCTGATGACCGTGCAGGATCGTACCGCCATCCTGACCTTCGCCAACCACCTGAGCGAGGGTGACCTGCTCTTCATGCGTCGGGATGTGACCAAACCGGAAGCTGTCGATGCCTGGATCAACGATATTCAGGCGGGTCATGCCACCTCAATTCTGGTCGAGGATGAGCATGGCATCGTGGCTTATGGCACGCTGTACTTCAACCAGTTATTCTGGAATCGCCACCTGGGAGAAATCCGGGTGCTGGTCAGTTCGCCCTATCGTGGACACGGCATCGGCACGCGGCTGACGCGCGAACTGATGAAGTTCGCCCAGGAGATGGAGCTGGAAAAGATCGTCACATATATGGCGGTTGATGATCGTGGCGCGCGCACCGTCGTCGAGGAATTGGGATTCAAACCGGAAGCAATCCTGGCCGACTGGGTGAAGACGCGCGATGAGAGGCATCACGACCTGCTGATCATGTCCACCTCGCTGGTGGAAATGCAGGCCTGAGTGAAAATCAGTTTGTGATGAATATCACGAGCAAGCCCTGATACTTGGCATTCGTATTCCAGGGCACTGCGCGCTACGGTTGATATAACTTTTATGCCTGCCTCGACGCAGGTTGAATTGCATGAGGTGAGCCGATGACGACCAAGACTGTAAATCGCGTCAAGAAAGCTGTAGAGGATGTTATGGTGCAGCCAGAAGTAATCGAGGGCGAGAAGAAGGAAACCGTCCTGGAAATCTTCATTGATCATCAACGCCGCGCCATCGAAGAGAGCGGGCGTGCGCTGAAGGCCCTGATCCCAGAGGCATTCCAGAAGCACAGCGAAGCCGCCTATAAGGAAGCGGTCGAGGGCTACCGCACACTGGTCAACTCGGTCATCGATGAAATTGTCGATCAGATCGAGAAGGTCAAGCTGAACAGCGACAAGCTCGACCAACGCAAAAACTAGTTTGGATGCTGATTACCGGGGGCAAGTCCCCCGGTTTTATTTTCTGGCTAATGCGCAGTCACAATTGGACTTAATCTAAAGATATGAGAGAACATTTTGTGTTATACTACGTAATGTGATCAATGTAAACGATGGGAAAGACCTGTTGTCATCGTCTTGCCATTGGAGTATTTCGATCACACCATAACAGATCAACCGATCAATGCCGCTAGATGCATAGGTCTCCCTGCAATGCGCTCAACCATTCTGAATGTATTTTACCCACCCCACTTCCCAGACGACCCGGACAAGAGCCGGGTAGCGCGCTATATCCATGTGATTGTACTCATCACCTTTATGGCGCTCACAGCGCTGATCGTGGGCAGCCTTTTCAACAACACACATGGCAACCTCAGCGTCATACTGATACTCGACCTGGCGCTCGCAGCAGCCGGCACGTTCAGCGCTGTGCAGAACCGGCGCGGCAATGTGCAACTCGCGGCGAGTGTCATGCTGGCCTCCTACTGGTGCGTGACGACGCTCTTCGTGTTTTCCGACCTGCGCCCTGAAATTCTGTTTACGATCACCTACGATTACCTTTTCATCGTCGTCGTGAGCGGGCTGCTGATGGGCAAACGCGCGCCTTTCGCTGTCGCGGCCACGAGTAGTCTCAGCCTGCTGGCCTGGTGGCTGTACCTCCAAGGCAGTACGAATGGAGAGAGCAGTTTTCTACCGGGCAATCTGATTGCATCGAGTGCCCTCCTGTTTGCAGTGGCGGCGGTCATCAACCTGATCGCGTCGTCGCTGCGTGAGACAAATTCACTGCTTCATGCCAGCCTGAGTGATCTCAAGCGCACCGTCAGTGATCTTGAAGGCGCGCAAACGCTTCTGCAACAACGGCTGGAACGCATCCAGTTTATGAGCCAACTGGCGTCCGACTTTGTGACCGCCAGCACGAGTGATATTGATACAACGATTCATCGCGCGCTGGAAATCGTCACGCGCTTCGCCAAGGTCGAACGCGGCTATGTTTTCCTGCTGACCGAAGATGGACAGACGCTCATCCTGACGCACGAATGGTGTATGCCAGGCGTGCTGGCGCACAAGGGCGTTCTCGAGTCTCTGGCGGTGGCAGATTTTAGTGAGTTTGTCGATTCGCTGAAGCGCGGCGAGGTGGCAAACGTGCAAACGGCAGAAGTGCCGCGCACACCCGATACCAAAGCGATGACCGATATTCTCGACCTGCTGGAGATTCGGTCGTTTGTCAACATTCCAATGCATGTTACCAATGGGTTTGTTGGTTTCATCGGCTTCGACGCCACATACACCCCAACAATCTGGAGCGAAGAGACGATTGCCGAGTTCCGCTTCACCGGGCAGATGATCGCCAGCACGCTCGAACGCCGCCGTGTTGAACGCGAGATTCGCCTGGCGAACAGCCTGCTTGAGCAGCGAGTGGCCGAACGCACACTTGCACTGGAAGTCGCCAACAAAGAGCTGGAAGCCTTCTCCTATTCCGTCTCCCACGACCTGCGTACACCACTGCGGGCAATAGACGGCTACAGCCAGGCGCTGCTCGAAGACTGTTCCAGCCAGTTGGACTCGACAGGCAAGAACTATCTCCAGCGGACGCGTGCGGCCACACAACGTATGGGCAGCCTGATAGATGACATGCTCAAACTTGCACGCGTTACGCGCAATCCACTCAAAAAAGAATTGGTTGACCTAAGCAGCATGGTGCAGACGATTGCGGCGGATTTGCAGGAACAGCAGCCCGCGCGCAAGGCACATTGGAAGATCGAACCTAATCTGATCGCCCAGGCAGATCCGGCGCTGCTGAAGATGGCATTAGATAATCTTATTGGAAACGCATGGAAGTTCACCAGTAAAATAGAAGAAACATGTATTGAGTTCGGACAAACCCCAATGCATGGTGACAAAACTTATTATGTGCGCGATAATGGCGCGGGATTTGATATGGCTTACGCAGACCAGCTTTTCCAGCCCTTCTATCGTCTTCATGGTCAGACAGAGTTTGAAGGCAGTGGAATCGGGCTGGCGACCGTGCAGCGCGTCATGACACGGCATGGTGGACGTGTGTGGGTAGAAGCCGCAGTACATAAGGGTGCGACGTTCTACTTCACACTGTAAGACCGAGTAACAAGAGCGATGGGAAACAAAGTGATACTCCTGGTTGAAGACAATCCTGATGACGAGCTGCTAACCATCCGTGCACTGAAGCAAAATAGACTGGCGAATGACATCATCGTGGCGCATGATGGCGTCGAAGCCCTGGATTACCTGTTTGGCACTGGGAACTATGCGGGTCGTGACCTTTCGATCATGCCGCAGTTGATCCTCCTCGATCTCAAGCTGCCCAAGATCAACGGCCTGGAAGTCCTGCGCCGCATTCGTGAAAACGAGCGGATGACGGCGCTGCCAATTGTCGTCCTTACATCATCAGATGAAGAGAAAGACCTGATTGAAAGCTACCAGTTACACGCCAACAGCTATGTCCGCAAGCCCGTAGATTTCACCCAATTCCTGGAAGCAATCCGCCAGATTGGCATGTATTGGCTAGTCCTCAATCGTATCCCATCGTAACCACCTATGACACTTGAAGCTCTAAAGCCACTCAACGTTCTTCACATAGAAGACTCCGAGGATGACGCGCTACTGATCAAGCGCATTCTCAAGCAAGGTGGTTACGCCGTCACCACCCGCCGCGTAGATACCGCCACAGGTCTGCGCGACGCGCTCAAGTCCCATACCTGGGACATCATCATCTCCGATTTCTCCATGCCCAACTTTAATGGCACACAGGCGCTGCAGATTATCCGAGAAAGCGGAAGTGACCTGCCCTTCATCGTGGTATCCGGCGCGATTGGCGAGGAAATGGCCGTCGCGGTGATGAAGGCTGGTGCCAACGACTATGTCATGAAAGACAATCTCCAGCGCCTGGTGCCTGCCATCGAGCGCGAACTGCGCGATGTCGATGAACGCCGGGCGCTCAAGCGGGCACAGGACGAGGTGAACAAACTCTCACGCGCGTTGATGCAGAGTACCAATATGGTGCTGATCATCAACAGGGATGGCATCGTTGATTATGCCAACGACAGTTTCTTCCGAACGACAGGCTACGACCCGTCGGAGATCATCGGCCAGAGCGGTTTCATCGTCCAGCCACATAGCCTGAGCGATACCGATATTCAGTCAATTATCACCGTCCTGCAAATGGTTGGCGAGTGGCGCGGCGAGGTGCCCAATATCGGAAAAGCGGACAGGCCCAGAATCTGGACATCCGTCACCGTTTCCCCCATTCGAAACAATGAAGGTGAAATCATCCACTTTCTGGTCGTGATGGAAGACATCACCGCGCGCAAGGAGCTGGAAGCGGAACTTCAGCGCTACACTGAACAGCTTGAGGTGATCGTCGAGGAACGCACGCGCGAACTGCGCCAGGCTAAAGAGAATCTGGAAGTCATCCTGAACAACAGCAGCGACGCAATCCTGCTGGCCGAATCCAGTGGCGATGTGCTGAAGGTCAACCCGGCGTTCAAGACGGTGTTCGGCGACCGCGTGGACCGCGCGATTGAGAATCTGCTCAGCGTGCTTCCGGAGACCGACGAGATGATCACGCTCTCGAACGCGCTGCTCTCAGTGATTTTCGATGGCAGCAGCAAGCGTGTCGAGGCCAAAGTCCAGCGGCACGACGGCGCGATCATTGACGCAGATGTAGCCCTAGCCCCCGTGATTAACGAAGGCGATAACCGGGCAGGCGTCGTGATGAGCCTGCGCGACATCACGCATCTGAAGGATATTGAACGTTTTAAGACACGCTTCGTGGCGAATGCCGCGCATGACCTGAGCAATCCCATCGCCATCCTCAAGCTGCGGTTGTTCCTGCTGCGACGCAACCCGGAATTATTCGAAGAGCATGTGGAAACGCTGAGCGGGCAGATTCAACGACTGGAGCATCTGGTCGAAGACCTGCGGACGCTCTCGCAAATTGACCGCGGCCTGATCGAACTTGACCTGGAAGAAACCGACTTGAACTCGTTGATTCGCACGGTGGTCAACGCGCATGTCCCACTGGCGGAGAGCAAGGGGTTACGATTGGTGTTCCAGCCCGATCTGGCGCTGCCAGCGTTGACGCTGGACAAACGGCGCTTTGAACGCGTGATCGTCAATCTGGTCGCGAACGCGCTCAACTACACACCCTCTGGCGGCGAGGTGACGGTGCTGACGGACGTTGATGGCGACGAGGTGCTGTTCTCTGTGCGCGACACAGGCATTGGTATACCCGCCGACGATTTGCCGCATGTCTTCGAGCGCTTCTACCGCAGCAAGCGTGCCAAACATCACGACATGGGCGGCACGGGGCTAGGTCTGGCGATTGTCAAAGAGATGATCGACGCACACGGCGCAAACATTGAGGTACGCAGCAGGGTCAACGAGGGAACTGTCTTCACCGTTCGAATGCGGAAACGCGAAGAAACGCACTAGGGAATACCGATGATGAAGTGGTTGCGGCGCATTGCTATCGGACTGGTCGCAGTTATGCTGCTGCTCGTGATCGGCGTGGGCGGCCTGATTGCCTACGACAGTCTGTTCGGGCGCAAGGCCGCTGATTATGCCAACGTGCGCTTTCCGGCAGATGATGGGACAGAGTTAGTCGGCTACCTGGCGCGACCTGAGGCCGAAGGGGTGTACCCGGCAGTGCTGATGGTGCATGAATGGTGGGGGCTCAACGCCGAAATCACCGAGATGGCCGACAAACTGGCGGAGCAAGGCTACGTTGTCCTGGCGCCGGATACCTATCGTGGCAGCACCACCAGTCTGGTTCCGCGTGCCATCTTCCTGCGTGTCAGCGTACCCGCCTCGCGCGTTAACGCCGACATGCAAGCTGCCTACGAATACCTCGTCGCCCAAACGGATGTGGATGCTGGGCGTATCGGCGTGATGGGCTTTTGCTATGGCGGCGGGGTAGCGCTGCGCCATGCCGTCCTGAACGCCAACATCGCTGCCACCGTCAACCTGTACGGCGACACAATTGAAGATCCGGCGGCGTTCGGCGCGCTTCTGAACCCCGACGCCGGCCCACTGCTGGGCATCTTCGGTGAGCGCGACCAGCAAATCCCGCTCAGCGAGGTGGCTGCGTTCGAAGCCGCGCTGCGCCAGACAGCTATTGAGCATACTGTGACGATCTACCCGGAGATGCCGCACGCTTTCGTTAACCCGGAAGGCATCGCGGCAGGCGGCGCACCGCGCGAGGCCTGGGAACAGATCCTGGCATTCTTCGAAGCACATTTGCAATCGACTACGTAAAAAAAGGGCGCGGCACACACCGGACCACGCCCTTCAGCAATTCTCTGAACTTGCCCTAACTCCACACAATCCGTTCGGCCTGCACCAGCGGCAGGTTGAAGGTCTCCGCCAC
>JAEUQX010000658.1 GCA_016788625.1 Anaerolineae bacterium
GCTCGTCCCATACCTGACAGGCGAAGACCCCGGCCTTTCGCCCAACGGCATCCTGATGGGCGCGTCAACGGCTTTTGGCGACACCTGGCGTGATCTGATGCTGATCCGCATGGCCGAACTGGCTGTGCGCGGCAATCGCCCAGATATTGTCGATACGCCAGCGCTTTCCGGACTGGTGAACCTGATCGGCAGCCAGTGGGGCGTGCAGTACAGCGAGACTATCGTCTGGGTGGCGCGCAATCTGACCTCCACCGACGAAACGCTGCTGGCGCTCGACCCGCCCGGCCCGACCTATATCCTGCAACTGCTGCTGGCTTTCGGCGCGTACAAAGACCTGGGCAACGAGATGCTGCATCAGGCGCGACTGCTCTACCCTGGCGATCTGCAGAGTTACTACGTGGACATGGTGCGGCGGCTGTTCGCTGAAACCCGTATCCCCACCGAGCAGGTAGCACCGGCGCTCAGCGACCTGAACGAGGTTGGCATCCGTTCGCTGCCGCTGGCGATGGCGCACATTGGCGCGCTGGAAGGCCACGAATGGTCGTCTGACCTCGACCCAGTGTCCGAGGCCGTCACGGAGATGCTGTTTGAGCATCCCGCCATCCTCGAAGTCATTCCATCATCCGCCATGATTGCGCTGCTGCGTTTCTACATCAAGCGCAAAGACCCGACCAACACGGTCAAAGTCGCCCGGCTGCTGCCGCAGGTGGCGGCGCGCGACGGCGCCAAGGGCATCAACCTGATCGGGCGCATGTACAAGATGATGGACTTCGACGAGCGCGTGCGGGCGGAGGGACTGGAACTGCTGCGACGCTTCGTCTGGAGTGCTCCGGACGAACTGGCGCGCCAGGGCGTAACAGCCTTCGGGCGCGAGTTCGGCATCAACGTGCAGCAGGCGTTAGAGGCCAGCTATGCCCTGCGCCGCATGATGGACGGCGTGGAAATCGCTGAATATGCCGAGTTCCTGCATATTACAGCGGATTTCCTGTTCGATACCGCCGCCGCTTATGCTGACCGCAGCCGCATTCCGAGCATCGGCGCGCTCTACAACAACCTGGAGAGCATGACAGGCGGCCTCAGTGACGATGACCGCAAGACGATCACGGACGAACTGCTTAACCTGGGACGCGCCATCCTTGTCCTGGGAGACCATGCCAAGATCAATCGCCCACGTGACAACGAAAAGCACATCGAAAACTTGCTGGCGAACAAGTCCGCGCCTGCCACCGCGCTGGATGTGTTCTGGATCATGGGTGGCTATCTGACCAAGGGCAAACGCTATCCGATGCGCCTCGAACGTGCGCTAAGCCAGCACGCCCTGGGCGAACGTGCCGCGCCTGTGCTGCGCGATACCGCACGCATCGCCAACGCCGTGCTGCGCGGGCTGCTGCGCGCCTTCCCGCCCGATAAGAAGATCACGCTCAGTGTCGAAGCGCTGCGCGGGGCGCTGGAGAGTCTGTGGTCGGAACTGCCATTGTCGCGTCAACGTGAGATCATCCGCGATCTGGCAATTGATTTGCAGCGCGTGGCCGAGCTGTCAGCGGTTATTTCACTGGACGGCAGCGACAAGGCCATGGAAGAGAGTGGACTGGCGCGCAAACTGGACGAGAACAAGCAGCAGCCGCGTAATACGCTGGAGTTGTACCGCTTCGTCAGCGGTTATTTCAAGCAGCGAACACGCTCAAATTAACCATTAACGTTATTCTCTACACTTTTTTCATCTGATGTCCGCTATAGTGAAATTGTAGCGAGCACCGCCATACATAGAGGATTCCGGTATGCACCGCATTCTGGTGGTCGAAGATGACTACGGCACCCGCCGTCTGGTAAGCCAAATACTGCGTCATCAGGGTTATGAAGTTGCCGAAACGGAAAACGGCCTCGAAGCTGTCGAAATGCTCGAGCGTGATCCGGATTACAACTTGATTGTCACCGATCTGCGGATGAGCTACATGGACGGTCTGGAACTGCTGGCGGAAGTCCGCTTACGCTGGCAGCATATCCCTGTAATCATCCTCAGCGTACACAGCGTCCCAGAATGGCGGCAGACTGCGCTGCAGCAAGGTGCAATCGACTACCTCACCAAGCCATTCAGCCAGAATGAACTCGTCAGCGTCATCGCCAGCGCCATCAACGGTATGCACGCCTGACAGCGCTTACGCCTTACCGAACAGCCGCCCCCCAAATTCCGAGACCAACTTGTCATCCAGGTCATCCGCGTAGGAAGCCACCAGGTTGATGATGGTATTGGCCTCATTTGAGTCCATACCTTCTAACGGTCGCTCGTTGAACACGTAGACGACATCGGTATACACCCCAATCGCAGCGTTGGTCAACTGCATGTTCAGTTCCAACAGCCGTCGATACAGTGGCAGCAGCGCGTTGATCGGCAGGTGCATGATGGGCGCAAGCGCCTGGAAATAACCTATGCCATTCTGCTGAGAGACATAGACTTCAATCGTCGCCGAACCGCGCTGGAACGTCCAGCCAAAGCCCGTCTCCATCTTCATGCGCGCCTGCACCGGATCGATGTTCAGTTGTGAAAGGATTTGCTCCACAACGCCCGCGTGTGTTTCCAGCGTCGGCTGCGCGGGAGCTGGCGCTTTGTTACCTCGTCCTCGAAAGATCATGCGTTCTTACCCCAAATCTAGACCGCTGTTTCGTCGCGGATTATCGTTCAAGTCAATCACGCCACGACATGATACCTTAACTTCCGAAGTGCCCCCTACTGCAGATTTCCGTATCTGTTTGAACGGGATACAGCCCCTAGCTGCTCGGCGTCCGGCCACAGCGCAGGCAGGCATTCTTGTGAAAGCCAACTGTCGCATTGCAGTGGCGACAGGCTATCCGATCATGGGAATAGTAATAGGCCTGAAGCTGCGGCTGTGGAAAGCGTACAATATTTTCCGCGCGCGGCGTGACAGCACCGCACACTTCGCAGTAGTATCCCCCGGCGGCTACCGCGCGACTGCCGCTGCCGCAGTACAGACAGTATACGCGCCCACCCTCCAGGTTCTCTTGGCGCAGCGTCTCCATACAACTGCGGATCAGCGAAATGTGCAGCCCATAGAACATCTCCGACGCGACCGCCGTGTTGCGGGTCAACATGCCGACCAGATAATGATGCTGGTCGAGGATAGGCGCGCCACCTGCATCGGGCACATCCACGATGTCCGTGGGGAACCAATGCTGAGACAGCACGCGTTTGGTGCCGCGTCGCACTCCGCGCGTGATCTGGCCGTTATAAGAGATGACCGTCAGCGGCGCGTCATCCGGCAGCACGGGCACAGGCGTAATCGGGATCAGATCATTGACCTGATGTTCGACGTAGATGAAGGCCAGATCATATTCGGGATATGAGCGCACAACATAGCCTTGTATCTGCCTGCCTGGCTGGAGTTCGACCATGACAGTTTCCATGCCGCCGACGACGCTGCGGGTCGTTACCAGCAGCCCCTCGCGCGCGATGAAGAAGGCCGTCCCCGTGCCGCGCGGCCCGCCAATCACCGCCGCCATATGGTGCATGGATGGCCCGGCGGGGGCAGCCGGACGCGGCCCGGCATTCATGACCGGAATCGGCGCGAATGGATTGTTACCGGGATTGATCACTGGCATCCCCATCCCGCCAGGGGCGGGGGACTGACTGGGCGCAAATGGACTGTTTGGCGCAGCAGGTTGGTTCAGAGGGCCGGTTCCAGGTGGACGCGGCGCAAACACGCTGCCCCCACCACCTGCTTCGATTGCGTGGTGTTCTGGCTGGGCTGGCGCTGCCGGAGCGGGCGGCTGCGGCATCTGTGCATTCAGAAAAGACTCAACCGCCTGACGAATTTGGGGATTAGTAGGATCGGCGGCCTGGGCGTTTTCGTAGTGGGCGCGGCGGGCAGACGGGTCAGCAGTGATGCTGCCCAACCACACCAGCGCGAAGGCACGCAGCGTGCCGGTTGTCTCCGGATTTTTGAGCGCGATACGCAGCAAGCGCTCGCCTTCCGCCACATTGCCAGACTGAATGGCGGCAATACCCTGCTCAATTGTATTACGAATGGTCATAATGCTTCTTGATCAATTGTGCGTGTGAAACTACATCCATTATAATGCGAAACAATCTTTCCCGCCCGCATCACTGCCATTTTACCCACTCCTCTGCCGGGTTCTGCTGTTCGGGCAGCCTAACCACCTGAATCCAGGTATTGCCCGGCTTGAGATCAAGCGGCGCGCCATCAAGCGTCCGCAGCCCAATCATGTCCTCGCGCGTTGGGCGCACCCAGCGCGCCACATAGCGCCGCCCATCGCGGAACAACACTGCATCACCCTCGAACCACAAGCGGATTTCGAAGCCGTAGCTCACGCTGTCCTGAAACTGACTCTCCACAATATCGCTCAGTTGATGCTCGGCATACAGCACAATGACATTCGCGGCGGTCACCTGCTGCATCGTGTTAGCGTCGTAGTGCCCCAACCCATCGGCGGAACGGCGGTAGAGACCGCTGGCTGCGTCATAGTCCCAGCGCACGCGCGTCGCCCGATAGCGGATGTCCAGCGTGGTGACGGCTTCGCTGCTGCCCAGCGGAGCCTCGCCGCTGAATGTGAGGCCGCGCAGCGCCGGGCGTCCCGGCTGCGTCAACGTGCGCAGCGCACTCAGGTTGGCGAATAGATTGTGCGGCACCTCGATACTCTCGTCGCGCCAGAAGTGCGGCAGCCCGAACAGCACCCCCTTGAACAGCCGCTCGCGAAAATCCGAGGTGTTCAGACGGTCTTCCACACCTGTACTCGCGCCAGAGAAGACCAGCCAGGCGCGGTACATCGGGGCGAGTTCGTAGTCGATCAGACGCGCGCTGCGAATCGAACCGACACGTTCCGGTGTCTGGCCGTAGTAGACCGCCGAGAAGCGCGTCAATCCACCCTCGACGTAGTGCTCGTACACAATATCGGCACTGGCAAGACCTGCCTGTGGTCGCACCAACGGCGGCGCGTTGGAAATCTTGACCAGCAGCGGCGGCAGATCGAGCGCGGCCAGGTCGGCAGGCAGGCCTGTGAGCGGGTTTACGCCGGACGGCAGATCAAACAACGCCGGATTCTCAAGTGTCGTGCCAGGGGTTTCGGTTGTAAGATCGTTGGGAATGACTGTGCCGGGTGGTCTGCGTTCCAGCGGGACAACACAGCCAGACATGAGGACAAGCAGCAGCGTCAGCAATACCCTGATCTTCATGCGCGCTTCCTTGATGTTCTACGCCGCTGGTCATTATAGCAGCGCGTTTGTCCCGGATTGCAAATTGCTATAGAATGAATCCACATCGGTGTGATTGACGCTTCTCTAGGCGCAAGCTATAATCCACGAAGTTAAGACACACCGTTCGTCTTTTGTTGGTGGCTACACATTGAGAATTCGGTAGGAGAGGTCAATGCCGCTGAAGGGTGAACTAAGAGACTTTAGCACCACCCAACTTCTGAACCTGATCAATCTGGCGGGCAAAACCGGCACGTTGACCATCTTTCAGGCCAAGAAGACGGGCATCATGGAAGAGGTGAACGGCAAGAAGCGCGAACGGATTGAGGTGGGACCTGAGAAGGCGAAGGTGTCGTTCAAGACGGGTAAGCTGATTTTTGCCGCGATGAATGGTCAGGAGGGCAACCTGGTCGCCGTGCTGAACAAGGCCGGCAAGCTGACCGATGACCAGGCGCGCATCATCCGCGAACGCGCCAAGAATACCAACGACAAAGCACTGGCGCTGCTGTTGATCAACGCGAACTACGTCAGTCAGAACGACGTTATCACCAGCGTGCAGCAGTACATCCTTGATGTCGTCTACAGCCTGATGAGCTGGGCTGAAGAGCCGTTCCGATTTGATGATGATATCCTGCCGGAGAAAGATCGCATCCAGGTGCCGATTGACCTGGAAAACGTGATCATCGAAGGCTCGCGGCGCATCAAAGAGATCGAAGAACTCAACCAGCACCTGCCCAATCTCGATATGGCCCTGCGCTTCCCGGAAAACGCCAAAGAAAAGTTCAAGGGCGTACATCTGAGCGTTGAGGAATGGCGTGTGGTCTCATTCATCAACCCCAAGTACTCAATACGTCAGATCGCCAAAGCCAACAACATGTCGGAAATCGAAATCCGTCGTGTAGTCTATGGCCTCGAACAAGCCGGGTTGGTGGAACTCGTCAAGCCGCCAGGAATGGTGGATCCCAATGCGGCCAACCGCGCGCGTAAACCGGCTGCCAAACCGCAGCCGCAGGTACAAAAAGTCGTGGTCAGCCGCCTGATCGACAAGATTCGGTCTATCTAGCATCCTCTAGTCCGAAAGGGACCTCGCACTAGGAAGAGCATATGCAAACTGTAAAGATGGTCATCACCGGCCCCTTCAGCGCTGGCAAGACAGAATTCATCCGGTCGATCAGCGAAATCGATGTGGTTTCCACTGAACGTGAGATCACCACACCCGCCGAAAAGAAGCAGAAAGACGCGACGACGGTCGCGATGGACTTCGGTCGTATCACCGTAGACGATGACCTGGTGCTGTACCTGTTCGGTACGCCCGGCCAACGCCGTTTTGACTTCATGTGGGAAATTCTGGCCGAGGGTATGCTCGGATTTGTTGTGATGGTAGACAGCGCCAAGCCGGAGACGTTCCGCGAGGCCAAGAGCATTCTGGAGACGTTCCGCGCCTATGCCCCCACGCCCTATGTCGTGGCGGCCAACAAGCAGGATCACCCGGATGCCTGGAGCGCGGAAGATCTGCGCATTGCGCTGCGTATCGAAGAGGGCGTCAAGCTGCTTCCCTGTGTCGCCAAGGACAAGGAAAGCGTCAAAAACGTCCTGCTCGAACTGCTCTACTCCATCCTTGAGGAAATGGAAAGCTAAGGACTGCATCCGGGCAGACCCGACGTTCAAAGGCGAATGCATCGTGCCGCTTCTGGTTACGCCGCAGGGTGTCATCCATTATGAGACTTATGGGCGGGGTCGCCCGGTTCTTTTGTTACACGGTTGGCTCGGTTCGTGGCGCTTGTGGCGGCGCACGATTGAAGACCTGGGCAAAGAGTTCCGCACCTACGCGATAGATTTCTGGGGCTTTGGCGAACTAGGCGACCAGGGTGCGGATTTCTCCGTCGATAATTTTGTCACGCTCGTCAACCAGTTCATGGATCGACTGGGCATCGTCAAAGCGCCGATGATCGGTCACTCGATGGGCGGCACGGTGTCGCTCAGTTCGGCCATCCGCTACCCGGAAAAAGTCGTCAAGGTGACGGTGATCGGTTCGCCGATTGTGGGCACATCGCTCAGCCCGCTACTCAAGATGGCCGGGCATCGCGGCTGGATGGGGCTGGCGGAAACTGCGCCGTTCCTCTTCGACACCTTCATGAGCGGCCTGAAGACCTCGCTGCGCGGCTATTCCTATCTGCTCTCCAAAGATGGCAAGACGCTCAGCCAGATGTTCCAGGATGACCTCTCCAAGCTAACCGTCGGCCCGTTCTTCGAAAGCATCGCCACGCTGCGTCAGACCGACCTGCGCCCACGCATCGGCGAGATCAAGCTGCCTGTGCAGGGCATCTACGGCGCAAAAGACCTGATCGTCAGCCCCCGGCAGAACAAAGTGCTGAAACAGTATCTCCCGCACAGCCAAATCGACTGGTTCGAGAAATCGGGGCACTTCCCCATGCTGGACGAACCGGAACGCTTCCACCAGGCAGTGCGCGATTTCCTGAACAAATCCACCTGAACGGCCATTCCATCACAATTCGCAAGCAATGCTATACTGAGGATAAGTGCCGCACGCTGCTGTGAGGGAATGTCATGTACCGCTTCATTCTGGAAGATAAACGTCACGTCCTGCCGTTCAACGAACCGGCCAGTAAGCTGGTGATCGGCACGGAACTGCTGCTCACTCATCAGGAAGAATTGCTGGCGGAATACTTCAAGGGCAAGCTCCAGCTCGGCGGCGAGCCGCTCCAGATTCGCGAGCAAATCCAGGACATCCGTCCAGACGATGCCGCGATTGTCTACCGTGACAGCCTGTGGTTCGACCGTGAGTTCTTCGACATGTTTTACCAACAGGCGCGCGCTACCGGACGGGCCTGCCGCGCGGCCATCTACGACGATGACAAAGCCCATCGGGCATACGCCATCCCGCTGACCACAGACCTGGAACAAGCGCGCGACAGCGATGGGCGGCTGATGTATCTGCTCGATCTGTGGTACTTCCCCAACGGATATACGCCGGACATTGTGCCTATCCCCGTGCCGAGTGGCTGGAAGGAAAAAGGTTTCTACAGTGTGCCGGACTTCATGGCGCAGGATCGCGGCGACCTGACGCATTATCTGACTGAGCGCTCAGTGATTTCGGTCGAAACGTGGGTGCATGTCTTTTACGCCGCCGTCATCCTGGGCGTCTTCTCGCGCGGGAATCGCCTGGATGAACAGATCAAACGCGACAACTTCCTCTCGCTGCGCCTGTTGTGGCGGGCGATCATCGAGCAGCGTCAGATCATGACCACCTCTGCCGTCGTCAAAGTCGGCAAGGACACCGTGATCGACCCTTCGGCGATCATCAACGGCCCGACGACGATTGGCGACAACTGTACCATCGGCGCAGGCGTCGTCATCGACAACTGCACCATCGGCGACAACGTGAACATTTCGCAGGGCTGCCAGTTGATGCTCAGCACAGTGGGCAACCACTGCTTCCTGCCCTTCCGCGCTGCGCTGTTCATGACAGCCATGATGGACAACACCATCCTGGCGCAGAACACCTGCCTACAGATGTGCGTGATCGGGCGCAACAGTTTCGTCGGCGCGGGCAGCACCTTCACCGATTTCAACCTCGTGCCTGCTCGCGTGGGCGCGCGGCTGGTGCCGCGTCCAATTCGCGCGACGAACATCCAGGGCGAACTTGGCGACGTGAATCAGGTCGTGCTGGGCAGCGCCGTCGGCCACAACTGCCGCATCGGTGCAGGCATGATCGTCTTCCCAGGGCGCATGATCGAGTCCGATGTGGTGCTGGTGGCATCGCCGCAGCGCCGGGTGGTCGCGCGCGACGTGACCTATGAGGAGAGCGACCATCACAGCCTGATGATCGGCGGCAAACCGCTGAACATCCCACGCCAGTACCCGCGCCAGAGCGAGCAAGAAAACGACCCGGAACCTACCTGGGCAACGTGGTAGGCGTCCGGGCCGCGCAACTGATCTGAGGGTGCTTACGCCTGCTAGCTTTGTGTTGCCACGATTTCGTCCATCGACATCTGCTTGACCGTCTTGGTCAGCGTGAGGTAGTAGCCGTCCGGGTCTTTGACCGAGAAGATGCGGTCGCCCCAATATTCGGTTTTGATCGGTTCGACAATTGTAACGCCCTTGCTCTGCACGTCGGCATAGTAGGCGTCGATGTCGGTCGCCTCGTTCACGTAGACCATGAAGATCACGCCATCGCCGCGATGCGCGGGCGGGTTGGCATCCAACTGAAGGCCGAACATGGCCTGCGGCGACAGGTCAACGATGGCGAAGTTCGGCGCGCCATCCGGCCCCGGCATGGTCATGCCGTGATTGAAGCCCAACTT
>JAEUQX010000687.1 GCA_016788625.1 Anaerolineae bacterium
AGAGAGACACAGAGGAACATGAGCGAGTTGTGTGTTGTAGGGGAGGATTAGCGCGCAGCGCGTATATCCTCCCGCAGATGCGGTACATGCTTGCCAGCACGTAAATCTTTCCTCAATCACACCGCGCATTCGCACACCGGCTCAATAACGCAGCAGGGTTTTCACCGCTTTCGTCTGCTGCGCCGTTTCATACGCTTCACGAATCTGCCGGATAGGGTATTCCGCCGAGATGAACTCGCGGTAGCTCAGTTTGCCCGCCTGTATCCACTCGATCAGCGGCTCCTGGGCATCATGCTCGCGTGAACGGGTCGGCCACTGGTGCACCAGCAGGTTGAAGTTGAGCGGCGCGGCAGCTTTGTCCAGCCGGATAGTCGGCGTATCGATGACCCCATAGATGCAGATCGAACCGCCCATTTTCACCAGCGGCAGTGCCCCATTGATGATCGCTTCCGTGCCAACCGCGTCGATCACCGCGTCGAACGTGCCCCGTCTGGCGCGCAGCAAGTCGGCGAGGGCGGGATCATCCGGCGCAAAGGCGGCGGTCGCGCCCATCGCCAGCGCTTTTTCGCGCTTATGCGCCCACTTATCCACCAGGTAGATGCTGCCCAGTCCCAGCAGCCGCCCGAACTTGGCAAAGCTCAGCCCGACTGGGCCGCCGCCATAAATGATGATGTCGTCTCCAGCCTTGAGCGAAAAGTCCCCGAATGCCCCATAGACTTCGCGCCATGTACATAGCATCACCGCGTCTTCAATGCCAATCGACGGCGGCACGACGCGCATGATTTCGTACACTTCGAACCAGCCATGCGCGGGATCGGCAGCGCCATCCTCGATCATCGCTCGATGATCGCCCGCCAGGGTATATTCGCAAAAGCCGCCCCAACCGCTGCCATAAGCCGGGTCGGGCGAGGCCAGCACCAGCCCGCCGACGACACGATCACCCACCTTGAAGTGACGGACTTTCTCGCCAACCGCTTCGACAATTCCGACGGTTTCATGACCGAGCAGCAGTGGGTACTGCTCAACGCCGGGGAACTTCCCCTCGATTAGCTTGCGGTCGGTCATGTTGCACAGGCAGGCCGCCTCGGTTTTCACCAGCGCCTGGTACGCGCCGGGAACGGGTTTCGGCACCTGTACGATCTCCAGCGTATGTTGTTGGGTCACGCTCACAGCAAACATCGTCATGATTTTGTCGCTTTCACCACAGGGTATAGCCGCCGTCGATGATCAGGTCTGTGCCCGTAGCATAGGCTGCCGCGTCCGATGCCAGATACCATACCGCGTGAGCGACATCACTGGGTTTGCCTAAGTGCCCCTGGGGAGTCATCTCGAACCAGACTTTGCCCCAATCCGGATACTCTTTCAGCCCCTTGTTCAGCAGTTCGGTTCCGATGTAGCCGGGCGATACGCTGTTGACGCGCACGCCGCGCGTTGCCCATTCGGCGGCCAGGGACTTGGTGAGCATGATCACCCCGGCTTTGGAGATGTTGTACCCGGCCTGCGGCTGCGGCTTGTTGACAATCGAGCCGGACATCGAGGCAATGTTGACAATTGCGCCGGATTTGCGTTCCAGCATGTGACGACCAACCGCCGTGCAGCACCAGATTGGGCCGTATAAGTTGACCCCCAGAATTCGGTTCCATTCTTCGACCGTGCAGGTTTCCGAAGGGACATTCAGCGCGATCCCGGCGTTGTTGACGAGAATATCAATCTTGCCAAAGTGCTTCAGAACCGCCGCGACCATCGCTTCTACGCTGTCGTGATCCTGCACATCGGTTTGTACCGATAGCGACCGTCGTCCCATCCCGGCGATTTCCTGCGCCGCTTCTTCGCCGGACTGTGCGTTGAACTCCGCGATGGCGATGTGAGCGCCCGCCCCGGCCAGCGTGCGCGCAATCTCACGCCCGATGCCGCGCCCACCACCTGTGACGATGGCAATCCGATCTGTTAAATCGAACAAATTGGTCATTTATGTTTAAACCCTTTTGGCACTGAAAAATAGATTCTAAATCATCATTGTACCCACAATTGCGTCAATGATGTCTCTGGAATGAATTCACTTGAACGGATGAAATTCCTTCACCCTTCCAGCACCAGCGCGGCGTTGGGCGGCAGGTCGCGCAGGGTGATCTGGCCGTCGGTCACGGTGTAAATCGCGCCGCTGTGCAGGTCGGTCAGGCGTGTGCTATCCGCGATGCTGCCGGGCCAGACAGGTAGGCTGATTTCTGCCAGCGCCGTCTCGCCGCGATGCGCGATGATCAGCAGGCGCTGTTCGGCTGACTGGCGCATGTAGGCCAGCAGGTTGCCCTGTGCGTGCAGCATCTGAAAGCCGCCATGCCGCAGCGCCGGTGCAGTACGCCGCAGGGCGATCAGGCGCTTATACGCGGCGCGAATCTCCTGATCCCAGGCGCTCTCGTCCCAGGGCATACAGCGGCGGTTATCCGGGTCAAAGAACCCCTCCAGCCCGACTTCATCGCCATAGTACACGCAGGGCACGCCGGGGAAGGTCATCAGCAGCGTCACGGCCAGCAGCATCCTGGAGCGGTCACTGTTGAGGATGGACAGGATGCGCGGCGTGTCGTGACTGCCGAGCTGAATGAACTGCTGACGGGCGATCACCCAGGGGATAGCCGCGCGGAAACGTCCCCACTGCTCGGCCAATCCTTCGGCGGGCAGCGGCACCACCGTCCACCACGCCAGCATGTCGTCGGGGATGTGTTCCGGCGGGCGTACCAGCCACTCCCACAGCGGGATGGCAAAGCCGCGATAATTCATGGTGGCATCGAGTTCGTCGCCTTGCAGGTGCGGCGTACCGTCGAAGAAGTTTTCGCCAAAGAGGAACGCCTGCGGGTTCTGCTGTTTAACAGCGGCACGCATCTCGCGCCAGACCTCATGTGCCAACTGCACCATGCCCTGACGCGCGGTCATATTGGCGACATCCAGCCGCCAGCCGTCAATGCGGTACGGTTCGGCCAG
>JAEUQX010000023.1 GCA_016788625.1 Anaerolineae bacterium
TTGGCTTACAAAAAAGGTTTAAAGAGAAAGACTTATACGTATCAGTTATACGTATAAACTAGCATGATTGCTGAAGGCTGTCAAGTACTTTCGGAGCTTCGCTTAACGGCTTAGGGTGGGTTGGCGGATGTGGTGTAAGCCCCCACCCCCGCCTCGCTGTGCGCGACTCCCCCTCGCCATCTCAATGAGGGGAGGGGATTTCATTCGAGAACCTACCTCAGCAGGACTCGCGCACGATCAATTCGCTGTAGACGATGCTCTTGACGGGGATGGTCTCGGTACCTTCAATCAGACGGTGAAGTTTTCGGAGTGCGAGCACGCCGATTTCATATTTCGGAATATGCACCGTCGTCAGCGGCGGGCGCGTATAACCGCTCTCCCGGGTGTTATCAATGCTGCCAATGGCGATATCATCCGGTATTCGCAGTCCGGCCTCGCGAATCGCTTCGATAGCACCAAACGCGGTTTTGTCACTGATGGCGATCACGGCGGTGGGATGATCGGGCAGCGCCAGGATTTCCTTCATCTGAACATAGCCCTTCAAAGGATGTCCAGAGACGGGTTCAGGCATCCACTCGACCGGGGGCAGCAGGTTCACCTCGGCCATAGCGGCCAGGCAGCCCCTGAAGCGGTCAACCAGGCTGCTATATTTGGTCGGCCCCTTCAGAATCGCGATTTTCTGATGCCCCTGTTCCAGCATGTAACGCGCGATTTTATAGCCCGCCATGAAGTTGTCACCCAGGACGCAGGGGAGCGTCTGGCCTTCGATGTAGCTCTCGATCAACACGACGGGGCGGTTGAGTATCTTGAGCTGCATGACCGTCTCCGGCAGGATGTCGCCATCGTTGGCAATGACAAATCCGGCCACATTCTGCGCAAAACCGGTCTTCAGCAAACCCAGATCCTGCGAGTTACGGTCAAACGTGGACAGCAGCACGTGATAGCCGAACAGCTTCGCTTCGGCCTGGAAGCCGCGAATAACATCACCATAGAACACATCGCTGATGGCCGGGATTGAGGATTGCTCGATGAGCAGGCCAACGGTCTCTGCTTTAGTCCCGTTGGGTTCTGACCGGGCAACATACGACAGTCTCTCAATCGCTGCCTGAACCTTCTCAATAGTCTCGGCGGGTATGCCGGGTTTGTTATGCACAACCATCCAGACTGTCGTCGCGGAAACGTCGGCTGCTTGAGCGACATCACGCATGGTTGGTTTTGACTTTGGCAACAGTGCACTCCTCAATATACCGTTTTTGTTCACTAAACAAAGTTTCCGTATTCAGTTTACAACCATTTGACAAGTTTACCTAAGCGCAGTATATTGGAATTCGAGCGAAAAATACACTCACCTTAGAGACTGAATTATGGTTTTTCTTTTGCCTGGATCGCCGTTTGTTCTGACATTTGGTTACCGAGATGCGCCATGCTGTTTATTAAACACGCTTGGCGCATGTTGTTTGTTTACCCTACTATAGTAACTCACGGTGGATACGTTTGCATATGAATCACATCAAGATTGACCTCGACCGTCGACTCGGCAATATTCACCGTCACATCTTCGGTGGGTTCGCCGAACACCTTGGACGCTGCTTCTACGGCGGCATCTATGAGCCGGGTTCCCCTTTAGCCGATGAACAGGGTTTCCGTAAAGATGTCCTGGAAGCGCTGTCACGCCTGAGGATGCCGATCATTCGCTACCCCGGCGGCAACTTCGTGTCCGGCTACCGCTGGATGGATGGCGTTGGGCCAGTGGAACAGCGTCCGGCGCGACCAGAACTGGCGTGGGAAACGATAGAAACCAACCACTTTGGTACAAATGAATTCATCCAGCTCTGCCGCAAACTCCAAACCGAACCCTACATTGTGGTGAACTGCGGCGACGGTGACATGCGCGAAGCCCGCGACTGGGTTGAATACTGCAACAGCAGCCAGCAAACGGCGCTGGCAAATCTGCGCCGCCAGCACGGCTTCGATGCGCCGCACAACGTCAAGTACTGGGGCATCGGCAATGAAGTCGATGGCGAGTGGCAAATCGGCTACAAAACCCCCCAGGAGTACGCGCGCACCTATAAGGAATTCGCCAAGGTGATGCGCTGGGTTGATCCCAAGATCAAGCTGCTGGCCTCGATGATTTCCAATTGGAGCGCTGAATACGTCGAGCGCACCCAACTGCTGCTCGACCACGCCGCAGATTACGTTGATTATTTTGCCATACATTGGTATGTCGGCAACCCGGATAACGACTTTGCCAAGTATATGGCGGTCTCCGAGTTCCTAGAAGAACGCCTCAGCGTCACCGAAGGGCTGATTCGGGCGATGAAGCTGCAGCGCAATATCCAGCGGCCCATCGCGATTGCCGTCGATGAATGGAATGTGTGGTACCGGGCGCGCGGCGACACCTTGGAAGAGCGCAACAACCTGGAGGAAATCTACAACCTGGAAGATGCGCTGGTGGTGGCGATGCATTTCAACGCCTTCATCCGTCATGCTCAGTCCGTCAAGATGGCGAACATCGCCCAGATCGTCAACGTCATCGCGCCCATCTTCACGAATCCGAATGGCCTGTTCCTCCAGACAATCTTCCACCCCTTTGAGCTGTACAGCCGCACCTGTGGAAACATCGCCCTCGACGCGTTCTGGAAGGGCGATACGTTCTCGTCAGGTCCACACACAGGTCTGCGCACCCTGGATGTCAGCGCTTCCCTGGATGAGGCTAAGAAAACCCTCACGATTTTTGTCGTCAACCGCAGCAAGACAGACGCCCTGGAAACGACCATTTCGCTTGACAGCGGCTTTTTTGCGGGTGACGTACAAGCCCATGTGATCAACGGACCGGACATTAAGTCCACAAACTCGTTTGATCAGCCCAACCAAGTTGGCATCAGGACAGCGGCTGCGACCGCAGAAAGGAACGTGCTCAACTATACATTTGAACCTCACTCCGTAACGGCACTTGTCTGCACCGTCAAGTAAAAGACTTAATTTGGAGGTCAGAATGTCTAAGCGTATATCCCTTTTGCTTCTCGTTGCTATCCTGATCGGAAGCTTCGGTTTTGGCGTGTCTGTCGCCCAGGATGCAACCGATTTAAGTTTGTGGGTCTTCGTAGACCGTCATGGTCTGTTCATGCAGCAGCAGGCAGAACGCTGGAACGAAGTTAATCCAGACCGTCCCATCAACCTGACCTATGAACAGATTGAATACACCCAGATGCACGACAACCTGCTGGCATCCCTGCTGGTTGGCGCCGGTGCTCCGGATCTGGCCGATGTCGAGATCAAGAAGTTCGCCACCTTCACCAAGGGCGACATCCAGTTCGTGCCGCTCGATGACGCCATTGATCCCTACCGCGAAGACATCATTCAGTCGCGCCTGGCTCCCTATACAGCAGGCGGCCACAACTACGGCATCGATTACCACCTGGGTTCGTTCGTGATGTACTACAACACCGCCCTGCTGGAAGCAGCAGGTGTGGATGTCAACAGCATCGTGACCTGGGATGACTATATCGAAGCCGGCAAGAAGGTGACCCAGGACACCGACGGTGACGGCACGCCCGATGTCTACATGGCAAGCATTGAGACAACCGATATCTTCTCGACCTATGCCATCATGCTGATGAACGGCGGCGGCACCTACAATGCTGACGGCGAGATCATCCTGGACAGCCCGGAAAATGTGGCGGCGCTCCAGTTCATGCAAGACCTCGTCCATGTGCACGGCATCGCCCGCGCGGCTTCTGGTGGTGGACATCACTCACCTGATCACTTCGTTGATCTGACGGAAGGCAGAATCGCTTCACTGTGGATGCCGCAGTGGTACATGACGCGCTTCCCGGACAACATGAGCAGCACGCTGGCGAGCGTCGAAGTTGTGCGGCCAATGCCGATCTTTGAAGAAGGCGGCTACACCACCGCGATGGGCGGCGGCACGGGCACGGTCATCACCAACCAGATCGATGAGAGCAAGATCGAGCTGGCGAAAGAATTCCTGGCCTTTGCCAAGCTGACCTATGAAGCCAACGTTGCGCTGTGGACCGACCTGGGTTTCGACCCGATGCGCGTTGATGTGTACGACGATGAAGCGCTGTTGATCCCCATGGACGACTTCATGGGCGAAGTGCCATTCACCTACATCAAGGCTGGTCTGGGCAACGTGGCCCCCGAATACACCGGCCCCTTCTATCCCGAAATCGCGACGATCATGCAGACGACCGCGCTGTATGACCTGATCGAAAATCAGAAATCGCCGGAAGAAGTGATCGCGGCAGCGCTGGCCGAACTCCAGGCCATGGGCGCCGAAGTCGGCGGCTAAGCGTGTAGTTTTCTCAGAAGCGGGTATCTTTCATAGGTGCCCGCTTTTTCCTCTATCGCCTGCAATTCATAAGCGTCAGAGGTAAATCGAATTGTTGCGTTCAATTGTCACACTACTAAACCATAAAAAAGTTGTCCCATTTGTCTTTTTGGCACCTTTTATGATTGTGTTCCTGGTCTTCAAGGTCTACCCGGTCATTCTGGCCGTCATCATGAGTTTTCAGAATTTCCAGGGTGTCAAAAGTCAGGAATGGGTCGGGCTGACCAATTATCAGAACGTGTTTGAACTGGTGCGCTTTAACCAGGCGCTCGCCAACACGACGGTTTACACAATTGGAACGCTCCTGATCCTGATACCGCTGCCGCTCATTCTGGCCGTGCTGCTGGATTCCGGGCGCGTGGTGCAAAGCACGGTGTTCAGGACGCTGATCTTCCTGCCCGCGCTGACCTCGCTGGTGGTGGCGGGAACGGTGTTCCGCTTGATCCTGGCCGAAGATGGCTTCCTCAACCTGCTGCTCTCATCCACGCTGGGCATCCGGCCATTACGCTGGCTGGAGACGGCTGATCTGGCCTTGCCGTCGCTCATCCTGGTGGCAACCTGGCGCTGGACGGGCATCAACATCCTGTATTTCAACTCCGGCCTGGTGAATATCCCGCGTGAGCTTTACGAGGCGGCGGTGATCGACGGCGCGAGTCCGCTGCAATTGTTCTGGCGCATCACGCTACCCCTGCTCCGGCCAACCACGCTGTTCGTCGTGGTCCTGAGCATCATCGGCGGCTATCAGGTCTTCGTCGAGCCGTTCATCATCTACAACGGCGGCGGCGGGCCTGGTGACGGCGGTCTGACGATGGCGCTGCTGATTTACCGCACGGCTTTCACCTCGTTCAACTTTGGCACTGCCGCTGCGATGGGCGTGATCCTGGCCGCGATCATCTTCGTGTTCTCGCTGATTCAGTTCCGCTACTTCGGCGTGTTTAGCAGGGAGGATTAAGCAGAATGGCTGAACAGGCTTCTGAACTCACCTTGCGAACCCGATGGCTGCCAGGGCCGCGCCTGAACCTCTCGCGGATCGTGCTGTTCGCGTTTTTCGTCATCCTGACGCTTGGCTTCGTCTTTCCGCTGTACTGGATGGTGATCAGCTCGCTGCGGCCAGAGGGGCGCATTTTTGTCGACGCCTTCGAAATAATCCCCAGCGCGCTCTCGCTCGACAGCTACCGCACGCTGTTTGAAGAAGAACCTTACGGCCAGTGGATTGTCAACTCGATTGTTCAAACCGCCGGGTTTGCCATCACCGCGCTGTTCCTGTGCACAACCAGCGGTTACGCGCTGGCGAAATTCAAATTCCGAGGCCGCAACCTGCTGTTCATACTCATCCTCGTCTCGCAGATGATCCCCTTCCACCTGCTGATTGTCTCGCTGTTCCTGATGATCATTCAACTGGGGCTGGTGGAGAGTTACTTCGGCGCGATCATCCCGATAGCCGCGTCGCCGATTGGGCTGTTCTTCGTGCGGCAGTACATGCTCTCGATTGATGACGAGATGCTGAACGCGGCGCGGGTGGACGGCGCGAACGAGTATCAGATCTTCTTCTCGGTGGTGCTGCCGAATGCGCGCCCGGCCATCGCCACGCTGTTCATCCTGTTCTCGTTGGAGTACTGGAACAACCTGCTCTGGCCGTTGATCGTCTTCCGCGAAGCCGAGAATATGCCGCTGGCGGTAGGCATCACGCGCCTGATCAACCAGTACCAGCAGTCCTACGATCTGGTGATGGCTGGCTCAACATTGGCGACGATACCGATCATCATCCTGTTCCTGTTCCTGCGCCGTCAGGTGATGGAAGGGCTGGCTGCAACGGGCACGGGCATGAAATAGCCGCGTGCGCGCAGGCCAGGGTTATCCATGAATACGACGTACCCCACGAGGGGATGAAAATAGATGTGGTGGGGTGGGGTTTGTAGGGGCGACCTGCCAGGTCGCCCCTACGGAGAACCCCTATTTTCACCTCGGTTTTGGATACGTTTTCTTCGCTCAAGAACCGCATCCCTCACGCTCGCTATGTCACGGCGCAGTCCTCCCTTTTTGATTCCCGCGTGTCCCCGCGTAATCAATAAATGCTGTATATTCGGAGTCAGAACAACACTCTTGGCAAGATCATCCGAATGGGAGCCACGCCCATGCCGACCTACGATGCCTTCCTCTCCTACGCGCGCGGGGACGACGCCCGCGCCGACGGCACGCCCGCCGACTACAACGACCCCGCCGACTCGTTCATCCGCCGCCTGTACGACGCGCTGACTGCCGCCGGATTGTCGATCTGGTGGGATCGCCAGTGCCTGCCCGCCCGCGCGTTGAGCTTCAACCAGGAAATCCGCGACGCCATCAACGCCAGCGCGCGCCTGCTGCTCGTCGTCGGGCCGCATTCCGCCCTGGGCGGCCTGGACGCGGCGGGCAAACCGTTCGAGCCGAGCGCCTACGTGCAGAAGGAGATCGAACACGCGCGGACCGCCTGCATCGCCATCAACCCGATTCTGCGAAAGGGCGACTACGACCAATTACGCGACCTGCGTCCCGACCTGAGCGCGGGCGACGTGCCGGACTTCACCGACGACGCGCACTTTAAGCGCAGCGTTGATCAGCTTGTGCGCCAGTTGAAGGAGGATGTTGCCCCGATGGGCGCGCTGCACGGCGTCCCGCTGCTGCCGACCTACTACATCGAGCGCAAAGACGCCCTGAAGGAACTGGAAGCGAAAATCCACAGCGACGCCGACCAGATCACCGTGATCAGCGCGATGGGACGCCCGCGCACGCCGGACGAGCAGGCGGTGGCCGTGCAGGGCATGGGCGGCATCGGCAAATCGACGCTGGCCGCCGCGCTGGCGCTGGACTGCGACGTGCGCCGCATGTTCCCGGACGGCATCTACTGGGTGGAACTGAAACGTGATCCGAGTATCGCGCTACGCCAGGCCGACCTGGGAGCGCGCTTTGGCGATACGGACGTGAACGAATATCCCGACGCCGTGCGCGGCAAACAGCGGCTGGGCGCGCTGCTGGAAGACAAACGCGCGCTGATCATCCTGGACGACATCTGGAAGAAGGAACACGCCGACGCCTTCCTGGTGCCCGCGCCGCGCTGCTGCTTCCTGCTGACGACGCGCCTGCAAGCGCTGGTCGATGATCTGGATTTGCGTGCCGGGTCGGAAGTCAGGCTCAACACGCTGACCGACCAGGAAGCGATTCGCTTGATCGAGGCGCGTCTGGGGGCAGCAGCACCCGACCAGCACGAAACATTCACGGCAATCCACGCCCTACTGGAAGGCCACACGCTGGCGCTGAGTCTGGCGGCGGCGCGCATCGCCAAGAAGGGCGCGGCCTACGCCCCGGACTACCTCGCCACGTTGCAGCAGCGCTTGAGCAGCGACAGGCCGTTCTTTGAACTCGACAAATTAGAGGCGACCGAGAAGAACCTGAGCGTGAGCGTAACGCTGCAAGAGAGTTACGAGGCGCTTTCCGAGGCCAACCAGCGGCGTTTCCGGCTGTTGGGTATCTTCGCGCCCGATGGCACGTTTGACGCCCCCGCCGCTGCCGCCGTATGGGACGAACCTGTTGAAGATACGCCGGAATACCTGCAATTCCTGGTCGATGCTGCCCTCTTGAACGTGGCCGAGGGCGGGAGTTACGACCAGCACGCCCTGCTGCGCGCCCACGCCCGCGCGCGCATGAACGCCGAGGAACGCGCGGCGGCCTTCGCGCGCTACGCCGATTACGTGATTGCGGTGGCGGAACAGTTTCGGCAGTTGCGCCAGGATGCATGGGGCAAGCTTGACCCCGAACTGCCGCACATTCATGCTGTCGGCGATGCGCTGGTCACGCAGTTCCACGCCAGCCAGCCGGACGACGCTGCCCTGCGCGAACGCTGCGGACGCTTCTCGTGGAACACCATGCGCTATCTCAACTATCGATTGCAGGCCGCCTTCACCGATCAGGATGGACAGCGCTTGCCGACGCGCCTGGCCTGGATGGAGATGGGGCGCACACATTGGGACGAAAGCGGCAATCAAGAGCGCGAAGCGACCACGCTGAATAACATCGGCGGGGCGTGGTCTGCGCTGGGGGAGAATCGTAAGGCGCTGGAGTTCTACGAGCAGGCAGTGTCCCTCTTTCGGGGGATGGGGGATCGCGGCGGCGAAGCCGCGACCTTGACCAATATCGGCGCGGCATGGAATGCGCTGGGGGAGAAACACAAGGCACTGGACTTCTACGAGCAGGCGCTGCCGCTGAGACGCGCCGTCGGGGATCGTGGCGGCGAAGCCACGACCTTGACCAATATCGGCGCGGCATGGGATGCGCTGGGGGAGAAACATAAGGCGCTGGACTTCTACGAGCAGGCGCTGCCGCTTCAACGCGCCGTCGGGGATCGTGGCGGCGAAGCTATCGCATTGAACAATATCGGCAGTGCGTGGGATGCGCTGGGGGAGAAACACAAGGCGCTGGACTTCTACGAGCAGGCAGCGTCCCTCTTCCGAGGGATGGGCGACCGGGGCGGCGAAGCTCTCGCATTGAACAATATCGGCTTGGCGTGTTCTGCGCTGGGGGAGAATCGTAAGGCACTGGAGTTCTACGAGCAGGCGCTGCCGCTTCAACGCGCGGTCGGGGATCGCGGCGGCGAAGCCACCACCTTGAACAATATCGGCGCGGCATGGGATGCGCTGGGGGAGAAACGCCAGGCGCTGGAGTTCTACGAGCAGGCACTACCGCTCTACCGCGCGGTCGGGGATCGCGGCGGCGAAGCCACCACCTTGAACAATATCGGCAGTGCGTGGGATGCGCTGGGCGAGAAACGCAAAGCGCTGGACTTCTACGAGCAGGCGCTGCCGCTGAGACGCGCCGTCGGGGACAGGGGCGGCGAAGCGACCACCTTGAACAATATCGGCGGGGCGTGGGATGATCTGGGCGAGAAACGCAAAGCGCTGGCGTTCTACGAGCAGGCGCTCCCGCTGAGACGCGCCGTCGGGGATCGCGTCGGCGAGGCGGCCACACTGAATAACATGGCAGGCATTCATTACCAAAATGGTGAGTATGCCCAGGCCGCCGGCATCTTCCGCCAGATCATCCCGATCATGGCCGCAATCGGCGCGGTGGCCGAGGAAGCAGTGATTACATTCAACCTGGCAGTCGTGCTCAGTCGGGCGTTGGGGCAGCGCGACGAGGCCATCTCATTGGTCGAACGGGCGATTGCCCTCCTGAAGAGCAAAGGGCTGGATCGGGATGCGAGCGGGGCAACGTTGGAGCAGTATCGGGCGTTTCTGGCGGCGTTGGAGAACCTCACCCCCTAGCCCCCTCTCCGGTCGCGACGGCTACGCGTCGCTGGAGAGGGGGAAGCAGACTCCGCAAGTCCCCTCTCCCCCCGGAGAGGGGATTTAGGGTGAGGTTCTGCAGTAGCTGCACTCCGCAAACAGGATACGCCGCGTTACCCCACTCCCAGCACACGCCCCACAACGGGCGCGATCAGGCCGAGCAGCAGCCCCAGGATGAACAGGCCGCCCGCCTGACGGTTGAAATACATCGCCCAGCCGACGAACCATAGCGGCCACACCGGCCAGTTCTCCGGCTTCTGCGTCGGCTTCGGCAGCGAGTAGACCTTCCACACCGTCAGCAGCCGTGGCAGCGCCAGGAAGGTGAGCAGAATCCAGGGCGTGGCGACCTGCCCGACCACCAGCGCGATCACCAGCACATAGAAGGCGATGAACGTGAGCTTGTTGAGCAGCAGCGAGCGCTGTTCACCGAGAAGCACGGGCACGGAGTTGACGCCAACGGGCTGGTCATTCGGAATTTTGTCGGTGTGCTTGCCGATCAGCACCGAGGCGACGATCAGGCCGTAGGGCAGCGTCAGCAGCAGGATGTTGCTGTTGAACTGCCCGGTGATGGCGTAGACCGTGCCGCCGATCATCAGCGGCCCCCAGACGATCAGGGCGGTGATCTCCCCCAGGGCATAGCGCTTGAGGAAGATGGTATAGCCCAGGCTCAGCACCAGTCCGGCGACCGCGAAGACAATCACCAGCGGACCGCTGACCGAGGCGAGATACAGCATGATCAGGCCGTCCACCAGCGTGAGCGCGAAGGACACCTTGAGCAGCATTCCCGGCGTGGTCAGCCCACCCAGCACCGGATGTGTGCTGTACTGCGAGCGCGGGTAGTCCTCGGTATCGACGCCCTTCTTCACATCCGTCCAATCGTTGACGAGGTTGTTGGTGGCGTGGGCGAAGACCAACCCGACCACACACAGCAGCCCCAGGAACAGTTTGAACAGCGTGTTTTCGACGAACGCGCCCATGCCCGCCGCGATCAACACGCCGATCAGCCCTGACGTGAAGGTCATCGAAAAGACGCACGCGCGCGAAATCACCAGCCAGCGCGTGAAGGTGTCGGCGTGATGCACATCCGGGCAGTTGCAGGTATTGATGGCCGTCGCCCAGCGCTGCACCAGC
>JAEUQX010000027.1 GCA_016788625.1 Anaerolineae bacterium
CTGACGACCGGACAGGAAGAATTGCGCAACGATGCGGTTGAGACCATCGAAGGCATCCGCCTGATCAAGCAGCAGCTCCCCGGTGTGATGACAGCGCTGGGCGTGAGCAACGTCAGCTTCGGCGTCACCCCAGCGGCGCGCGGCGTGCTGAACAGCGTGTTTCTGTATCACGCGGTACAGGCCGGGCTGGACATGGCAATCGTCAACCCGGCGCATATCACCCCTTACGCCGAAATCCCGGAAGAACAGCGCAAGGTCGCCAATGATCTGATCTTCAACACCGACCCGGACGCGCTGCCGCGTTTCATCCACTACTTCGAGCAGAATGCGGTGCAGACCACCAGCCGCGAGATCGAAGACCCGACCGCGAACATGACGGCTGAGCAGGCTGTTCACTGGCAGATTGTCCACCGCAAGAAAGAAGGCGTCGAGGCACTGATTGACGACTGCCTGACACGCCACGACCCCGTGGACGTGCTGAACAATGTGCTGCTGCCCGCCATGAAGGAAGTGGGCGATAAGTTCGGCGCGGGCGAACTCATCCTACCATTCGTGCTGCAAAGCGCCGAGGTGATGAAGAAATCCGTCGCTTACCTGGAACAGTTCATGGATAAGGTCGAGGGCGTCACCAAGGGCACGGTGGTGCTGGCGACCGTCTACGGCGATGTGCATGACATCGGCAAGAACCTGGTCAAGACCATCCTGAGCAACAACGGCTACACCGTGCATGACCTGGGCAAGCAGGTGCCCGCTAACAAGATCATCGAGAAGGCGCAGGAATACAACGCCGATGCCATCGGGCTGAGCGCGCTGCTGGTCAGCACCTCCAAACAGATGCCGATCATCGTTAACGAGTTGGCGCGGCGCGGCCTGAAATACCCGGTGATGATCGGCGGCGCGGCCATCAACCGCAAGTTCGGTCGGCGCATCCTCTTCCTGGAAGATTCGCAGCAGCCCTACGACCCTGGCGTGTTCTACTGCAAGGACGCCTTCGAGGGGCTGTATGTGATGGATAAGCTGATCAGCTCTGAACGCGAGAACTTCTTGCAGCAGGTTGTCCGCGAAGCTTACGAGGAGATGGGCAAACCCGCCCCGCGCAAACGCGAGCGCGTTCAGGTGAGCAGCACGGTGCGCCCCGCGCCCAGCATCCCAACGCCGCCGTTCTGGGGCGTGAAGACCATTCACGATATGCCGCTGGAGATCGTCTTCAAGTACCTGCATAAGCCGGAACTTTACCGCCTCTCCTGGGGCGCGACCAATACGCACGGCGAGGAATGGACGAAGCTCGAAGCGGAGTTCGAGGCGCGGCTGGAACGGATGCAGCGCGACGCCCTGCGCGAGAAGACGCTGCGCCCGCAGGCGGTATACGGCTACTTCCCTTGCAATCGCGACGGTGATGACCTTGTCATCTGGGACTACGCGCCGTTCGTCGGGAACAACGGCACAAACGGCCATTCCCCGCGCCCTGAAGCACTGACCGAGGTCGCGCGCTTCAGCTTCCCGCGTCAGCCGAGCGGCGAATACCTGTGCATCAGTGACTACTTCGCGCCCATTGGCAGCGGCGTGGTGGACAGCGTGGCGCTGCAAGTTGTCACGGTGGGCGAGGCGGCCAGCGCGGCCTTCGAGCAGTTGCAGGGCAGCGACCACTACAGCGAGGCGTACTTCTTTCACGGGCTGGCGGTACAAACGGCGGAAGCGACGGCCAACTACGTCAACCGTGTCGTGATCAACCGTGAACTCGGTCTGTCAGCCGGACAGGGCAAGCGCTACTCCTGGGGTTATCCGGCCTGTCCCGATCTGGATGATCACCAGATTGTGTGGAAGCTGATGCCGCAGATCGTCAGCGA
>JAEUQX010000037.1 GCA_016788625.1 Anaerolineae bacterium
TTCAATGTCGAAGGCTTCAACGATGCCGGAAAATCGCCTGCCGATCTGCGATGCATACATGCCGACGCCGCAGCCATCAATCAGGATGCGCGCATCGTCCAATCGCGCCCACTGCGCGATCATCTGCAAGCGGCGTTCCTGTCCGGCGCGCCAGACGTAGCTCGGTTCACCGCGCTGCGCTGCTAAGTTCGAAGGGGACATGTGAAACGTCTACCCATTCACTGAAATAGATGTGAAAACGGTCTGTTGTTGCCGGCCTAGGTTTGCCAATCTCTGCGGCCTACAGTTCAATGCTGTGGAGGAGAGTGGTATTGGCATCCAACAACAAGGAGCGCAGTATGTCGCGCCCCTTGATAGTCGCTTCACATCATAGCACATGCTGTTGATGGGTCGATGACCACGCTAGACCGCTGGTCAACGACCCCGGTTGGGTAGATCGTGTGCTAAGTCAGCTTGTTGTGCAGATGTTTCTATTGAATCGGATAGCCCTGCGCAGTCCAGTCGATGATTCCGCCCAGGTCATACACCGTCGAGTAGCCTGCCTGCCCCAGGATATTCGAGGCCTGCGCGCTGCGGTTGCCACTGCGACAGTAGACCACTACAGGCTGGTCGGATGGCACTTCGTTCAAGCGGCTGGCGAGCGCGTCAACCGGAATATTCACCGCACCCTCGATATGCCCGCTGTTAAATTCTTCGGGCGTGCGCACGTCGATCAGCAGATGCGCCGTGCCGCTGCTCACAAACTGGCTCTGGTAGTCCGCAGGGGAAATATCGGCCTGGACGGCTGTTGAAGACGTACTCTGTGTCGCGGGGCGTGGCTGACCGACATAGATCAGCGCCACAGCCAGTACAATTACGCCAACGATGCCTGCACCAATGATGCCTGTCTTGCGATTAAACACACTGATTTCTCCTGACTCGTATCGAATAGTTTGAGTGTAACCCGAACACCAGAGGCATGTTAGTCGCAAGCACTTATGCAGAGGCATCAGCCTGCACTAATGACCCCGTCAATGGGCGCAACGTAGTCAAACGGGATTGGTGGTATGAAACGTGGGCTGCTGAGCTGATGTTAGGGCATGACGCACCATGCCCTAACGTCGCCATTTTAAAATGTCTGATCAGTCCGATGGGGTTTTACTGATCCAGCACTCGCGCTTGCAGTCCCGTCGGCAGTGCCTGCGGGCGTTCGATGCTGCTCTGAATCATGACATGCTGCCCACTGGTCGAAGCCTGTTCGAAGGCGTGCATGACCTCCAGGACATGATAGGCCATCTCACCCGTCGCCCGATGCGGACGGCCATAGAGTATTCCATAGGCCATATCCGCGACACCGATGCCGCGCGCCCATTCCTCGCGGTGCGTTTGTGGCATGATCTGCCAGTCGCCACCACGCTTTGAGACGCCGACATCCTTTGAGTACCCGTTCGGGTCGGGCACAGAGAGCGACCCTTCCGAACCATACACCTCCATCATCGGCAGGTGATGTTTCCAGACATCGAAACTGACGATGTAAGAAGCCACCGCGCCGGACGCGAAATCCAGCACGCCCGCGTAGTGCGTCGGCACATCAACCTTCAGTCGGCGGCCTTCGTTGCCTTTGCTCTCTGCCACGCGCTCCGGGAAAGAGATGCGCGTCGAGGCTGCAACGCGCTTGACTGCGCCGAGCAGGTTGACCAGACAGGTGATGTAGTACGGCCCCATGTCGAACAGCGGCCCGCCGCCGACCTGATAGAAGAAGTCCGGGTTGGGGTGCCAGGCTTCCGGCCCGTGCGATGCCATGTGCGCGGAGGCAGCGACCGGCTGGCCAATTGCGCCGTCGTCAATCAGTTTGCGGCAGGTCTGATGTGGTCCGAACATGAAGGTGTCCGGCGCACAGCCCGTTCGCAGCCCTTTTTCCTGCGCCAGTTGCAGGATCTTCTGGCCGTCTTCCAGCTTCACAGCGAACGGCTTTTCGGAGTAAACGTGCTTTCCGGCCTGCAGGATCGACAAACTGACACCCGCATGAACGGCAGGAATGGTCAGGTTGATCACAATCTGAATTTCCGGGTCGGCCAGCAGATCCTCGACCGAATATACCTTAGGAATGTTGTATTCCTGTTGGGCGTGACGGGCTTTTTCCAGGTCGATATCCGCGCACGCCACCAGATCGAGAATGTCGAAGGCGCGGCAGCCCTTGAAATACGCCGGGCTGATATTGCCCGTGCCGATGATGCCGACTTTGATCTTATTTTCCACGAGCGAGTCCTTTTCCGGTCAGATAAGTGTAGCTTTTGCGAACGGCTTCGAGCATGTCGGTGTCACAGCGGTCAAGTTCGACGATCAACCAGTCCGTGCTGGCCTGCCCTGCGGCGATCACTGCGGGCATATCCATCACGCCCTCTCCGACCGCGGTCATGGCCGCATCCATCACAGCGGGACCATCCTTGATATGCAGCAGCGGCGCGCGTGACGCATAATGCTTGACCATCGCAACGGGGTCACTGCCGCCTGTCTTCACCCAGTACACATCAATCTCCAACCCGACGCTGGCATCCAGGTATTCAACCATCACCTCGACCGGGGACGCGCCGCCCAGGGCAGCGGAAGGTGTGTATTCCCACCAGTGGTTGTGATACAGCATCTGGAAGCCGTTCGCGCGCGCAACTTCAGCAGCTTCGTTCAGACGCTCGCAGTGCCCCTTGATCTGATCACGGCTGCTGAATTGATCAGGTGGCAGCCAGGCCTGTACCCAATATTTGCAGCCCAGTGTGCCAACGGCGTCAATGACCTGGTTGCGGTCATTGCCCAGCGGCAGTGGCCCATGCCCGCTCGACACTTTCAACCCCAGGCTATCGAACAGTTTACGGGCATAGGCTGGGTCTTTGCCATAAACCCCGGCGGTCTCAACACCCGCGTATCCGATCTCGGCAACCTGCCGAATCGTCGAATCAAAGTCTACAGCGAGGGCGTCTCGCAAACTATATAACTGCACAGCAATCGGTGCGACCATCATGGCCTCCATTTCGCGAATTACAGGCGAGATTGTAAGCTGTGCTGGCGAAACAGACAACCTGAGACAACCCGCAATAGCACCATTGGTGCAGCGAAAAATATGTCTTGTTTGGGCTGGTTCGCTGTGCTATACTGCAAAAACATCAATTGACGGGCGCTTAGCTCAGTTGGTTAGAGCGTACGGTTCACATCCGTAAGGTCGTGGGTTCGAGCCCCTCAGTGCCCAACAAACAGAATTACCCTCCTATAAGGGTAATTTTTATTTACCTCGACCACGTGTGCGCTTCGCTGCCGCTGTATCCGCCAAGAAACAACTACTACGATGCTCTAGATTGCCCGCGATTCGTCCCCGCGCACGGATGCCGTATAATAGGCGCAAAAGCTTTCTTTGGGGGATGTTATCGTGCAAGTAGATTTAGAACTATACCGCGAAGAACTACTGGTTTCGGAAAAGCCGCCCATCCGCCTCAGCTACATCGAGGTTGCCCCGGAGCAGCCCGCTGGCACGATGATCTTCGTGCATGGCTACGGGGGGTATGCGCTGCAATGGAAGAACCAGCTTCAGGAGTTCTCCGACAATTACCGCGTCATCGCCTTGGATGTGCGCGGGCATGGTCGCTCTGATGCGCCCTACACACAATATACGATGAGCGAACTGCAATCCGACCTTGATGTCCTGATCGAGAAGCTCAATGTGCAGCTTCCCTTCATTCTGGTCGGTCACTCGTTCGGCGGCGCGATAGTCACCGAGTTTGCCCATCGCAGGCCGGATGCCGTTGCGCGATTGGTATTGATCGCGGCGACGGGCGAATATCCGCTGGTCTGGGGAGCGGTGCAGGTGCTGCGCCTACCGTTAGCCGTGCTGCGCCCGATTCGCCGCATGGTACGCAAGCAGCTCGCCGCCGAAGCGCATGTCCTCAAGAACATTTACTTCAACAACATGTCACGCTGGAACGGTTGGAGCATGTTCCGCGATTTGCGGATGCCTGTGCTGGTCATTCGCGGTGAGCGTGATCAGGTCTATCCGACTGCGGTTTTCGAGGAAGTTGCTCGCACCATCCCAGATGCCGAGGACATCAACATCGGCGTGTCCAGCCACCTCGTGCCGCTCGAACGCGCCGATGCCGTCAACCGTGCCATCGCGCGTTTCATCGGTGGTTCGGTGGATGAACCGAGCTGGTGGGGGCTGAAGTCGCAGTCCGCTATGCTGCTTTCGCGCCCCTGGATTAAGCACTATGAGCAGGGTGTGCCCGTCATGCTCGGGCTGCCGAATCGTCCGCTGTTCCGCCTGCTGCACAGTGTTGTGCGCCGTTTTGGCAACCGCCCCGCCATCGTTTTTGGTGGGCGCACGCTGACCTACAAGCAGCTTGATGCCGAAGCCAACCGCCTGGCGAACGCGCTGCGCTCGCTCGGCGTTGAAAAGGGCACACGCGTGATGATTCTGCTGCCCAATACCCCACAGTTCGTCATCGCTTACTACGCCATCCTCAAGGCGGGGGGCATCGTCGTCTCGACCAGCCCGGTCAACGACCGCGACGAACTTCAGCGCCAGGTTAGCGATTCTGAGGCGGATTTCCTCATCACGCTCACCCTGTTCAGTGAGACGGCGCGCCATGTCCTCGCCAATACACAACTGCGTGGTGTGATCTTCACCAGCATCAAGGATTACCTCAGCCCGCTCAACAAACTGCTCTTTGGCATGACCCGCGAGCGCAAAGAGGGGCATCAATTGAGTGATGGCCTGCAAAAGAACGAGCATTCGTGGATGGCGCTCCTGCGCGCGCACCCCGCTACCCGTCCGCAGGTTGATGTCGACCCGGACTCGGTGGCGGTCATCAAGTACACAGGCGGCACGACCGATAAGCCCAAAGGCGTGATGCTTTCGCACCATGCCATCCTGGCGAACGCGCTGCAAACTCGTCACTGGATTACCAACCTGAAAGAGGGTTACGAAAGCGTGATGGCTGTGCTGCCGTTTTCGCATTCGTATGGCATGACTGCCGCCATGAACGTGCCCATCGCGCTGGGCGCGAAGATCATCATCCTGCCTACATTCATCACGCTGGATGTCCTCAAGCACATCAAACGCTACAAGCCGACGCTGTTCCCCGGTGTGCCCACAATGTATATGGCGATCAACCAGTTCAAGGGTGTTCGCAAATATGGCATCAGCAGCATCAAGGCCTGCATTTCCGGCGCGGCTCCGCTGCCCGTTGAGGTGCAGGAAGCATTCGAGAAGCTGACGCGCGGCAGGCTGGTTGAAGGCTACGGCTTGACCGAAGCTTCGCCCGTGACGCATTCCAATCCTCTGCGCGGCCTGCGCAAAGTTGGCAGCATCGGCATCCCAATGCCCGGCACTGATGCGCGCATCGTCGATCTTGTCACCGGTGAACCGCTCCCGGCCGGGCAGATCGGTGAACTGGCGGTGCGCGGCCCACAGGTGATGATGGGCTATTGGGGCAGGGTCGAAGAGAGCGAACGTGTGCTCACAGCGGATGGCTGGCTGCTGACGGGTGACATCGCTCGTATGGACGAAGATGGCTATTTCCAGATCATCAGCCGCCGCAAAGAGATGATTTTGGCCGGAAAATACCAGGTCTACCCACGCGATGTCGAGGAGGTGCTGTACGAGCACCCCGGCGTCAAGGAAGTCGCTGTCGTTGGACTGAGCCTGGCGGGAAGCAACGGCGAGCAGCGCGTCAAGGCTTACGTCGTCCCACGTCCCGGCACGAAGCTCAGCGCCGATGAGTTGATCGCCCTCTGTAAGCGCCGCCTCAAGGAATATGCTGTGCCCTGGGAGATTGAGTTTCGCCAGGAACTGCCCAAGAGTTTCGTCGGCAAGGTGCTGCGCCGCCTGCTGGTGGAAGAAGACTCGCACGGCGAATGAGGGTTTTACCCGTGCTTAACACACACGAGTTATAGTCACTGGCGCTTGATCATCAGGAGTCGCTGCCATGCTCAACGAAAACTCATTGCGCGCTGTTGAATCCTCGCGCCTGAATGAACACTTTCGCAAGCCGCTGTATACGTCGTACTGCTTCTCACAGATTCCGTCGCTGATTCAGCACAGCCTCACGGGGCAGGTGCAGACCGGGATGCCTGCCGACGTGCTGACTGGTCTGCCCAGCCGTTACGACAAGGTCATCCTGTTGTTCGTCGATGCATTCGGGTGGCGTTTCTTCGAGCGCTATCACGAGCTTTACCCATTCCTCAAGCGCTTTCTGGAGCAGGGTGTTGTCTCGCGTCTCACCTCCCAATTTCCCTCGACGACCACCGCTCACGTCACTACCGTCCATACCGGGCTGACCGTCGATCAAACGGGGCTGTACGAATGGTTCTACTATGAGCCGCTGCTCGACCGCCTGATCGCGCCGCTGCTCTTCTCCTACGCGGGCGATAGCGAACCCGGCACGATCAAACTGCCGCCGGGCACCGGCCTCAGCCCGGTCTTCCCTTACAAGACCGTCTTTCAGCAGTTGGCCGCGCATGGGGTGAAGTCCTACGCCTTCCAGAACGCCGCTTATGTCAACACAGCGTTTGGGCAGACGGCTTTCGCCGGGGCGCAGCTCATTGGCTACCGTACGCTGGCCGATGGGCTGTATAAGCTGGCAAATGCTGTGACTGCCGAAACGCAGCCCTCCTATTTCTTCTACTACTATGACGGCATCGACTATATGGGTCATCATCAAGGTCCATCCTCGCGCGCCTTCGACGCCGAGGTAGATATTTTCATGACCGCGTTGGAGCGCATTTTGCACGCTGATCTCGCGGCAGGCACATCCAATACCCTGCTGCTGCTCGCGGCTGATCACGGTCAGGATGATGTGTCGCCGCAGACGACGATTTACGTGAACCACGTCATCCCGGAACTGGTCGAACACATTCGCACTGATGGAGGGGGGCGACTGCTCGTTCCGGGCGGGTCGGCGCGCGATTTGTTCCTGTACATCAAGCCGGGACAGGTTAACGCGGCCTTTGAACTGCTCGTCAATCACCCAGCGTTGGCGGGCAAGGCTGAGGTACGCCGCGTCAGCGATTTGATCGCTGCTAACTGTTTTGGCCCCGGACAGCCATCCGAGGCGTTTCTTGCTCGTGTGGCTGATCTGGTCATCCTGCCGTACAGCGGCGGAACTGTGTGGTGGTACGAGAAAGGGCGTTTCGAGCAGCTTCTGTACGGACATCACGGCGGCTTTACCCCGGCTGAAATGGACATTCCGCTGCTCGCACATGTCTATTGAGTGCCTCGAATCAAAAAGGGCGCTGCGGAACTGCAAACGCCCTTTTCATTTCCTTCAATTTGGGACTACATGTAGTCCTTCATGATGTCGTCCAGCACCTGCCGTGACGGGCGCAGGTGTTCCTCGCCCAGTTGCGCCAGCGGCGTCTGAGTCAGGTACAGCGATTCAGCCAGCGTGGGGCGTGGCTCTTCGTAGTACAGCAGACCTGTGACGAACAACTGCTCCATCTGTGCGCGCTCCAGCAGTTGGAACGCCTGCGCGCGGTTGCGTGGGTCATGGTCGGGGCCAACCTTTTTCAGGCGGATCACCGAGCCGTCGTGCATCGTGACGCTGATCATTTCGCCCTCGGCATACTCACCTACGGTGATTTCCTCACGTTCGGGCACATAACCGCTGGGCATGAAGTCGATTTCGTGCAGCGCGACTTCGTTTTGTTTGCCGTAGTCGTAGCTCTTGCTTGATGTCTCGTGGTTGTTGAACGTCACGCACGGGCTGATGATGTCCACCACGGCCGTCCCATGATGGCTCATGGCTGCCTTGAGCAGAGTTTGTACCTGCTTGGCGTCGCCGGAAAAGCTGCGCGCCACGAAGGTGCAGCCGCCGATGATCGCTTCCAGCGCCAGATCAATAGGCGGCAGTTCGTTTCTGCCGTAGTACTTCAGCTCCTGCCCGGAATCTGCCGTCGCAGAAAACTGCCCTTTGGTCAGGCCGTAGACACCATTGTTCTCGATGATGTAGACCATCGGCACGTTGCGGCGCACCAGATGCTTGAACTGTCCCATGCCAATGCTGCCCGTGTCGCCATCGCCGCTGACGCCAATCGCCAGCAGGTTGCGGTTCGCCAGCGTCGCGCCCGTCGCGACAGAGGGCATACGCCCATGAACGGCGTTGAAAGCATGTGCGCGCCCCATGAAGTAGGCAGGCGTCTTGCTGGAGCAGCCAATACCGCTCAGCTTGATCAGGTTATGTTGGTTCAACCCCAGGTCATAGGCCATGCTGATGATCTGGTTGCTGATCGAGTCATGACCGCAGCCGGGGCAGAGCGTGCTTTTGCTGCCCTTGTAATCTTCGCGCGTCAGGCCAAGTGTATTCGTTTTCGGTGGCATTTACGTTACTTCCCCTCACGCTTGCTAACTTGTTCAAAGACCCACTGCGCCGTCATGGGCAGCCCATCGCCCAGCGGTACGGACGCCATATGCTCGGTGCTCTCGCTCATTTCCATACGGACGATCTGCGCGAGCTGACCGTCGAAGTTGTTTTCCAGCACGTATACCCGTTCATGGGTGCGCACGAATTCCGCCACGCTATCGGCCAGCGGCAGCGCGCGCACGCGCATATAGTTGGTCTGGATGCCAGCAGCGGCCAGCATGTCCCGACCTTCCAGAATTGCCGGGTCATTCGAGCCAAATGACAGGATGCCAATCTTCTTGGCTGGGTCCTGATCGACGATGGGCTGTGGCAGCAGGTTGCGGGCGCTGTTGATCTTCCTCTGGATGCGACTGAGATTCTGCACCCAATCTTCGCTGCGTTCGCTGTAGATGGCCTTGTCGCTGTGGCTCGTGCCGCGTGTGAAGTAGGCCGCGCGCGGATGATCGGTGCCGGGCACGGTGCGGTAGCCCACGCCATCGCCATCGTAATCCCGATAGCGATACCACTCGCCATGATCGGCAATGAACTGTTCCAGCTTGGCTTTATCGAGCATCTTGCCCCGGTTGATCGGCTGATCCGGATAGGCAAACGGTTCGCTCATCCAGTTGTTCATGCCCAGGTCGAGGTCGCTGGCGACGAACACGGGTGTCTGGAATTGTTCGCTGATATCAAATGCCCGCCAGCCAAACTCGAAGCATTCCGCCACGCTGCTCGGCAGCAGGACGATCTGACGAGTATCGCCATGGCTCAGGAAGTGGATGAACAGAATGTCACCCTGGCTGGTGCGCGTAGGCATACCAGTGCTGGGGCCGATGCGCGTCACATCCCAGATCACACACGGGATTTCCGCGAAATAGGCCAAGCCAGTGAACTCGGCCATCAGGCTGATGCCGGGACCGCTGGTGGAAGTCATCGCCCGCGCCCCTGCCCAACCCGCGCCGACAATGGCGCCAATCGCAGAGATTTCGTCTTCGGCCTGCGTGATCGCAACCGTGTTGCCGTCCGCTGCTTTGCGGATATGCTGGTATTCCAGGATGCCATCCGCCAGGCTTGTTGCCGGGGTGATCGGATACCAGGCGACGACGGTGACGCCGCCGAACAGCGAACCGAGAGCCGCTGATTCATTGCCAGTAATGATGATTTTGCCCTTGTTGTTGTCGGGCATTGGCTCGAAGTGATAGGGGTCGCGCTTGACGATGTTCTGTGCGGTCCATTCATAAGCCCGCTTCGCCATATCAAAGTTGATCTTGGCAGGCTTTTCCTTGCCGTTGAAGTTTTGCAGCAGCGCCTGCCAGATGATATCCAGCGAAATATCGAAAAGCTGCGCCACCGCGCCGACGTAAACCATGTTGGCCACACGTTCGCGCAGGTCGGGATTGATGCCCGCTTCCTTAACCAGCGGGTCAACCGGGATTTCGTAGTAGACGATGTCTTCGCGGCTCTTGGTCCAGTTCCACTCCTGCGGGATGATGACGACACCACCAGGCGGGAGCTTTTGAATATCCTCGGCAGCCGTATCGGTGTTCAGCGCCACCGCGATTTCTGCCTGCGCTGGGCGCGCTGTGTAGCCATGCTTGTTGGCGCGAATTGTGTACCAGGTCGGCAGCCCCTTGATATTCGAAGGGAACAGGTTCTTGCCATTCACCGGGATACCCATCTTGAACAGCGAGAGCACCAGGACATTGTTCGAGGTCTGGCTGCCCGTGCCGTTTCTGGTCGCAGCAGTAATCGCGAAGTTGTTCACGATCCGCTGTCCATTCGCCGTGGCTTTAGTCTGTGTTGAGGCTTGAATATCCATTAGACCCATAATTGCTTTCCGCGCAGTTTTCTGCGTCCTTTCATGTCAGAGTGGTGACTTTACTTGTAGCCCAAACCATCGGTGCCGCTGCCATCCTGCATGTCTTGCATACGGGGCTGGTGATGCAACAAATGTGTATGTTCAATGAACGCTTTCTGGGCAGCTTCAAAGTCACCGGCGTTGATACCCGCCAGAATGCGTTCGTGGTAATCCCAAACTTGCTGATGATAGCTGAAGTCGGCATAGCGGTTCAGCTCGACCGCTTCATAAGCATCCCAGTACGCCTCCAACAATCCCAGCACGAATGGGTTGTTCAGTCGCCTGAAGATAGTCAGGTGGAAAGCGCGGTGCTCTTCAAGCGGAATGCGTATCATGCGGTCGTTGAGTTTGGCGCGTGCCGTCTCGATATAGCCGCGTAGTTCTGCCTTGTCGGCGTCGGTCAGCAGCTTGCAGGCTTCGTGCCAGAAAGCAACTTCCAGGTGAGTCCGCAGCGCGCTGAACATCTCGAAGTAGTGCAGATCGGTTGCGAGCGCGTAGAACAGGCTCAGCCGCACAGCAGGTGTGAAGCTGAATTCTCTCATGCGCATACCTGTTTTCGAGCGCACATCCACCAAGCCGAGCGCCCGCACCACCTCAAGCTGCTCGCGCACCTTGCTGACGCTCATGTTCAGGTAATCGGGTTCCTGGAGTTCTGTCATCGGCGGCAGGCGATCTCCGGCACGCAAGCCGCTTTTGACGATGTAATTGAGTAACTCGGAGTCCAATTGGATATCGGCCACAGTGCTCCATTCATCATATAAATCTGATTAATTGGATGAGAAAATAGTAGCACGACTTATGGATTATGTCCATATCAAAGCCCTAAGTATTCAGTGAGTTTTCACAAGCTAACGGATTGCTTCGACATACAGGGAGATCTTGGGGTGGGTATTGTCGAAGTAATTTGTATCGCGCATCACTGGGCAAAAGCTCTGCCCATGCCCAGAAAGATAGATCTTCTCAAAACCAGCCTGCTGCAACATGCGGAATGCTTTGTCTTTGTTCCACCAGTTGATGTGATTGCCAGGATATTTCTTATGTACAGCAAGATCGACTTTGCCCGTGCAGTAATCCAACGCGGCTTCATAGGGCAATTCACGAAATACGCGATCAAGCTCCTCATCACTGATGCGCTGTACTGCCCCATCGCTATGCAGCGTACTGACATTGGAGGCAAAGTGCAGCAGGAAAATCTGCTGGATAGAGGCCTGATTGAGCGGCGTCTTGACCTTGGCGCGCTCCATCTCCGGCTGCTTAGAGTAACGCTCAATCCAGAAAAAGTAATGGCGATCATTTTCGCGATAGGCGCGGTGTTCCAGGTCAATGTTGGGGGTCGTCATGCGGAAGTACCCACCTGGTTTGAGCATCCGAAAGGCTTCATTGAACATATTTTGCGCGGCGGCGTTGGTGATGTGTTCGACCGTGTGGCTGGTATAAACAACTTCCGCCGAAGCAGTTTCAACCGGGATTGGGGTGAGCGCTTCGAGGTCATAATCAATATCGGTCACGTTACCCTTGTACCAATCACTGTAGTGGTCAATATTGGTCCACGCAGGGTGACGGAACAAACCCGCGCCAACGTTGTAGAAACGGCGGTGTTCGAGGCTGTCTTGGGGGTACAGGGAACGATACAGTGCCATATTGGGGTCAACAGCCTGGTGTCGTTTGACATCCAGTCCAAGCGCCTTGAAACCGCTGCGAATCATACTCGCCAACTGCTTTGCCATTATGGTCATCCTAGCGTGATGCTCAAGCCGTCAAACAAAGCAGTATTCTAGCGGATGCTCAGTAGATAGGCTATCGTCTTCGCTTAGGCGTCAACCATCAGCGGTTGTTTCAGCGCCGACCGGGTCTGCTCAACAATCGCCGCGAAATCGGCGGCATTGCCTTGAAAGTCTATGTCATCCATGTTGATTCGCAGAACCGGGCAGGCGACCCAGTTGTCAATCCAGCGGTCATACAGACGGTTCAGGCGCGCCAGATAATCCGGGGAAATGTTACGCTCATAATCGCGCCCGCGCTTGGCGATGTGCGACATCAGCGTATCCACACTGCACTGCAAATAGATCAGCAGGTGCGGAGGCGGCAAAAAAGCGCTGACGGCCTCATAAAGGCGGCGGTAAGCATCATAATCGCGCTCAGCCATATTCTCGTGTTCATACAGGTTACGGGCGAAGATTTCCGCGTCTTCGTACACTGTGCGATCCTGCACCACGCTGCCAGGGTGCTGCAACAGTTGGTGATGGTGTTCCAGCCGTTTGCCCAGGAAGAAAACCTGCGAGTGAAAGCTCCAGCGCTTCATATCCTGATAAAAATCAGACAGGTAGGGGTTTTCAGCATTCGCTTCGTAGAACGGCTCCCAACCGAAAACCTCACTCAACATGGCGGTTAAGGTACTTTTGCCAGCGCCAATATTTCCGGCAATTGCGATGAAATGTTTGGCTTGAATCATAATGGTGTTTATTCCATTTGCAGAACGGTGTCGCAGCCAGGCTATTGCCAAAACACAACCCAAGGGTACTTTTCGGTGTGGCACTGCCGCACCCGCCCGTCATCTGCGTTTTGAAGTTGTACCAGGCATACGCCGCGAACGAAAACTTAAGTGATTTATACTACCCGAACAAACGTTTGGCAACCCCAGGAAGGCTTGATTTCGGTTATAAACAATTGACGAAATAGATGGAAATCCACTCCTCAGCCAGCCCTTTCATCACCTTGTTGTTCACCGTTATAGTAGTGTGGGGTCGTCACACACGAAAGTGAGCGTACATGACTGCGACTTCGAGGAAGATTGCTGTATCAGGGAGTAATCAACGTCTCGTCACCCTGCTGGTGATGTTGACCTTGATCGTTGTCGTTGTTGGACTGTTCACACCCGTCGTCTATTACGTCATGCCGCAAACGCTCGACTACCCCTGGCACATCGAAAGCGCACGCCGCATTGCCGAAGAAGGCCAATACCGCCTGGCGCATCCTGCCTTCCAATGGCTGGTCATCCTGGTCAAGCAGGTACTGTTCATTAGCGATTACACCCTCGCCGGACATATCACTGCTGTGCTGTGTTATGTCGCGCTCAGTCTGATCCTGTTCGGTATGCTGCTGCGCGTGCTGAGCAGCCTCAGCGTCGAACGACGGGCGGTGGCGTCAGGACTGCTCGCACTCGGCCTGATGATCGCTGCGCCCGTGACACTCTTTCGCCCAGACACCAGTTTCTACTGGGGCTACATCTTCATCACGGTCTATCACAATCCCACATACATCCTGCTCCAACCCATCGCCTTGCTGCTGTTCTGGCAGATCATCACGATTCTGCGCAAAGAGCGCGTGTCCGTCAGCGACGGCGCGATAGTGGCGGTTCTGACCGCGCTCAGCACCCTCTCGAAACCGAACTATACGGTTGTGCTGCTGCCTGCACTCCTGCTCATCGTTGCCTCCCAGGTCTATCGCACGCGGCGGATGGGCCTGGTATGGCTAGTGGCCTATGTTTTCGCGCCAGCGGTCGTCATCCTGGCGATTCAGTTCAACTTCAATTTCACCAACGGGCCACGTCAGGCACAGATTATGCTCGTCCCGTTTCATTTCTTCGCCAACCGCCCGTCGCCGATCTGGGTGCTGCCGAAGTTCATCCTGTCAATCCTGTTCCCGCTGTGCGTCTATCTGGGTTATTGGCGCAGCGCGCGCCGCGATCTGCCGCTGAATGTGGCCTGGCTGATGTTCGCCATCGGCGCGGCCTATGCTTACCTGCTGGTAGAGGGCAGCAATGGGCGCGTAGCCGGGACAGGCAATTGGCTGTGGAGCGCTGGCATCGCCTCATTTGTCCTGTTCGTCACGTCAACGCGCTTCTTTTTTGCGCAGAATCAGGCACGACTCGCGCACAGCCACCCACGCGCCTATCCACGCGCGTTCTGGGTCGGCAGCGCCGCCCTGCTGCTGCATCTTATTGGCGGGGTGATCTGGTTCAGCCTCTATGCCCCGGCCTGGCAAATCCCCTGGGGGCAGTTCTGGTAACGCCTGACTGTCTACGAATTGCTATCCACCCAAACAGGCAGGTGGCCGAGCGCAATAATGTTTGACCAGGATGCGCGGTCGCCTTCCGTGAAGATCGCAGCTTCTCCTACGATCTGCGCGCCTGCCTTGTTCATGATCAGGCGCATCCCTTGCAGCGTGCTGCCAGTCGAAATCACGTCATCGATGATGACGACTTTTTTGCCGGATACCAAGCCGCGATCTTTTTCATCCAGATAGAGCGTCTGCTCCGCGCCCGTTGTAATGCTCAAGGTCTCCGATTGCAGTGCATCGCCCATATATGGCTTGTAGGTTTTCCGCAGCACTACATAGGGCATGTTATTGAGCTGCTCGGAAAGAGCATGTGCCAGCGGGATGCTCTTCGTCTCTGCCGTGACAAGCACCTGCGGCTGCTGCGCGCTGATCTTTGGGGCGAGTTCCCGGGTGACGGCGTTGACCAGTTCTGTGTCGCCAAGGATATTCAGGATGGCAATGCGAACGCCTGGCTTGATTTCAAACAGGCGCAGCTCGCGTTTCACCCCGGCAACTTCGACGGCGTACGTTTCAGAGTTCTTCATGGTTGACCTCATGATGTGGGACTGTCGTGAAATAGAATCGTTTCCTGACCAATCCGCGCAACGTCTCCAACGCTCAGGACGTGCGGTTGCTTGATCAATACTTCATTGACGAAGGTGCCGTTGGTGCTGCCCAGGTCTTCGATCACAACCTGGCTGCCCTCACGTTTGATCTGGCAGTGAAAGCGTGAAATGTTCTTGGCGTTCAGGATCAGTTCATTCTGCTGCGCCCGCCCAATGCGTATCAGATCCGCTTGCAGCGGCGTCGTCTTATCCTGGTAGGTGAAATGTGTCGGAGGCACGCCGGGCTTTTTTTCAACTGGAGGCATCCGCAACATGCGTTCGATTTCGCGCGTGCGGAGGAACTGTGTGCTCTCGTGGCGGTCGGTCATCGTGTAGATCGCCTGGGTTGCCATCGTTTTGCGATTGTAGTTGTCGAAGTAGTCCTTGCCACGCTCCATTTCATGGGCCTGGCGCTCCAATGCCTGCTGTTCTTCCTGCAAGTCTTCGCTTTCGATGGCTTCCTGGTTGATGGCTTCGGCAGCCTGCTTCAAGACCTGTGACGCCTGTGCGTAATCACCTCGGTCAGCGGCGGCAATTGCTTCTCGGCGCGCCTGGGCAGCCTTGAGCAGCAGCATCGAACGGCGTACTTCGCTGTTCGGGGCGGCAGGTAGTTGTGCTTGCGGCGCGACATTGACGATCACGGGAAGTTCCATGACGTGGTGCTGCACGCTGGAATCGAGAATCTCGTCGTACTCGAAATGAAGTGTTGCAATCTGTCGCTGGCCGACTTCATGAAGGGCAGGAATCAGGAGTTCCAGCATCAGGGTCTTGACTTCGTCGCCAAAAACATCACCCATGCTGAAGGTGGTACTGCGACCCTGGATCTGCATATTGTAGGCGTTAAGCTGGATAACCTGCTCCACCTCATCGCCAACGTCGATGGTTACGATCAGATTCTGTCCGATCACGCTTAGTAGTCCACGCAGTTCTTCCTCGAAGATGATCGGGGCGACTTCCGGGCTTTCGATGAAGTAGAACGCGCCGCCGCCCGCATCAGCCATCGCCATCAACAGGTCTTCGTTGAAGTCCGCGCCCAGCCCCATCGTGGTTGTGCTGACGTTCTGCTCATATTTCTGCCGCGCTAAAGCCACGAGCTTATGCCCATCCGTAATACCCCGGTTGGCAAGCCCATCGCTCATCAGGATGACGCGGTTCAGGAAATCATCGCGCATATGCTCGGCAACCAGCGTGCAGCCCTGCAACCATCCACCACTCAGGTTGGTCATACCGCTGGCTCTGATCTGGTTCAGCCGCTGGTTGATCGCATCTTTGTGGGTTACAGGTTCAGCGGCGACCAGCGTCTCGACATTTTCGTTGTAGAGCACCACCGAAAGGGAATCGCTCGCACCGAGATTATGTACGAGGAACTGTGCGGCCTGCCGTACATACGCGATTTTCTCACCCGCCATCGAGCCGCTGCGGTCGATCACCAGGCTCAGGTTCAGCGGTCGCCGTCGCAGGTGATCTGGCGCCGGACCAGAGGTCAGCCGTGCCATGAGATAGAGCTTATGCGGTTGTTCAACAGTCAGCACGTCATAATCAAGCGCGAAATCCGCTTTCATCGACTGATCCTGTCTGGTGGTGGATTGCTTTCATTGTAGAAGATTCTGCGAGCGAGTCCAGCATAAAGCCGCGACCTGATGTCAGGCTTCAACGCCCGTTGATATGAATGCCATCCGCGATCTTCCCGTCAACAAGCGTCATGATGCGGTCGGTTTGCCGCGCCACAGTGGTATCGTGCGTGACGATGACCACCGTTGTGCCACCTTCGCGCCGAATATCCTGGAGCGCCTGCATGACTGTTGCACCGGATTCGCTGTCCAGGTTTCCTGTCGGTTCATCGGCCAGGAGTAGAGGCGGGTTGTTCGCCAGGGCGCGCGCGATGGCGACACGCTGCTGCTGCCCACCGGAAAGTTCTGATGGACGATGGTGCAGGCGGTCGCCCAAGCCAAGAATACCCAGAAGTTCTTTGGCGCGTTTTTCCGGTTGATGCCGCGACTTGCGAGCAAATTGAACCGGCAGTGCGACATTCTCCAGCGCGGTCAACGTGGGGATGAGATTGAAGAACTGGAAGATAAACCCGATCTTCTCATTGCGGATTTCTGTGAGTTGGTCTTCGTTCATGTGGGTGATGTCCACGCCATCAATGGCGATGCTGCCATGCGTGGGCGTATCCAACCCGCCGATAATGCCGAGCAGCGTACTTTTACCACTGCCTGAAGGCCCAACGATGCCGACCATTTCGCCAGCATAGATGTCCATGTTGATGCCGCGCAGCGCATGAATGACGTGCGCGCCCATCGGCAGTTCTTTTGCAACATCGCGCGCTTGAATGATCGTTCTGGCATAACTCATCGAAATTCTCCTCGACTGTTTGCACCCAGCTTTTGTGGTGTATGCACCTGCTGAGGGCAAGTTGCAGCATTATAGGGGTGCGTTATGGCGAGTGCAATGCGCGCTTCATCTGCTACTCACCTTGACTTGTTACAGTCTTCACAATCTAATCACGAGTTGAGGAGACTGTCTATGTCAGCTTGGTATCGGCGTTTTGAGCGCCTGGATCGTACGATCACCCGTTGGATGGCCGAACATGGCATTCTGCTGCTGCGTGTGAGTCTTGGTATTGTGTTTCTGTGGTTTGGGGTCATCAAGTTCGTACCAGGACTCAGCCCGGCAGATGAACTGGCGACTCGCACCATTTCGGTTCTAACCTTCGGCATCGTGCCACCCGAAATCTCACGCCCACTCCTGGCGCTGTGGGAATGCCTGATCGGGCTGGGGCTGATTACCGGGCGGTTCATGCGCGTGACGCTGCTGCTGCTCTTCGTGCAAATGCTGGGCACGATCACCCCGCTCGCACTGTTCCCGGCGGAAACCTGGGGGCGGTTCCCCATTGCACCGACACTGGAGGGACAGTATATCATCAAGAATCTGGTACTGGTCAGCGCCGGGTTGGTCATTGGCGCAACGGTACGCGGCGGAGGCTTGACCGACGAACCGCAAGCCCTGCGTGAGCATCGCGCGGAAGGCCGCTGAAGCGGGTTGACCTTACTCTGATTTGACGGGACAAATCCCAAGCCGGTTACTCTTACATCTTGTGTCACAACCTTCAACAGGGCAGTGACGCCATGCTATAATCCGCGTTGATGTGTCCATAGAGAACCCCGGTGAACACCCATGTCCCTGCTGACGGCCAACAACCTTGCCAAATCATTCGGGCCGGAAGACATCTTCAGCGGCATCAGCGTAGAAATTCCCCACAGAGCACGTATCGCCCTGGTGGGGCCGAACGGTGCGGGCAAGACCACCCTGCTGCTGATTTTGATCGGCAAGGAAACTCCCAGCGAAGGCAGCGTCAGCATGAGCCGGGGTCTGCGAATCGGTTTTCTGCCCCAGCGTCCGGAACTGGCGGGCAGCCACACCCTTTGGGAAGAGATGCTCAACGCCTTCAGCGATCTTCGGCGTATGGAGGCGCGGCTGCAAAAGCTGGAACACGAGATGGCCGATCCGAAGACGCACGATACGGCGCTGGCGGAGTATGGCGATTTGCAGCAGCGCTTCGAACTGGCGGGCGGCTATACCTACGAGACGCGCATCCGGATGATCCTGCAAGGTCTGAGCTTCTCGCCAGAAGATTACCAACGTCCGTTGACGAAGCTTTCCGGCGGGCAGCGAACGCGCGCGCTGCTCGGACGACTGCTGCTGGACTCGCCCGATTTGCTGGTGCTGGACGAACCAACCAACCACCTGGACATCGCAGCGGTGGAATGGCTGGAAAGCTTCCTGCACGACTTCCCTGGCGCAGTGCTCGCGGTGAGCCATGATCGCTACTTCATGGACGAATTCGCCAGTACGGTCTGGGAGATGGACTTCGGCACGCTGGAAACGTATCGCGGTAATTACAGCCATTACGTACAGCAGCGCGAAGAACGTTATGAACGGCGACTCAAGGAATTCGAAGCGCAGCAGGAGTTCCTTGCGAAAGAGATGGAATATATCCGCCGCAACATCGCCGGGCAAAACACGCGCCAGGCGAAGGGCAAACTGCGGCGGCTGGAGACGATGCGCCGCAACGGACGGCTGCTGACACGGCCACGCGAACGACGCTCGATGAACCTGAACATGGGCGTGACGAGCCGCAGCGGCAACAAGGTACTGATGACGCGCGGGCTGGCGGTGGGTTACAGCGATGCCCCTGCCCCGCTGTTTCAGTCGCCAGACATCACACTGTGGCGCGGCGAGGTTGCGGCGCTGATCGGGCCGAACGGCGTGGGAAAAAGCACATTTCTGAAGACTGTGCTGCAACAGTTGCCGCCGCTGGCAGGCGAGGTGCAGATCGGCGCATCGGTGCAGCTTGGTTACTTCGCGCAAGCACATGAACTGCTGAATCCCAAGAACACCATCATCGACGAAATCACGCGTATCAAGCCGATGCTCCCGGCAGACGCGCGCAACTTCCTGGGCAAATTCCTGTTCTCCGGCGATGATGTTTTCCGCCCGATTGAAACACTCTCCGGCGGGGAACGAGGCCGGGTGGCGCTGGCCTGCCTGGCGCTCTCTGGCGCAAACTTCCTGATGCTGGACGAACCGAGCAACCACCTGGACATCGAAAGCCAGGAAATCCTGCAAAATGTGCTAGCGGCGTTCGATGGCACGATCTTGCTGGTAAGCCATGACCGCTACCTGATCGAGGCGCTGGCAACGCAAATCTGGGCGGCCAGCCCCGGCAAACTGGAGGTCTTCGAAGGAACCTACCGCGAGTATGTAGCGGCGCGACAGGCGAAAGAACTCACCACAGCGACGGCAGCCAGCACCACGAATGGCAAAAACAGCACACCAACGAAAAACAGCCCCGAACCCGCGCGCAAGAAACATGGTCTGAACCCATATCAGCTTGAGAAGCGCGTCGCCCAGGTAGAAAAACGCATCCACGAACTGGAGCAGCGGCTGCACGACCTGACCGCCGCGATCACGCAGGCCAGCACAGAAGGCAAACCGGCGCGCGTCCAAGCATTGGGCACAGAATATACGCAGACGGAGACCGATCTGCACACGGCGATGACCGAATGGGAAGAGCTGATGGAGTAGCACCTCAACAACGACTATTCCCCTGAGTTGCAATCTGTTACAGTCCGCGAAATCGAGTTGCATGAGTGTTTGCACATACGTATAATGCACAACACAGGCAAGAGGTGAGGTTGTATGTCGGCAGCGGACGAGATCAAAGCCCGACTTGATATTGTGAGTTATATCCAGCAGTACGCACCGCTGAAACGCGCGGGCAAATCCTGGAAGGCGTGCTGCCCATTCCACAATGAGCGCACGCCTAGCTTCGTCGTCAACCCGGACACACAGTCGTGGCGCTGCTTCGGCCAGTGCGCCGAGGGCGGCGACGTGATCTCGTTCGCCATGAAGAAAAACGGCTGGACGTTCACCGAGGCGCTGCAGGAACTGGGCAAGCTGACAGGCGTTGAAGTGCGGCAGCGGTCGCCGGAAGAAAAGCAGCGTGATGATCGCTTGGACACGCTGCGCGGGTTGATGCAGGCAGCAGCGGACGGTTTCCACGACGCGCTGCTGAACACTGCAGACGAAGGCGCGGCGGCGGCGCTGGCCTATGTGCGCCAGAAACGCGGCTTCACAGACGAGACCATTCAACAGTACAAGATCGGCTACGCCCTGCCCGGCTGGAATACCATGCTCGATTACCTCAAGCAGTTGGGGTACAGCGAAGATCAGATCGTCGAGACGGGCATGGCTGTCCGTAACGACAACGGGCGCGTTTATGACCGCTTCCGCAACCGTCTGATGATACCGATACGCGATGAGCGCGGGCGGGTGATCGGGTTCGGGGCACGAGCGTTGGCCGCCGAGGATAACCCTAAGTACCTGAATTCGCCGCAGACCCCGCTGTTCGATAAGAGCAAGACGCTGTTCGGGCTGGATGTGGCGAAAAGCACGATCCGCGAAAGCGAAACGGCGGTGATCGTCGAAGGCTACATGGATGCGATTCAGGCGCATCAGGCAGGCTTCCGCAATGTCGTCGCACAGATGGGCACGGCGATGACAGAGACGCAAATCCGCCTGCTGTCGCGCATGGCGCGCAAGGTCATCCTGGCGCTGGACTCGGATGCAGCCGGGCAGAACGCCACACGACGCAGCCTGGAGACAGCGCGGGCGACGCTGCAGGCCGATTACGCCGGACACCTTCAGCTCGACATGCGTGTGCTGCACATCCCCGGCGCGAAAGATCCGGACGAGCTGATCCGCGAAACGCCGGAGCAGTGGTCAACGCTGGTCGCGGAAGCGATGCCAGTCGCGGACTTTGTGATTGAGATGGAGATGGCAGCCCTCCCGCCGAACGCCAGCCTGCAAGAACGCGAGGCGGTGGCGCGGCGACTGCTGCCCATGCTTGTCGCCTCTGAAAACGACCTCTACAAGAAAGACAACATTCAGAAGCTGGCACTGCGACTGCGGATTGTCGAACGCGACCTGCTGGCCTGGGCAGATGAACAGCGCCAGATCATCTTCGCGCAGCCGCCGAAAACAGCACCGCGCTCGCCCAAACCCTTCGACGACTCAGAGCCGCCAGACTACCCACCGCTGGACTTTGATGAGAGCGGGCTGCCACCGATTGAGTCGCAAGACAGCGATTATGTACAGGTGGCAACGGTAGTACGTGGAGCGGCAGTCCGCAGCCCGCGCAAGGCCGCCGAGGTAGCGATGGAGCAGTACTGCCTGCGGGCATTGTTCCAGCGTCCAGACTCCTACTACGCAGTCAACCGCAAATTGCGCGAGATTGCCGCGTCGCGCCGCGAACTCCAGAATGGCCCATTGGCGGATTGGGGCGCAGAAGACTTCACGCAAACCGAGATGCGGGCGTTGATGCAGACCTTCCTGGCCGCGATGGAACAGGACGACCTCGACCCATTGGCGTATGTGTGGGAAAATGCTGACCCGGCGCTGCACAGCGCACTGACTACTATCCTGGCCGATGAACTGCACGGCGTGCGGACACGGGTGAATAACGGCCTGTCAGCAGACTTGCTGTCAATCTGGGAAAACAATCGGCGACCAATTGACTATCACGCCGAATTGATCGAGAAAGCGCTGCGGCTGCGCGCACGGCGGCTGCAACGTGAACGCGAAGAACTGTGCTTCCTGCAGATGGACGTGCAGCGTGACGACAACCCGGACAACGAAGATCACTTTCAATACCACATCGCCCTGTCCAGCACGGCCAAAGGGCTGATCGAGGCCGAACTCATGAAACAAATGCCGCAGGGGGGACTATGACGAAGAAACGCGCGAAACCCGCACGCAACCCACGTGACGACTCGCAGGAGATGCCAAAGGTGCAGGTCGAAGACGACGAGGAACTCGAAGTCGAAGACGAGTCCATTGATGACGACGACGGCCTCTTTGACGGCGGCACGAAGGACGATGGCGATCTGCTCATGGACGAGCCAGACGCCGACTTGGACGACCTGGATGATGAGGAACTGCTCAACGAGAGTCTGTCGCTAGACGCGGCTGCACTGGCGGATGACCCGGTACGGATGTACCTCAAGGAAATCGGGCAAGTGCCGCTGCTGGATACCAACCGGGAAACCTGGTTGAGCACGCAGATCGCCGCCGAACACCTGCTGGATAGCATCCGTGATTCGCTCTCACAGGTGGATGTACTCGAAGACAACATCGAACTGCCCGACCCGGTGAGCGTGGTCGAACTGGCCTACAAGCACATTCAGCGCAACTGGGATGAGGTGCTGGACGGCGCGATGGCCTTCAGCGTTGAGCCGCCGAACCTGCGCGCATTGATCGATGAAGTCGTACTGATCAGCGACAACTGGGAGAGCGACAGCAAGTCCTATGTGCGCGAGTACCTGCGGCAGCGCGAGTGGGGCCGCGACGAATTGTGGACGGAACTGGCGCGGCGACTGTTCGACGTGTTTCAGGGTTTCTATCTCATCCCGCTCGGCGTACTGGTGCAGGTTCGCACCTACTACAAGCAGCACACGGCGCTGCCAAGTAGTGAAGACTTCCACGGAATGTTGACGAGCGATGCGGATGTGATAGACGATCTACCGCAGACCTTCGATCAGGTGGAACGGCAGGCCGAAGCAGCAGCCGAAGCGCTGACGCGCGCCAACCTGCGCCTCGTCGTGAGCGTCGCCAAACGCTATATGGGGCGCGGCATCAATTTCCTCGACCTGATTCAAGAGGGAAACATTGGCCTGTTGCGCGCGGTGGAGAAGTTCGACCACACGAAAGGCTTCAAGTTCAGCACCTACGCGACGTGGTGGATTCGCCAGGCCATCAGCCGCGCGATTGCCGACCAGGCGCGTACCATCCGCATCCCGGTGCATATGGTCGAGACGATCAACAAGTTGATGCGCGTGCAGCGTGACCTGATTCAGGAGCTGGGTGGCGAGCCGAGCGCCGAACAGATCGCCCTGGAAATGGACTTCCTGACGATGGACGAGACCGAGGCCATTCGTTTCATCCGCCGCAGCGGAGAGCGCATGGATCCCGGTTTGCAACGCAAGCTGCGCCGCGCCGCACAAAAAGTCCGCAAGATCATGCGCATCAGCCAGGAGCCGATGAGCCTGGAAATGCCCATCGGTCAGGAAGACAGCAGCCTGCTCGGTGACTTCATCGAGGATGACAAGGTATTGGGGCCGGTGGACGCCGCCAGCCGCCAACTGCTCAAGGAGCAAATCCGTTCGGCATTGGGAGTGCTGAGCGAACGCGAGCGCGAGGTACTGGAAATGCGCTTCGGGCTGCAAGATGGGCAAGACCACACCCTGGAAGAGGTCGGACGGCATCTGGGCGTGACCCGCGAACGCATCCGCCAGATCGAAGCGAAAGCGCTGCGTAAACTGCGTCACCCGACGCGCAGCCGCCAACTGCGTGATTACCTGGAGATGTAGGTAGATGTATCCACCCGAATCAGCCGACATTCTGCACGGCACCGAACAACAGATTCGCGCGGCCTTTGCCGAGACGCCCTACCCCGGCGATGAGCGTGTGGCGGCCTATGCGCGCTATGGCCGCTCGATTGCCGACGCGCTGCGGGGCAAGCACTGGACAGAGGTCGAGCTGGATGTGCTGCACAAGCACCGTTGGGAAATCTTCCTGCTGACACCGGAGACGTTCCGCTACTATGCGCCCGTGTTCATGCTGGCTGCGCTGTATCACCATGACGAGATCGACTCGCTGCCCGACAATGTGTTATTCAGCCTGACGCCGCAGCGCGATGAACATGTCGCCAATTACTTCAGCGGCGAGCATCGCGATTACTTTTCGCGACGAGCGGCAGCGTTCGTGACTGAGGAGAAGGCCGCAATCCTGGCATTTGTCGAGGGGTTTGCGGCGCTGTACCCGCAGCATCAATCGATTTACGATATTGACCTGCTGCGAGTGACGATCCCGTTCTGGCGGCGTGCTTAAGTCCGATCTTTTAGGCGGTAGACGAACTTCAGACCTGACCACCGTTCATCGACCGCGCAAACCTTAACGTCCACCATGCCAAAACCGAGGCCGATCTCACGGATGATATTCTCGTCCAGGTCGGTCTCCATTTTGGCCGCTTTCTTCGGCCAGGATACCCACAACATCCCATTCATACGTGTAGCATCTCGCAGACCGGGGAATTCCGCTTCGAAGGCTGCGCGTTCCTGCGTGAAGTAGTGAATGCAGTCGAACGTGCCGGCGAGGTCGTCTGCCTGCTTTACACCATCGGGCAGCGGGCCAAGCGTCGTCGCGTAATCGGCAGGTGCGTTGAGGATAATCAACCGCATCCCCGACTTGATACCCAACTTCTGCGCGAGCGGCTTGCCGGAATAGCCTGCTGTCATGTGTTCATCCTCATGTGCGCTGCGCCAACGCCCGCAGCCGGGCGCGAATAGTCAGCGGTGGGGCGGCTGCGGCCTTCGGTTTGCGCGCAGTCGTGATCAGGACGACTGAAGCGATGATTACGATTGAAGCCAGCAACGTTTCAGGCGTCAAGGTTTCTCCGGCCAGCAGCCAACCGAGAAAGACGGCGATCATCGGATTGACATAGCCGTAAGTCGCTACGCGATTAGCGGGCGCATTCGCCAGCAGCCACATATACGAACTGAACCCGGTGAGCGATGGCCCCAGCGCCAGATAAAGCACCGCCAGTACCGAACGCGCGGAAATCGCGGCCACATCCAGCCGGGCAATCTCCCCCGTCAGGAGCGAAACGAGCAGCAGCATAATACCGCCTGTGAGCAGATTCATCGCAGCAGTGAGCAGCGGCGAGTCCGGCAGCGGCAGCTTGCGCGAAAGCAGGGAACCGAATGTCCAACTGAGAGTTGAGAACACCACGAACAAAACACCCGTCGCATCAATCGTACCCGCGCTCTCGCCCGGCCCGACGAGCAGCGCCACGCCGCCAAAACCCGTCACCAGCCCGATAATCACACGCGGCGACAGGCGATCTTCAGCCAGCCACAACCAACCCAACAGGGCAAACCACAGCGGCACAAGCGCATTAACAGTGGCAGCAACGCCCGAAGGAATGCTGCGCTGTCCCAGCATCAGGCTGCCATTCGCCACGCAGAACATGATCGTCCCGGTGATAAAAGTGGAACGCCAATGCAAACGTGTCGGGGGTCGCGCGCCACCACGCCGCACCAGAAGATACAGCAGCGAACCCGCTGTGATGAAACGCATCCCGGCGGCAAGAAGAGGCGGCAGCGTCTCTAACGCGAAGTGAATCGCCAGATAGCTCGATCCCCATAACAGATATACAGCAGCAAAAGACGCGACCATGCGCCCGGCAGCGGGAGAAGACAGACGTGGAAATGACATGCAAACCTCGGCGGAAATGAAGAGACGCACATCCAGCGCGTCTCACTCATTCTATGAGAAGCAGATAGCCCATCTTAAGACCGTCTGAGACCATTCATCACCCATTGGCTCGACGGTAGCGATACGTGTTGATGATGACGACCGAGCCGATAATAACAGCCGCCGCAACCAGGGTACGCCCCGTGATGGTCTCGCCTGCGAATGCCCAACCGAGAAAGACGGCCACGACCGGGTTGACGTAGGCGTAGGTCGCCACACGCGGGGCGGGCACCACACGCAGCAGCCAGATATAGGCGGTGAAAGCGACAATCGCGCCGATGAAGATCAGGTAGATGAACGCGCCCCACGAGCGCGCGGAGATGGCAGCCACATCCAAACGCGCCCAATCGCCGCTGAGCGTTCCCGCCAATGTGAGCAGCACCCCACCTGCCAGCATCTGCATTCCAGTAGTCAGGAAAGGTGAACGCGGCTGTTGAGCGTGGCGCGCGTACACCGTGCCACTCGCCCAGCAGATCGTAGCAGCCAGCAGCGCGATGATGCCAATCGGTTCAAGTGCTTCGCCAGGGGTGAACTCATCAGGGCCAACCAGCAGTGCAATGCCACCGATACCGATCAGCACGCCGATGAAAACAGGCAAGCCGGGTCGCAGGCCGCCGGGACGCAACCAGTCGAGCAACACCACCCACAGCGGAACGATGGCGACGACCAACGCCGCTAATGCCGACGGGACGTACTGTTCCGCCCAGGTAACGCCTCCATTGCCACCCATGAGCAGCAGGCCACCGACGATGAACGCCGAACGCCACTGCCGCAACGTCGGACGCTCATCCGTGCGCGTCAGCATCCAGCCGAAGAGCAGCGAACCCGCGATGAGAAACCGTATCCCCGCCATAAGAAACGGCGGCATGGTCTCGATGGCGAAGCGAATGCCGAGATAGGTGGAACCCCAGATGATATAGACAGCGGCAAAAGCAGCGATGATCTGCCACTTGGACGGACTCGGCATTGTGTCGGACATGGTGCGTTTCCAGATCAACGTTGGGCGAAGTGAAACAAGCGAGGCGCTTTATGATGCGCCTCTGATTGTAACATGGTGGTATTGTAGCGGGTTCTGGGCGACTGCCCATATCCGCCCATTGCCACACTTCACACCGGAATACTTAGTCGCCCATGTAAATCTGTTCCATGAGGGTCTGCTGACTGCCGGCAGCCGTCTGTACCTGCTGCTGAAGTGTGACAGTGCGCGCCTGGATGATACGGCGGCGGTTTTCGCTGTTTTCCAGATCGGTCAACAACTGGTCACGAATCGCAGCCTCGCGTTCAGACACACCTAATGCGTTCAGATTCTTGCGAATCTGATCCTGCAATACCTGAATCTGGTCGTGTTCACTCTTCAAAGACTGCGTCTCGCTGGCTGCATCAGCCTGTGCCTGTTTGGCCTCGAACAAGGCCTGGAAGCTGGCAAAGCGCTGTTCCGAGATGAAGCCCTGTGTGCGCAGCTCGTCAACAAACTCAGCTTTCCACTGACCAGCATCTTCACGGGACTGCACAACGCTGCGAATCCTGACCGGGAAGGTGGCTGTCTGATTGCCCAGAACCGATACCGCCCAACGGGTATGCCCCTGCCCCGTGAAGACAGCTTCCGGCATCTCGTGATAAGTGTCGTGCGTGGGATCACGGCGTTCAATCAGAACAACCTGATCGTCCTGAACGCGGCTTAACAGGGTATAGGTGTGCGTCGTAATCTGCGAGCGCGACAGGACAGCCTGACGACGTTCGGCATCAAACTCAACAGCGAAGAGCGCCGGGTCGCTGCGCTCGATCTCTTCGCTCACCAGGATGCCGAATTCCAGGGCATAGGGAATCTGGATGCTGTCTCCAACACCGGCGAAACGCATCAGACCTTCTCCGGCAAAACCGTCATCCACAACGGTCACAGGACCTTGTTCAAGCGCATATCCGGTAGAGTTGGTCAGTTCCCAGACCCGCAAGGGGTGATTGGGCATTTTGTCGCCATTGAAAACAATCAACGAACGATAGCCGACCTGGGCATTGATGATCGGCACCATCGCGGACTGCCCACGCTTCACCGTAACGGGATTATCCACGCGATAGGTCATGTACTCGGACTCGGCGTTATTGGTCATGACAGGCGAGAAATATTGACCGCTCACCTTGAGGTCGCCCAATGGCCCGGAGCGGTAGCCAGACGAGAGTTGTTGGCGATCAGCAGAACCATCATCACGCAGACTCATAAAGGACAACAGATCGCTTAGAAGCTGTCCCATACGCGTTGCATTGTCTTCAATCATGTGTACAAACTTCTCCTGCTGCTCGGTCAAGCTGCCCGTTTTGCGAAGCAGATGAGCTGAAGAATGCAGGACACTTATGGGCGTTCTGAGGTCGTGTGAAATCACATTTATGGCTTCACGCACGCGCGGATCGCCGGAAAGTTGTTCCATCGTGCTGGTATCATCGGAGACTTCCGGGCGCTTGGGCACGCGCGACTCGTAAAGATCGTAAACGAATGAGATCGGGCGACCAGACATCAACGTCAACGAAACATCTACCAGGTCTTCATCCAGCGAATTTTCAAAGATACCCCAGGCGGATAACACAGCCTGATCATCGCTGATACGGACCAGGCGATAACTCATGCGCCAGACTGGACTGGGGGCGAGGTAGTTCAGACTGAGGTTATGTTCGCCTTCGGATAGGCGCACCGTTAACGTGGTGCGTTTCTCTTCAATGCGGCTGACATCCAAGAAGAAACCAACATCGGTGGCTGCCCGGCTGTCCAGAAGCTCTAGTCCCGTCAGCATCGATAGAGGGAACATGGCAATATGCTGTTCCTCCGGCTCAAGCTGCTGAATCACGACAACCTGTACGCCGTCAATCGAGGTGTCCACGCCGATTACGCGCCCGCTGGCCGATTGATCTGCGCCCAGACTCAGCTTGACAGGGCTGCCGCGTAAGCTGCTCAGCAGGTCAACCAGACTAGAGCGGTCAAAGGTCTTGACAGCGAGATCAGCCAGCACCCGCTGTTTGTCTTCCGGCGTTTCGTAGTCAACACTGTAAACCTGACCACCATCATGAACAACAACATTGAAGCTCTTCAGCACATCGTTGGTAGCGGAACGAGGAACCGTGAGCAAAAGTTCGCGTTCACTTACCTGCCCGCGCCGTTCAAAGTAACCAACACCCTGTTTCCAAAGCGTTAACCGTTGAATGGGTAGCTGCGCCATCGTCTCACTCCTCTCCCAAAGCACAATTCAGGTATTTAACCCGATAACAAAAGAGGGCGAAACGGTGTGTTCGCCCCCTTGAATAGCCCTTAACGTTGCTCGGCCACCCGTATCTGGCTCAGCTTACAGGTCATAGGTGACGCGCGTCACGCCATCTTTCGGCAGCCCCTGCACCTTGAAGCCCATACGCTCGGTCAGGCGGAGCATCTCCTGGTTATCAAACAGCACCGAACCGACGATGCGCTTGAGACCTTCCTGCCGAGCGATCTCGATCAGGCGGTTCAACAGATGCGTACCCAAGCCCTGACGCTGGTACGAATCGCTGACCAGGATGGCATATTCGGCCTCTTCCGTGCCAATCATTTTGATCAGGCGCGCCGCCGCGATCAATTCGGGAGAGCCATCCGCGCCGGGCAGTTCGGCGACCAGCGCCATCTCGCGGTCATAGTCGATGAAGCAGATACGCGACAGGCGTTCATGCTCCACGCGCTGGCTGAGCTTCATCGGGTAGAAGTAACGCAGATAGACGGTGCGCTCGGAAAGCGTTTCGTGGAACTTGACCAGCAGCGGCTCATCTTCCGCGCGAATAGGACGAACCAGGACTTCACGCCCGTCCTTCATGATCCAGGGTTTGATGTATTGGCTAGGATACGGACGAATCGCCAGGCGGGGCAAATCAGCCTCTTTGGTGTCCTTGTCATAGAGCACGACACGGGCATCCAGCGCCAGGATGCGCTCATGTGAGGCCAGCAGCGGGTTGATGTCGATCTCTTTGATCCAGGGCTGCTCGACAATCAACTGGCTGAAACGCACGATCAACTGCTCAAGTTCGGCCAGGTCAACAGGTGGTTTGCCACGCACGCCCTTGAGCGCTGTGTAGATGCGCGTCTGCTCCATCATACGGCGAGCCAGCGTGGTCGTTTGTGGCGGCAGGCCGAGCGCGCGGTCTTTGAACACCTCGACCAGCGTACCGCCCGCGCCGAAGAGAATCACCGGGCCGAACTGCACGTCCGGGCTGCACCCGATGATCAGCTCATAGCCGTCGAGCTTGACCATTGGCTGCACGGATACCCCCAGGAAATCAGCCGCGCTGGCCTTTTCCGTTACGCCCTTCTGGATGGCGCGGAAGGCCGTGCGCACCGCGTCAGCATCGCCCAGGTTGAGCTTGACGCCGCCAACATCGGTCTTGTGGGTGATCGTCTCAGAATGCAGCTTGAGGACAACCGGATAACCCAGCTTCCCCGCCGCCTCGACTGCCGCATCTTCGCTGGCAGCAATGTGCATCGGGATGGTCGGAATGCCATAGGCAGCCAGCACTTCTTTTGACTCTGCTTCAGTCAGAATGTTGCGACCACTCATGCGAATGCGCGTGAACATCTGGCTGATGCTGTCACGATTGACATCATGTTCTTCGGATGTGGGCGGCAGGATGGGCGTCTCATAAATGCCCTTGAGGTTGTAGGTGTAGCGCCACATGTAGTTGAACAGACGCGTGGCCGTGTCCGGATAGGCGAAGGTTGGGATATTGGCTTTGGCGAGGATGGCATCACCCTCGGCAACAACCGCGCCGCCCATCCAGCTTGCCAGCACGGGCTTGCCGGGGATCTTGGCATAGGGCTTGAGCAGTTCGGCAGTTGCGGTCGGGTCGGTCATCGCCTGCGGGGTGAGGATGACCAGCAGGCCATCGCTGTTCGGGTCGGCAGCGGCGACTTCCAGCGCTTTGGCATAACGTTCTGGCGCGGCATCACCAAGAATATCAATGGGATTGCCGTGACTCCAGGCAGCGGGCAGGAACGTATTGAGTTTCTCAATCGTGGCCGGGTCGAGTTCCGCCAGTTCACCGCCATCGCTGATTAGCGCGTCTGTCGCCAGTACGCCGGGGCCGCCCGCATTGGTCAGAATGGTCATACGCCGACCCGCCGGGCGCGGTTGCTTGGCGAGGACTTCGACGGTGTAGAAGACATCGGAAATCTTGTCCACACGCAGCACGCCAGTACGGCGGAATGCGGCATCCAGTACATCATCGCTGCCCGCCAGCGTGCCAGTATGAGAGGCGGCAGCATGGGCGGCGGCTTCAGTGCGGCCTGCCTTGATGACGATGACGGGTTTAGAGAGCGCAACCTCGCGAGCAGCAGAGAGGAAAGCGCGCGCGTCGCCAACCGACTCCATGTAAATGACGATGCTTTCGGTCTGCGGGTCGTCGCCAAGATAGCTGATCAGATCGCCCCAGCTCACATCCATCATCGAACCGATGGAGATGAAGGCGCTGAAGCCGACATTC
>JAEUQX010000066.1 GCA_016788625.1 Anaerolineae bacterium
ACGACGCGTGACCCGGCCACCGCGCATCATGCGACCAAGTGGAGCGTGCGCACATCGCTGATCGTGCTGGTGGTTGCCACGCTGGGTATCGTCGTGATGAGCGAAGTGCTGGTTGGCGCGGTCGGGCATGTCACCGAGACGCTCGGCCTGAGCGAACTGTTCATCGGCATCATCATCGTGCCGCTGGTCGGTAACGTGGCGGAACATCTGGTGGCCGTGCAGGTTGCCATTAAGAACAAGATGGAACTCAGCCTGGCGGTCTCGCTCGGTTCCAGCTTGCAGGTGGCGCTGTTCGTCGCGCCCGTGCTGGTGTTCATCAGCCTGCTCATGGGCGGTGAGACGCTGCTGCTGGTCTTCAGCAGTTTTGAACTGATCGCGCTGGTTTCCGCCGCGCTGGTCGGGGCATTCGTCGCGCTGGACGGCGAGTCGAACTGGCTGGAAGGGGCGATGTTGTTAGGGGTGTACGCGATGGTGGCGTTGGCCTTCTACGCCCTACCCGCGTAACCTACGCAATCTTCTTATTCAGGCTGGGTCTTGTAGAGACGCACAACGGCGCATGCGTCTGAACATCGACCCGGATGCCCCATTGGGCGTCTCTCTACTTGCTTGGCCTGAGGAGCGCTATGATCGTTAAGGATTGTTCTCTTGCCCGGTATGCCGTTTTGGATATCCTTCGGGCAATTGGGATTTGACACTATTCCCACTTACCCCTGGGCCTTCGCTGTAAATCGCGTAAGGGGTTGTAATGGTTCCGGCATTCGTGATTTTGAGGCGCAGCGCAGCCGCATTGGTGATCGTTTTGCCACTGGCATTGGTCACACCCACCTGCAAGCCAGTAGCCCGCGTCAGGGCAGCCGCGCCCGCCGTCGAATCGTTGACCACCTCGACATCGGCCCCACGCAGTTCCGCATTGGCGGTTGGCGTACCTGTATTCATATTGGTGGCGCGAATACGCAGCGCGGTATGGAGCGCATCAATCGCGGTCGAACCGCGCAGCTCCAGCTCAGCCACGATCCATTGCACGAGGCTGGCGAGCGCACCGCTCACACGGCCTAAGGAATGAAATCCCCGTGTAGGCTTAGCGGTTGAGGTTTCGGCGCGATGCGCTTCAACCAACGCATCGGGTGTTGCAACGCCCAGATCATCGCCAACGGACAGTCGCCCGTCGCCGCTGACCTGGACGACGGTATCACCGGCGCTGTTTTCCCAGGTCTGGAGAGCCTGATTCTGGGTCGTGTGCCCCTGAACCCGTAACTGTTTGATATCCTGACTACCATCAATCAACACATTGTCGGTGAATGTTGTTTGTGTCATGTCCACATCCTCGTCAATATGAAACGCATTTGCTTTCTACTCTATCTTTTGCGCTCACCAAGATAGTCTCGAGCTAAATCCAAACAATTTATTACAACTGCCATAGATTTCTTTAATGTCTCCAATGCCCACTCTCTATCAGCAGGTGTTGCATCTTTATTAGTTAGTTCATCTACGCACGATTCCATAAGACCAATTGGCGACCTTAGTTCGATCTGAAAGGCAGAAAACACCGCCTCAATCGGAAGTTCGAGCAGTTTGTCAAGTCTTGGGTCACGCTCACTAGTCATGTTTATCCCCTGGTGAAATATGTGCAAGTGATCTTAGATATTTGGTTAATAAATACTAACACTTGGCCGCATCCTTCCACGAAGTGCAGTGTCTTGGAAGGCGATAATTCATTTAGAATCGTGTCCAATCTTGCGGGCACTCCGATGTCGCCATATGGGTGTCAACGATGGTAGCAATGTTGGGTAAAACCTATATAGGCTGTGCCCAGACCATTTTGTATTGTCAGCTTTGCTTCACCAACACTGTGGGGAACACCTCCCGCGCTATGTCTTGTTCCACAATAAACTCAGATCAGATGGAATATGGTCGTAGGGATTGTCTTCTATACCTCTCCAGCCTTGCGGTATATACTCATGGATGGGTATGTTATCATGCCATCCGTTAACAAATAACCGCTCATCAAAGTTGACCACAAAAGTAAGCGGTGCTTGCATCGGAAAATCTCCTAACCTGACAAAAGGTATCTGAGCAATTGGTAATTCGTTTTTTGCCATGAATAGGACATACGCTTCAGCATTTTTCTCATCTACTTTCATTAACTCATAACGCCAGTCACTTTCTGTTGGGATATAAGTGTCATCGTAATCTCTATAATTAAGTATCCACGCAATTAATAAATGATGAAAAAAACGCCACTCTCCATGTAATTTAACCGCTCCAATAAAATGTTCATCATAGATTGGAAAGCTTTCACTCATTTGTCAATTCCTATCCAAAGTAGCTATTATCAAACGAAACAATTCTTCCTGACCCAGGACAGATAGCGTTTTGGAGTTGCGGAACCCACGTACTAAATGGCAACCCAAAGGATGTAAATGTCTTACTTCCGTCAGGGGTAATGTAAAAGCTCTTCGTCGTATCGGCAATATCTGGCGTACCATGCCATAAGTCTCGACCGAACAACTCTATGAATTCCGGTGCCTCTCTTTGCAAGTAGGCGCGTGCCCAAACCCGCTGTACAAATGCACTGTCGAGTTGAAATAGGATTATATACCCTCCTCGTCTATTAGATTGAATGTAATCAAGTGCTCTATCAGGATTGTCAAACGTTACGTAGAGCCTCTTTGCCATAGTCGTATTCACCAATGACCAATCAATATCCAATCCTCCATCCAGAGCAATTCGCATGTATTCCCAGCTTGTGCTGTTCGGATTGTTCAGACCGCCTCCTTGGACGCGATATACTGTAACCTGAGTTTCGGATAGCTGTTTTAGGCCACAGCCTAGATCCCTCCGGGTTCGCGCGGACGCCCCGTTGGGCGTCCCTACACGAGAACGGACTTGTAGGGACGTGCAACGGCACGTCCGAAAATCGCACGCAGCGTGACTTATCCGAAACTCAGGTTACTGTAGAATCGCATTTTTGTGGCGTTTCGGTAGGTCGCGGCTGTGGATCCGGGAGTGGAATAGGCTGCTGTTCAGGGAACAGATAGGGTAAAAATCTGAGGAGATCTGCGGCGTTTTTCAAGAATCTGATGAACCAAAGCGGATCTGCTGGATATTGTGGTCTTGGCCTAATGCGAATATCTGGCTCATCTGGATCATAGCCTGGCGGATATTGAGGAGCTGCTTGACAGAAAGCATTACTCGAAACTTGTGATGCCAAGAAAGCTCCTGCTGCGATGCCTGCGAGTGCAACGAGGCCAACAGCGACCAAACACATAGGACATTCCCCACTTGGATCGGTCCAGTTAGGTACATTCCCCTCGACCCACGAGTACCCGTTCAGGCTCAGCGGCCTATCCGTCACGCCCTCGAACGGGTCGCGGCTGGGGAACACGCCCAGCGCCGGGCTGTAGTAGCGCGCGCGCAGGTACACCAGGCCGTTGCTGTCGGTCGGCTCGCCCGTGAAACCGTAGGGGGTTTGGCTCGTGCCCGTCGCGCCGAAGCTTGCCCCAAATGGCTCGTAGTTCCGGCTTTCGAGCACGGCAGCAGCATTGGAGGCCACGCCGCGCACGCTGCCCAACCCGTCTTGCAGCGGGTACTCCCAGTTGTTGGCAGCGTCCTTGTGCGCGTGGATGCTGACCGAAGGAAATCCCGCTTGCGGGGCGCGCGGGGCGTGGACGAAGCGCGTGGTGTTCGCGCCAGTGCTTTCCGTCAGGGCGACGGCCAACCCCGCCGTAGCGGTTTTGCGTGGTCGTCACGCCGTCGGATGTTTATCCACCGCGCATCCAGGGTACGAAACGGCGCAGGAAGCGGCGCAAAATCGCCCCGCGCGTATCCGTCCAGGCGGAATCAGCCATCTCCGTCTGGGCCTCCACTTCGGCCTCGGAACGCGCGCCGCGCCCGTAACGCTCCGCCGTGTACATGCGCGTGATCGCCGTGACGGGTGGCTCAGCCTTCGGGATGGCGCGCACGATTTGGCGACGGCGTTCGTCCGGCGTCTGCTGTGCCTGCGGGCGGATGCCGATCAGACTCAGGTAGCGTTCCAGCCGGGCATAGGCGCGCGTGATCGGGCTGAGGCCGCGCATCCCGCGCCATTCCCACCACCAGTACAGCAGCACGATCAGCGCGATGATCAGCAGAAGCGCCAGGATGACCAGCAGCGCCACCCCCAACGCCTGTGCCGCCAGTTGCAACAGGCTCGGCTGGCGCGGCGTGATCGGCGGCGGCTGCGTCGGCACGATCACCGGGGTCGCGGTGGGCGATGGCGTGAAGGTCGGCGTGATCGAAGGCACCTGCGCCAATCCCTGCGGCTGTGCCGTCGAAGGGTCGGGCGATGGCGTAGCCGTCGGGCTGGGCGTGGCGGTCGGCGTCGGCGTGACGGCCGGAGTCGCGCTCGGCAGCAGTCCGGCGGGCGCGTCATCGATGCGGTTGAGCGGAGCCTGCGCGGCGGTCGGCTCGAACTCCACCCAGCCATAACCGGGGAAGTAAACCTCGACCCAGGTATGCGCGTCGCGTTCGCGCACGACATAGGCGTTCTGCGCGCCATCGTAAGTGCCTTGCGCGAAACCCGCCGCCATGCGCGCCGGGATGCCCAGCGTGCGCAGCATCATCACCATCGCGGTGGCGTAGTAATTGCAGTAGCCCTCGCGGATGTCGAACAGCACCCATTCCACCGGATCGAGCGTGTTCGGCGGTGGTGGTATGGTCTCGTTGTAGGTGATGTTGTTGCGCAGCCAGGTTTCGATGGCTTTGGCGCGGTCGTAGGGTGTGCTGGCGTTCGCGCCCGTCACGATCTCCTGCGCCAACTGCCGCACGCGGTCGGTGACTGACGGCGGAACTTGC
>JAEUQX010000083.1 GCA_016788625.1 Anaerolineae bacterium
ATCCAGGGCGGCATCCTGCAAATGGTCAATCACGGCATCAGCACGGGCGGCTTGTTCTTGCTCGTCGGGATGCTCTACGAACGCCGCCACACCAAAGCGATTGACGCTTTCGGCGGCATCTGGAAGGTGCTCCCGGTCTTCGGCGGCATCAGCCTGGTGATCACGCTCAGCAGCATGGGTCTGCCCGGCCTGAACGGCTTCGTCGGCGAGTTCACCATCCTGCTCGGCACGTTCGGCAGCGACTACCTGGGCTTCTTCTTCGCAATGTTCGCCACGCTGGGTGTCATCCTGGCGGCTGTCTACATGCTCTACATGTTCCAGAAGGTGTTCATGGGTGAAGTGGTAAGCGAAGAGAACAAGAACCTGGAACGACTGCACTGGCAGGAACTGGCCGTGCTGATCCCCATCGTCATCGTGATCTTCTGGATCGGCATTCAGCCTGCGCCCTTCTTCGGCGCGATGGACTCCAGCGTGAACCAGCTCGTGCAGACCGTGACCACAGCCGCATCAAGCGTGGTGCTGCGCTAAGCAGCCAGGGGTAACTATGTTTGAAGTACCGACAATAGCGGACCTCAACCTGGGGATGACGCTGCCCGCGCTCAGTCTGGCGTTTGGCGCATCCATCCTGCTGCTGGTTGATATCCTGTTCATCCCGCGCGACCGCAAGGTGCTGACCGCGTGGCTGGCGCTGGTGGGTGTGATCGTCAGCTTTGTGGTCAACCTGTTCACCTATAACCAGAGCGGCAGCGCCTTCCTGGGCATGTTCGTTGCGGACGGTTTCACCAGCTTCTTCAACATCATCATCCTGGGCACGGCTTTCATCAGCATCCTGATGAGCATCGACTATGTGAAGCGCACGCAGATCGAGCGCGGCGAGTTCTACTCGCTGATCCTGCTCAGCGTGAGCGGCATGATGTTCATGGCGAGCGCCAACGATCTGGTGATCATCTTCGTGGCGCTGGAACTGCTGAGCATCCCGCTCTACGTGCTGGCAGCCTTCCGCGTGCCGGATGCGCGCTCGGAAGAAAGCGGCATGAAGTATTTCATCCTGGGCGCGTTCGCCAGCGCGTTCTTCGTCTACGGCGCGGCGCTGATCTACGGCGCGACCGGGACGACCAGCCTGCCAGGCATCTTCCAGGCTGCCGGGGCGATTGCCTCTACAGGCGGCTCGTCGGCGTTCCTGCTGCTGCTCGGCGCAGGTCTGCTGCTGGTGGCGCTGGGCTTCAAGGTGGCGGTTGTGCCGTTCCACATGTGGACGCCGGATGTCTATGAAGGCGCGCCAACCCCCGTGACCGCGTTCATGAGCGTGGGTGCGAAGGCGGGCGGTTTCGCCGCGCTGCTGCGCATCATGGTCGTCGGCCTGCCGACCTTCGCCGTTGTCGATGGTCAGACCGCCGCCGCGTGGCAGACAGCCTTCTGGGTGGTCGCCGCGCTGACGCTGATCCTCGGTAACTTTGTCGCCATCGCGCAGACCAACATCAAGCGCATGTTGGCCTACTCGTCCATCGCGCACGCCGGTTACATCATGATGGCGGTGGCTGCGGCGGGCACGAGCGGCGTTGCCAATGCCGCGACGCAGGCCGCGCTGATCTACCTGCTCGGCTACATGTTCACCAACCTGGGCGCGTTCGCCGTCGCGCTGGCGATTGAGAAGGACGACGGCACAGGCACAGGGCTGGACAACTTCATCGGCCTCGCCAAGAGCCGTCCGCTGCTGGCGATCATGATGACGGTGTTCATGCTCAGCCTGACGGGCATCCCGCTGACGGGTGGGTTCATCGGCAAGTGGTTCGTCTTCCAGGCAACGATCAACGCCGGGCTGATCCCGCTGGCGGTGATCGGCGTGCTGACCAGCGTGGTGAGCGCGTTCTACTATGTGCGCGTGATCGTCAACATGTACCTGCGCGACGGCGAGGGTGACCCCGCCGAGGGCGCGACACCTTACGTCAACTGGGCGATTTACGCCTCGTTCGCGGGCACGCTGATCATGGGTATCCTGCCCTTCCTGGTGACCAACCTGGTCGATACGGTAGCGATTGCTTCGACGCTGGTGCCCTAGTCCGCCAGCGCACCCCAATTCAGCCGATTCTTCGATGGGACTGCGGACAACACGCAGTCTCATTTTTATTCAGTATTTGTGACCAGGACACACCCCATGAACCATACGCAGCGTGAAGGCCTGCTGCTTCTCCTCGTCGCCGCAGCAGGTTATTCGTTCTTCGCCATCTTCACCAAGATCGTCTACGAGAACGGGCTGAACTCACCGCTCGATATTCTCATCTGGCGTTTCGTGCTGACCGCCCCGGTGATCTGGGGCATCATCGCCGTGCAGCGCCGCAATAAGCGCGCATCCAGCAGCCCGCCGCCCCCGCGCGCCCGTCTGCTGGCGATGGGGCTGTTGTTCGGGCTGGTGGCGATGCTGGCCTTTTTCGCCGTCGCGCGTCTGCCCGCCAGCCTGTACACCGTGCTGATCTACACCTACCCGGCGATGGTAGCGCTGGGGGCGCTGCTCTTTGGCGAACGGCTTTCCGCGCTCGGCTGGGGCGCGCTGGGGCTGACGCTGCTGGGCGTCTTCCTGACCGTGCCGAATCCCTTCAGCGGCCTGGGCGAGGTTGACCCGCTCGGCGTGCTCTTCGTCTTCCTGAACGCGCTCTCGTATGCCACCTACATCCTGCTCAGCAGCCGCATCCTGCGCGGGCAGCGCGACCAAACCCTGGCGGGTGCGTGGAGCATCACCGGGTCGCTGCTGTACGTGCTGGTGCTGCTCGTGGCGCGCGGTGTGACGCTGCCGCCGAACCCCACCGTATGGGCGGCGCTGCTGGCGCTGGCGCTGTTCAGCACGGCGCTGCCCATCGTCGCCTTCTATGCGGGAATGCAGCGCCTGGGCGCGGCGAAGGCCTCGATCCTCAGCACGATTGAACCTGTGATGACGGTGCTGTGGGCAGTGCTGCTGCTCGGCGAGACGCTGCTGCCCGCGCAGCTCGTCGGCGGGGCACTGGTGATCGCCAGCGTGGTGCTGCTGCAAGTGCGCCGTCCGACGCCGGAGAAGCGCAAGAACAGCGCCGCCGCGCCTGTCGCGCTGGAAGGCGAAGGACGATGAGCAGCGAGCAGCGCACGGGCGCGCTCTACATCTTCCTCTCGGTCTGTGGCTATTCGCTGCTGCCGATCTGGGTGAAGACCATCCAGGCCAGCGGTATGAACTCGCTCGACATCGTGTTGTGGCGCTTCGTGCTGGCCGCGCCGATCTTCTGGCTGATCGTCAGCCGGATGCGCGGCGGCGACTCGGCTCGCCCGCTGCCCTATATGCGGCTTATAGGCATGGGCACACTGTTGATGATAGCGGCGACGGCGGCGGTGTGGGGGCTGGAACGCCTGCCTGCTGGCCCCTACGTCGTGCTGTTCTACACCTACCCGGCGCTGGTGGCGATCCTCTCCGCCTTGCTGGGCGAGCGGCTTTCCGGGCGCGGTTGGGCGGCGCTGGCGCTGACGACTGTCGGCATCGTGCTGACCGTGCCGGACTTCGGTGTGGGGTTGAGCGATTCGGATTTAACCGGGGTGCTGCTGGCGCTGATCAATGCGCTGGTCGTGGCCTTCTACTTCATCCTCAGCAGCCGCCTGCTGCGTGGGCACACGGCCTTAGCCCGCGCCAGCGCCACCAGCGTGACGGGCGCGATGCTGGCATTGATTGTGTTGCTGCCCCTGCGCGGTGGGGCGGCGCTTCCGCAGGGCGCGGAGACGTGGCTGAGCATCGTGGCGCTGGCGACGCTCAGCACGGTGCTGCCCGTTTTCTTCATGAACGCGGGCATTCAGAAGGTCGGCGCGCCGCGCGCGGCCATCCTGGGCACGGTCGAGCCGCTGCTGACCGCGCTGCTGGCGGCCATCTTCCTGGGCGAGCAAATGCTGCCCGTGCAGCTCGTCGGCGGGGCGTTCATCCTGGCGAGCGTGCTGCTGCTGCAAACGCAGCGGCGATGAGCTGAATGACATTGACCGGTCAGTCACTCTCCCCCGCCGGCTAACCACCCGCCCACTTGCGCCATGCTGTCCGCCGCGCCCTCGACCGCGCTCAGCACCGGGAAGCGCGTCAGGTCGGGGTAGCGGTACCAGCCCGCGAACAGGCGGTAGTCGCCTGCGGGTAGATCGGCGGGAACATCCAGCACGACGCGATCTACGCGCGTCTCGCCCGCCCGCAGCGCGCCCAACGGACGGTCATCGCCCGTCACGCGCTCGCCCGCCGCGTTGACCAGCACCACGAAGCGCACATCCTGGTCGCTCAGCGCCTCGTCAAACTGCCACCACAGCCAGACCTCGCCGGGTTCGGGCTGCGCGCTACCCCGCAGCGTCACACCGCGCCCGAACTGCACCCCCTCGCTCGCCTCCACCGTCAACACCTCGCCCAACCGCAGCGCGTCGATGCTCATCAGCGACTGGCAGGCCAGCGCCGGGTCATAGACCTCCGGGCAGGGCGGCGTGGCTTCCAGCACCAGGGTGTGATAGCCGTGCGTCAGCAGCGGCAGCGCCAGGGGCAGGCGCGCATCGTCCGGCGTCCAGCGCTGAATCACCTGATCATCGAGGTAGGCGGTAATCGTCCGGTCGCCCGCAATCACGCCGCCGTCGAGCAGTGCCCAGGCCGGGTCGGGCGTGTAGAAGTACAGTTCGTGACGGTTCGGCGCATCCACCTGCGCGGGCATCGTGCTGACGAAGGGACTCTCGCCCGGCGGCGGCACCTCAAACAGGGCGATCTGCGCGTCCTCGAAAGTCGGCTCGCCCAGGGCGCGGCGGGCACGTTCGCTCAGTTCGGCGCTGGCGTAGTCCTTGTGCAGGATGACGACATCGACGCTGGCTTCATCCAGCATGAACGGATTGAGTTCCTGTTCCAGCAGCGTCAGCTTGGCCGGGCTGACGGGCGTGCGGCGCGTGACCTGCCCGGCGATGATCGGCTGCTGGTGCGCGGTTTGCAACCAGAGCGCGTGCTTGGCCGCCAGCAGGTTATCCCAGGGCAGATCGAAGACGGCGCGCACGTCGTCGCGCTCGGCCAGATCGTGCACGGCCTGGGGAATGACCGCCGAATAGGTCGACTGCGGCCAGAAGGCCTGATAATCGAACAGGATCACGCCCATCATCAGCGTCAGCAGCGCGGCGCGCGTTCTCGGTTGACGCACGACCAGGCTGACCAGCGCCCAACCACCGCCCGCCAGCACCGCGACGACCAGCGCCAGCAGGAAGTTGAAACGCCCCGGCGTGCGCGCCAGGTTGATGCCCGGCAGATCCGCCAGCAGCGCCCAGGGCAGCACGATGTTCGTGCGGTAGCCGCCGATGCTCAGCGTGACCGGCTGGTCGAACAGCTTGAGCAGCGGGCCGAGCGAGAGCACGAACGCCACCGCGCCGAGCAGCAGCCACCAGCGCAGCGCCGGGCGCTTCCAGGCGGCCAACAGCGCCAGCAGGCCGGCAGCGATGCCGATGTAGCTGTGGCCTTCGACGATGTTGATGCCCAGCACGCGATGCGTGAAGTCCCACTGACCGTAGATCGGATGGCGGAACGAAGGCGTGAACAGGCTGAGCAGGTCGGCGCTGTAGGTCACGCCGCCGCCCGCCTCGACATACACGCTGGTGCCGAACGTGGCGCTGGCCGTCGGCAGCAGGAAGACGAACAGCATCCCCGTCCCGACGATGCAGACCAACATCAGCCGCCGCAGCGCCGCCCAACGCCGCCGAACGACGAGAGTCAGCAGCAGCGTGCCGACCAGCGGCATCGTGGCATAGATGAATTGCAGCGTGTGGCTGAGTGGCAGGCAGAAGTAGAAGAGCGTCGCCAGCACGGCGTGCGCCCGATACGGCGGATTCTCCGCGCGGCGTGGCAGCATATCGCACAACGCCAGCAGGTGATAGGCCAGCAGCGGCAGCGTCCACTGCACCACCAGCCCGCCGTGCCCGCCTGCCAGATGCCCTTGGATCGTCGGCGCGGCCATGAAGACCAGCCCGCCCAGCAGCGCCGCCCCACGCTGCCCGGTCAGTTTCCACACCAGCCACTGCGCCGCCCAGCCGTTGAGCGCCAGCGTCAGCAGCGCGGCGACGTTATAACCCGTCGATGGCGGCATGAACAGCGCGAAGAACCAGCCGGGGAAGTATTGCAGCGGGTCAGCCCACAGCGCCATGCCCTGCATCCCGTCCGGGTAGCCGAGCAGGGGTTGGAAGACCAGCGGCGCGCCTGTCCGCAGGGCATAGGTGAACCACCAGTTCATGCGCGTCATCTCGTGGGCGTCGCCAAAGGTGAAGCCGATGAAGTGCGTGCCGATGACGGTGATCAGCGGCCAGGTGATGAGCAGCGCGACCAGCAGGTAGAAGCCGTAAACGATCAGTTCAATGCGTGGGATGCGGTTGAGAATGCGTTTCATGGGCGCGGATTGTACTGGCGCGCGCCCGCTTTGCACAGTCCCCGCAGGGCAGGCGTCGCGAAAGCGCTGCATTGAAGATCTGGGCAAGAATAGGCTGCGATCAAAACATAGGCGCTGCTGCGTCAATCCGCCGCTGTCAAGCGGAATCATCCAGCAAGAAACGGATAGCGACAGGGTACGCCCCGGACGTATGCTCAGAACATCTCACTCCAGAGCATTTCATCGGAGTTCGTCATGAAACTGCGCGATGCTGCACTGCTGTTCGTGCTGGCTGCCCTATGGGGCGCGTCGTTCCTGTTCGTCCGCGTGGCCGTGCCACTGTTCGGCCCGTTTCCGCTGGTCGCGGCGCGTGTGTTCATCGGCGGAAGCATCCTGCTCATCTACGCCAGCATCGTGCGGCAGCGCCCGGATTGGCGCGCCCACTGGCGGCGCTTCCTGCTCATCGGCCTGTTCAACAACGCCATCCCCTTCACACTGATCTCCGCCGCGCAGTTACATCTGACGGCCTCGTTCGCCGCACTGCTCAACGCCACCACGCCGCTGTTCAGCGCAGTCATCGCCGCCCTGTGGATTCACGACCGCCTGACGCTGCCGAAGATCGTTGGGCTGCTGCTAGGCATCATTGGCGTGGGCATCATCGTGGGCTGGCAGCCGGAAGCGCTCGACACGGCGCGGTTGATCAGCATCGGCCTGATGTTCGGCGCGACGCTCTCCTATGCCATCGCAGCGGTGTATGGCAAGGTAGCCTTCAAGGGTGTCAATCCGCTGGCGACTTCGACCGGGCAGTTGCTCTCGGCTGGGGCATTGATACTGCCGCTGGCACTGCTCAACCCGCCACCGCAGGCCGTCACGCCCGTCGCGCTGCTGGCATTGCTGGGGCTTGCGACGCTCTCGACCGCGCTGGCCTACCTGATCTACTTCCACCTGATCGCCAGCGCCGGCCCCACGCCCGCCGCCAGCGTGACGCTGCTCATCCCGTTCTTCAGCAGTCTGTGGGGCGCGCTCTTTCTGGGCGAGCAGCTTCATGCCAACGAGATTGTCGGTTTCGGGGTGATTCTGGCTGGTCTGCTGCTCGTCACCGGGTTGTGGCGGCAGTTCGCGCGGCGAGAACGATCAGCTATACAGACGACGACGCACTAACGCGCTAAATCTCCTACGCGCCGCACACCGCTGCTGTTCGAGTGATTCCTGACGCGTCGCAGCAGATGCCCAGCTCGTCCTTCAACAATTGACCAGCCGGGCATCCACCAGGTCTTCCGCAGCTTCGGAGCCTCCGTGTTACAGCAGCACGACGCGCGCACGTCCGGTATGCGGCGGCGTGGCATGGCGAGTATCCACGACGAGACGGCTGTGCGCCAGGATGTGCGCGTAGTCGAACAGGCTGTGATCGGTGACGATCACCACGCAGTCGTCAGACTCCAGCTTCGCATCCGAATACGGTTCGCTGCGCATGATAGCGTCACCTTCCAGGCGGATTTTCTCGACATACGGGTCGTGATAGACGACGTGCGCGCCGTTCTCTTCCAGTAGGCCGATCACATCCAGCGCCGGGCTTTCGCGCACATCGTTGACATCGCGCTTGTAGGCCACGCCCAGCACGACTACCTTTGAACCGCGCACCGCTTTGCTCTCGTCGTTGAGCGCGTTGGCGACCTTATCGACCACATAGATGGGCATCGAGGTATTGATCTCGCTGGCGAGTTCAATGAAACGCGCGTTGTAGTTCAGCGTCTTCAGCTTCCAGCTCAGGTAATGCGGATCGACCGGGATGCAATGTCCGCCCAGGCCGGGGCCGGGATAG
>JAEUQX010000149.1 GCA_016788625.1 Anaerolineae bacterium
ATCGCAGGAGGCGCTGCCGCTTGACCCCGGCGAAACGCGCGTGATCATCGCCAGCTATCGTGATGCCAACCAGCAGCCGATTGGCGCGTATAACATCATCCATCCCATCGCGGGCGTTGATTGGATGGCCAACACGCGCGCGGATGGTCTGGGCGCAGATCGCACGGCGCAGGCGACGCTGGTGCTACGGCTGGCGGGCGCGACGGCGGCGCTGCTGGAAGTACGCAACAATACGACCGCGCGTTTCTACATCCCGCCGGGCATGACGCTGCGCGGTACGCCGCTGCTGCGTGAAGACCCGCTGTTGATCGAACACAGTGACGGCACGAGTATCGCGCTGTATGGCGTGCGCCAGGCGGAGTATGACCTCTCGCTGCTCTCGCGCTACGACGAGGCTGATCAGATCGCGCGTTACGAACTGGCACGGCGCAGCAGCCCCCGTGGCGCAGTACGCACGGTGACGCTGGATGGCGCGGGCGTGCTCGGTCTGACGCTGTTCAACCGCGTCACGATCAGCGACTCGCAGACGGAACACACGGCGGATTACTTCATCGTCGCGGAGCAGCACATGGTCAGCGCCGGGGGCAGCCTGCATCGCACCACCTGGCTGCTGGAACCCGCCGAGGATGACATCTATTTCGTGATCGGGCGGCACAAACCCGATGGTACCCACGCCCTGGCGTATTGAAGCAAATGTCGATAGCTGTTGGTCTTTAGCTGTTAGCTTTTCGTCAATCGCGATTGGCTACGGGTTTGTAAGCGTTGTCTGGTATTGGTGCAGCGGGAAACCGCACCTCTGGAGAAAGGACTTCCAACGCGTGCGAGAGCGCTCATGGCTACCCACTAACGACTAAAGACTAACGACTAAAGACTATCGACTACAAGAAAGGGACATCCCATGCCTGCGATCTGGACAACACCCAAAACCTGGGCGACGGGCGACGCGCTCACCGCCCTCGATATGAACACCCATCTGCGCGATAACCTGGAATTTCTGAAGACCAATGTGTCGGACGAGTATCGCGGCAACGAGTCCGCGGATTGGACGACGACCAGCACCAGCTTCGTCGATGTCGACAATACAAAACTGCGCCTGGATGTGACGACTAAAGGCGGCGACCTGCTGATCGGCTTCTACGGCACAGTGCTGCACCCCGCTGCGTCGCAGATCATCAACTTTGATGTGGAGGCTGCGCTGAACGGCGGCGCGGGGGCGCGGCTCGGCCTGGGCAATGATGGGTTGGTGGGTGTGGTGAGCGTCACGAACACTAATATCCGTATGCCAGTCTCGTTCGTGTACCTCTACCGCAATATCGCGGCGGGCAGTTGGGTCTTCGATCTTCAGTGGAAGACCAGCGCGAGTACGGCCACGCTCTACGGCGGCGCGACAACCGGCTATGACATCACCCCGCAGTTCTGGTGTAAGGAGCTGAATTAGGATGGACATCACAATCGACCGCAAGGACGTCAACCTGGAAGCCTTGGACGCCGACCTGCGCGCGGCGCTGCCGGAGATCATCAGCGGCGTCAGCCTCTCCCCGGCGGGTGTCACGGTGCATTTCAGCAGGCGTGCCATCACGCCCGACCAGGCCACCGCTCGCCAGATCGTCCTGGCGCACGACCCGGCACGACTGACTCCGGCGCAAGAGAAAGCCAGAGCACGCGCGGAGAAGCTCAAGGACGCCCGGCGCGACAAGGGCAGCGATCTCGATGCGGGCAAGTTCAGCGACCCGCTGCTCAACGAACTGGCACGCAAGGTCGCCTGGCTGGAACAGGAGATCAACGCCCTGCGCGAGGGGTAGACAGCTGCCCCGGTCATGCCGTAGGTGCACGGCACCGCCGTGTCCGCCCACATCGACCTTGATCATCCAATCGCATTCAGGGTGAACCGCGTGTTCACCCTGTTTCGCCCGTGCGTTCCGCCGCCGCCATACTCCACAGGTAATGCCCTCTTTTCTTGATCTGTGCCCCCGTAGCCGGTGCGGCTGTGTTCCTTCATCCCCGTATATCACATTCACCTATCCCCGACGATGAGTTGACCCGAACGGAGGCGTGCCATGCACGACATCCAACTGCGGACACTGCATCCCGCCCAACAGGACATCGTCACGTCACCCGCGCGCTTCAAGGTGCTGGCCTGCGGGCGGCGTTTTGGCAAGACGGCGGTGGCCGTGCATCTGCTTTGTTTAGCGTTGATGGAAGGCAAGCTGGTCGCCTACTTCGCGCCCACCTACCGTATGGGCACGGAAGTCTGGCGCGAACTGCATCGCACGCTGCACCCCATGGTTGATCGTGCCCGCGAGAAAGAGTGGCGCATGGAACTGACAACGGGCGGCGTATTCGAGGGCTGGTCGCTGGCGCAGGGATCAGGCGAGATGGTGCGCGGGCGCAAGTATCATTTCGTCGTCATCGACGAGGCGGCGCTGCTCGATTCGGCGGACGTGTGGCACGGCGCGATTCGCCCGCTGCTAACCGATTTCGCGGGCGGGGCGCTGTTTTGCAGCACGCCGCGCGGGCGCAACTGGTTCTGGCAGTTGTACCTGCAAGGGCTGAGCGCCGATTTCCCCGACTGGCAGAGCTGGCACTTCCCGACGACGGCTAACCCGCACATCGATCCTGCTGAGGTCGAGGCGGCGCGCCAGGGGATGCCGGAGCGCTTCTTCCAGCAGGAGTATCTGGCGGAATTCCTGGATGATGGCGGGGCAGTATTCCGCAATGTGCCGCAGGTGTGCAGGCTGCAACCTGTCCCTTCTGCCGAAGCCGGACACGGCAGTGCCCTATCCCTGCAAAACGGTGGCGGTGAGGGGGAGGCGTGCTTCTTCGGCGTGGATTGGGGCAAGGATAACGACTATACCTGCGTCTCGATCATCACGCGCGACGGGCGGCAGATGTGGCTGGAGCGCTTCAACCAGATCGGCTGGGCGGTACAGCGCGGGCGGCTGGCGGCGCTCTATGAACGCTTCAAGCCGCTGGTGATCCTGGCCGAGGAGAACAGCATCGGCAGCGTCAACATCGAAGCGCTGCAAGCGGATGGCCTGCCCGTGCGCGGCTTCATGACGACGAGCAAGAGCAAGTCGCCATTGATCGAGCATCTGGCGCTGGCGATGGAGCAGGGCGCAGTGGCGCTGCTGGATGATGAGGTGCTGAAGCACGAATTGATGGCTTACGAGGTCAACCGCACGGCCTATGGGTATGCGTACAGCGCGCCGCCGGGCGGGCACGACGACACCGTGATGGCGACGGCGCTGAGCTGGTGGGCGGCGCGGCGCTTCGGCAGCAGTCTGCTGGGTTTTGCGTGAGAGGTGATGAGTAGGGTTCACCACAGAGGAAAACAAGCGGGTAGGTAGGGGCGCGATACACTGCGCCCCCGCCTGTTGACGATACGACGTACACAAGAACGAACCCGATACGCGCTACGTCCCGCCGATGGTCACGTTGTCCACGCGCAGCGTCGGCACGCCAATCGCGCCGAAGGCCGGCACCATACGCAGATCACTGCCCACCGCCGTGATGTTGTTCAGGAAGCCGTCCAGCGTGGTCGCGATGGTCACGCCGCCGACCGGGCCGACGATCTTGCCGTTTTCGATCCACAACCCGTTGGCCGACATCGAGCAGTCGCCCGTCACGGAGTCGATGCCGCCCGTCTGCATCACGCTGATGACGTAGAATCCTTTTTCCACGCCCGCGATGATCTCGTCGCGCGTCTGGTGGCCGGGCTGCATGTAGAAGTTGCTGGGGCCGAGCATCGGCAGCGAGCGGTGGCCGAAGCGCTGCGCGTTGCCCGTTGACTGCACACCCGCCTTGCGCGCCGAGTAGCTGTCGTAGACCAGGTTTTGCAGCACACCCTCATCAATCAGGCGCGTCGCGGAGGTGGGTACGCCCTCGGCGTCGAACGGGGCAGAGGCCACGCCGCGCTTCATACGCCCGTTATCCATCAGCGTCACCATGTCGTTGCCAACCTGCTGGCCGAGGCGGTCGAGCAGGAATGAGCGCTTCTTCTGCCAGGACTCGGCAGAGAGCGCTTCGGCCAGCGCGCCCAGGATTTGTGCGCTGACGAAGTGATCGAGAATCACGGGGGCGGTCTGCGTCGGCACGGGCTGTCCGCCCAGGATGCTGATGGCCTTGCTGGCGCTCTCCCGGCCAATCGTTTCTGGATTCAGTTCGTCGAAGAAGTTCGACGCGCCGAAGCCGAAGGCATTCACCATGCCGCCGTCCTCGCCGCGCGCAATCGCCATATTGAAGGCAAGCGCGATGGTGCGCCCGTACTGCCCGGCAAACCCGCGCGAGTTCGCCAGGTAGACGTGGCTGATCGCGTCCTGGTAGTTGCAGAATTCAGAGAGGATGATGCGCGCATCATAATCCAGGGTGGCGCGTTCCACCCGCTTGATGGCATCGATCTTGGCTTCGGGGGGCACGCTCTCAAGTTTGGGGTCCCAGATTTCCAGATCTTCATCGGGAATGGGACGCGGGTCGGGCAGGGCGCGGTACTCGTCCGGCGTGGCGATCTGCGCCAGTTCGCGCGCCGTGCGCCAGGTCTGCTCAATACTGTCGTCGGAAAAATCCGAGGTGTAGGCGTAGCCGGTGCGGCCATGATCGATGATGCGGACGCCAATGCCGCGCGTGGCCGACTGCGAGAGCTGTTCGACCGCGCCCTGGCTGACCTTGATCTGCGTTTCCGTGTCGTGCGTGATATACGCTTCCGCCTCGATGCCGTCGGCAGCGGCGCGCTGGGCGACGGCCTGGGCGAGCGCGAGATAATCTGTGGTCATACTTTCAACTGCTCCTGATTGAATAACAGAACCTAATCAGCTCGAAACTGAGGGACGCCTTTACGTAGGCACATCCAACACCGTACCCGCCTCTATCAAGAGAGGGAGTCAGGGGTGCGCTTCCTACATCCCACTTACGGGTTCGTCCGTGCCGCCCACCGTCGCGGCGGGGATACGCAGCGTGGGCTGCCCGACGCTGACGCGCGCCGCCTGCCCCTTGCCGCACGTGCCCATGCCGGGGTCGAGCGCCAGATCGTTGCCCACCATGTCGATCTGCATCAGCGTCTTCGGGCCGTTGCCGAAAATCGTCGCGCCCCGCAGCGGCGTGGTCAGCTTGCCGTCTTCGATCAGATAGGCGACGGTGGCATTGAAGACATAATCACCTTTGGCGATGTCCGCCTGCCCGCCCGCCATGCTTTGAATGTAGACTCCGCGTTTGACCGACTCGATGATTTCCTGCGGGTCATGCTCGCCTCGGTCGATAAAGGTATTGGTCATGCGGGGCATCGGCATGTGGCGGTAACTTTCGCGCCGCCCGTTGCCCGTCGAGCTTTCGCGACCCACGCGGCGTGCCTCGACCAGATCCCACATGTATTCCTTAAGGATGCCTTTTTCGATCAGCACGGTGCGCTGCGCGGGCGTGCCGTCATCGTCGAAGGCCAGCGAGCCGCGCCGCCCGGCAATCGTGCCGTCGTCAATCGCCGTGATGATTGGGTTGGCGATCTGCTGCCCGACCTTGCCTGTATAGGCCGAACTGCCCTTGGTGATGAAGTCGGCTTCCATCTGGTGACCGCACGCTTCGTGAAACAGCACGCCGCCCCAACCGTTGCACATCACGACGGGCATCTCGCCAGCCGGGCAGGGGCGCGCGTCGAGCATCTTGACGGCGGTTTCCGCGATCTCGTGCATCTTGCCCAGCGCGTCGTTGCGGCTGAGCAGTTCCAGCCCCATACGCCCGCCAAAGCCTTCGCGCACGCTCTGCAGGGTGCCGTTGCGCCGGGCGATCACGCCGCCGCGCATCTCGGTATAGCTGCGGTCATCCTCAACCTGCACGCCCGCCGAATTGAACAGCCACATGTGCCGCCGCAGTTCCAGGTAGCTCGCGTTGACCTGTACGATGGCCGGATGATAAGCGCGCGCTGTCTCGTCCATCTTGCCCAGCAGGTTGGCTTTCTCCTGGATGCTCATCGTCTCGAAGGCGATTTCGACCGGATATTTGAGCGGGCTTTTGCGCTCGGTCAGGTCGATCACGCGCGTCTGACTGCTGCCACTTCCGGCTGCGGCTGCGGCGCGCGCGGCGTTCATCAGGCTGGTTTCATCCAGCGTATCGGTGTAGGCATACGTGACGAGGTTGCCAAAGAAGACGCGCACGCCCGCGCCCCGGTCTGCGCCGCGCACTGCCTGCTCGATCTTTGAGTCTTCCAGGCCCAACTGAAGCGAAACCACATCCTCTACATAAATCTCGGCCAAGTCTGCGCCTGTGCGGAGCGCTTCCGCCAGGACTTTCTGCGCCAGTTCTTTTGCAATCATGCTGTTCTCCTTTAGACCACGGCAAACCTATTCAGAAACTTCACCATCTGCCGCATCCTCAACGATAATGCGGCAGTTCAAAGGGAGTGTGTAAACCCGTGACTCGTGCATCTCAGGCGATTGTGTCCTGATGCGGTACGCAGATTCCACTTGAATATACGTTACATGACGCTCCTTTGTTTTATGCTGCCTCCACCCCATAGCTCAGCAGCGCTTCCAGGCTATGAGGCATCTTTGTTCGCTGCCGTCGCAGCCCATTCGTCAAACGCTGCGAGCAGCCTGTTCTTCAGATCAGGTTCGGCAAAACAGGCCAGAAACCCATTACGCGCGAAGCGAATGACATCGGCTGCGCCATAGCCGAAGACATCGACCAACTGCTGATACTCGCGCGTCAGGCTTGTCCCCACCATTTCGGGATCATCCGTGTTCACCGTCAAGAGCAGCCCGGCGTCATCGAGCGCCCGCAGCGGGTGGTCTTCCGTCCGCTCAAAGAAGCGCAGGCAGACGTTGCTGGTCACATTGACTTCCAGCGGAATCTGGCGCTCTGCCAGCAGCGCGAGCAGTTCCTTATCCTGCGCCGCGCGCACCCCATGACCGATTCTGTCCGCCTGGAGCGCGTTTACCGCGCCCCATATGCTGGCTGGGCCTTCGCTTTCACCCGCGTGCGGCAGGCTTCTCAGCCCCTGCCGTTTGGCTTCCGCAAACACGGGCGCAAATGGCTCTGGTGGCGCGTTGACCTCATTGCCGCCCAGCCCCAGACCGATAACACCCTGTGGTTTCCCCAACAAGGCGTATTCGAGCGTGCGTTCTGCCGCGCCCGGCACATAGCTGCCGCCCGTGCGGTAATCGGCAAATGCCCGGTTGCGCGGAATATCGAAAACCCAGCGCAGTTCAATGCCGAATGCGCGCCGTGCCTGCTGACGTCCCTGTTCCAATCCGTCGAGCAGCATCTCGATGGTGAGGCCGTAATCGAGGGTGTCGATGAGGCTGTAGGGCGTCAGCGTGATCTCGGCATACCGTACATGCTGCGCGCTCAGCGTGCGCCCCGCCTCGTAGACTACCAGCGCGAAGTCGTCAGCGGTGCGCAGCAGCCGCTTGAGCACGCGCTTAACCTCGACAAAATGTGGAAAGTCGCGAAAGACAAACCACTTGCGGATGGTGTCTTCGCTGGTTCCCGGCAGGAGATCCGCTGCGTGGTGCCGTTCAGCGAGCGTGAGCACGGTTGCTGGCGTGAGCGTGCCATCCAGATGCAGATGCAGCTCCACCTTTGGCATACTGCGGATGTCGATCATGATGGTCAATCCTTTCGGCGCGTCGAACGGATACTGTGGCCACATATACCATGCTCAGTATATGCAACTTAGTGCCTCCGCAGTTCATACCGCGTCCGCCGCATAGTCTGGCAGCAGCGTTTCCAGGCGGCGCACCATCGGAATGGCATAGATGCTCAGCGCGACGGTGGCGATCAACAGCCCGCTGATCAGCAGCATCAGCCCCATGCCCGCGCCTGCCCCCGTGCCCGTCAGCGGCGCGAACAGCCCCCAGGCAGCGCCATCCACCGCAGGCTCGAATACCTGGTCGGCCAGCGGCCCGGCGACCAGCGTCGCAATCGGGATGAGCAGGATAGAGAGCTGGCTGATGGCCGCGAAAACACGCCCCTGCAAATCCGGCGGCACTTTGATCTGCAAGACCGAGATGATGCTGACGTTGTTGATGGGCGGGAACATCGCCATGACGAACAGGGCAGCGGCCATCGGCAGCAGCGAGGACTGCGTGCCCAGCACGGCCAGAGCCAGCCCGGTGATGGCGATGCCCGGCATCATCGTATCGACACGCCGCTTTGTGCCGCCCCAGGCCGCCATCAGCACCGTTCCTGCCAGCGAACCGAGGCTGAAGCTGCTCAGCAGGATGCCCAAGGCGGCTTCGCTCCCGGTGCGGCTGAGGATATACGGGGTTTGCAGCGTGACCGCCGCGCTGAGGAAGAAGTTGGTCAACCCGGTGAAGACGAAGATCATCAGCAGCGGGCGGCGCTGCCAGACGAAGGCGAACCCGGCGAAGGCATCGCGCAGCATCGAGCGGCGCGGCGCGCCAACCTCGCTGGCGGGCGGCTGCGGAATCTGCACGGCCAGCACGACGACCATGCTCAGCGCGAAGGTCAGCAGGTCGATCAGGATGATGCCGCTCACGTTGACCAGCGCGTAGAAGAAACCGGTGATAGCCGGCGCGATGATGCCCGCAGCGGGCGACGTGAGCATCTGCACGGCGTTGGCGCGCGAGCGGTGTTCGTCCGGGATCATCATCGTCACCGAGGCCTGGAACGCTGGCCCCTGGAAGATGTCGAACGTCGCCTGGATGATCGCCACCGCATAGAGATGCCACAACTGGAACGCGCCGGAGGTGAACGAGACCAGCAGCAGCACCGTGCCCAACGCCTGCCCGGCATCGGCGAAGGCCATCACGTAGCGACGGTTGAAGCGGTCGGCGGCCAGCCCGGCGAAGGTGAAGCTGATCAGGCGCGGCAGCCAGGTGAAGAAGGCTACCAGCGTGAGCGGGGTGGCGTTGCCCGTCTCGTTGAATATCCAGATGCCAAACGCGATGCTCGTCATGCGGCTGCCGATCATCGAGATCGTTTGCGTCAGCAGCAGCGCATAAAACGTGCGAATGTTGCGCTTCATGCCCCATCCCCTTTCCCTGATGTGCAATAAAAAAAGCGCCCCTGGGGACGCTCTATACCCAATTACACGCACATTGCCCGTTTGGGTTCGGAGTTGCTCAGGTTGTCGTATGGCAGAATCCCAGAATTCTGGGATAGGAGTGATCGAGGGATTGTGTGCACAATGTTTTCAAATGGATAGTGAGGAGCAATACTGTGATCATCTTGCACATTGAGCACACCGTCAATGATTTCAACACCTGGAAAGCATCATTTGACAATTACGAAGCATTCAGGCAGGCATCAGGTGTACGCTGTTACCGCGTCTCACGTTCACTTGACAACCCTAACTTTGCTATGATTGAACTCGAATTCGACAGCCTGACCGAGGCCGAAACCCTTCTGGCTAACGTGCAACAAGTCTGGGCGAACACGAATGGAAAGCTGATCCATAACCCGCAATGGCGCTTGTCCGAAGTGGTTCAAACACGCGAATTCCAACGATAACCCGTCAGCATCTGCCTGGGAGGCTGCTCGTTGGCTGCCGATAGGGAGAGTGGAGATGATGCTAATGGATCGAGAACGATTAGCCGAGCTTAACCGGCTGGAGATCACGCGGCTCTGTCACAGCGGTCTTGATTCCCGAACACTGCGCCGCGAAATACTCCAGCTCCTCCAGGTCATTGTTCCCTTCGATTACGCCTATTTCTCGACCACCGATCCCGCCACGCACTTGGGCACGAGTTCCGTGCTGGCCGAAGAACCGCCGTCATGGTGTATGTCCGTGTTTCTCGAAAATGAGTTCCTGCAACAGGACTTCAACCAATTCAGCGACATGGCAAGGCGTCGCCAGGCGGTTAGCATTCTCAGTGAGGCAGCCCGCAGCGAGCTGCATCGCAGCCATCGCTTTCGGGAGATGCTGAACCCGCTGGCGATGGAAGATGAACTGCGAGCCATTTTCGTCACGGATGATGCCTGTTGGGGAACGTTGTGTTTGCACCGGGGAACAGCGAGCTACACCCCTGAAGAAGCAGCGCACCTCGCTCAACTCACTGATACGATTGCCGATGGTTTGCGCAAGGCGCTCCTGCTGAGCCGGGTGCCATTGGCAACGACGCTCGATAGCCCAGGCTTGTTGATCCTCAGCGACGACCTGTCAGTCATTGCAATGACCGCCCCGGCCCAATACTGGCTCAGTGAACTGTCTGCAATGGAAAAAGCCGATGGGGGTGTGCTTCCAGTTTCCGTTCGCAGTGTCGTCGCCGGGCTGAAAGCGCTTGAAAGCGGGCGTTTAGCTGTGAATGTGACGCCGAAAGTGCGCCTCTACATGCGCTCAGGTCATTGGTTAGTCCTGTATGCTTCTCGATTGATCAGTTCTGCAAGTCAAACGCAGGTCAGCGTGATTTTTGAGTTAGCGCAGCCGGCGGAAATCGCCCCTGTCATCATGCAGGCGTATGCGCTGACCCGGCGCGAAGGTGAAATCACCCAGTGCGTCGTAAAGGGGTGGTCAACCACGGAAATTGCCGCGCGCCTGCACATCTCCCCGAATACGGTACAGGATCATTTGAAAGCGATTTTTGAGAAAGTCGCAGTCGGCAGCCGGGGCGAACTCGCGGCGCGCATCTTTGTGCAGCAGCATCGCTCTGACTGAGCCACCGCCACGCGAGCGGTTGCAAGGTCACCCGAACCGCTCAATACCCGCGTTTGCGGTCGAGGCGGTTGAGCAACGGGCGCTTCTCCAGGTAGCGCTGGAGGTTCTCCGCGAAGAGCGCGGCGGCTTTCTCATGGTAACGCGCACTGTTGCCGGAGATGTGCGGCGTCAGGATCACGTTGTCGAGATTCCACAGCGGGCTGGTGGGTGGCAGCGGTTCTTCCACGAACACATCCAGCGCCGCGCCCGCCAGTTTGCCGGACGAGAGCGCCGCGTGCCACGTTAATCAGTACGGCATTCTTCTTCAGGTGATCCAGCACCAGTTCGTTGCACCAATCCCGTCCATATCGTTGGCATTGTCTCCTCTTTAAGAAAGAAATAGAGTTGCTATCCTGTAATGACGCCGGATGGAAAGTCGAACTGGAAGTGAAATTGTAAATCTCTGATTGCGCCTGGAAAGGTAAAAGTGCAGCTATACCACACTGTTTTTTGATTCGTACATTGGTCTGGTGGAGGACAGTAATTGACCTCCCTAGGATAGTTTTGCCCAGAATCAACACAATTTATTGAAGTCGAAGGCAAATCTCCCATGTACTTAACGACATCACTGTAAGTGCTTCTTCCCGGTGGGAATTTTCTAATTAGCATCTCGTTGAGATCCCTATAATCCTTGACTCCATCATTTTGACAGAATGGATCTGAAGCCTCTAATCTGAAACGATTGCAAAGTTGTTCAACATCTGATGACGCATATTCGATAGGGGTCAATTGAATTGGAGTTGAAGTTGAGCCGAGAAAATGAATGATTGAACTTGTCGGTTCAACCAGGGGTAAGATCAACAGCACTGCGATAGAAATGGTCACAAAAAGCAATCCAATGAATCCAATGGTTGACCAACGTGGTCTTTCGAGCATCGCTCACTCCTAACCTAACAGCGGGTACCCTTTAATACCCGCGTTTGCGGTCGAGGCGGTTGAGCAACGGGCGCTTCTCCAGGTAGCGCTGGAGGTTCTCCGCGAAGAGCGCGGCGGCTTTCTCATGGTAACGCGCGCTGTTGCCGGAGATGTGCGGCGTCAGGATCACGTTGTCGAGATTCCACAGCGGGCTGGTGGGTGGCAGTGGTTCTTCCACGAACACATCCAGCGCCGCGCCCGCCAGTTTGCCGGACGAGAGCGCCGTGATCAGCGCCGCCTCGTCCACGACCGCGCCGCGTGCCACGTTGATCAGCACGGTGTTCTTCTTCAGGTGATCGAGCACCAGTTCGTTGATGATCGGGGGCGCGCCCTGCACCTGCGGCACGGTGACGACGATAAAATCACACTGCGAGGCCATCGACGACACCGCCTCGCTGGGGTAGATGCGCGCGGGGATGTGGGCGTCCGGGTCGCCGGTGCCGGGTTCGCTGTAGCCGTCATCATCGGATAAGTGCTTCATGTCGCGTTTGCAGGCCAGCACGGTCATGCCCAGCGCCTCTGCCTGCCGAGCCAGCTCGCGCCCAATGCTGCCGTAGCCGACGATGCCCAGCGTCTGCCCACGCAGCTCGCGCGGCGCGAAAATCTTGTGGCGTTTCTCCGGCCACTCCGCTTTGGCCTGATACTCAAAGAGCAGCGGCAGGCGATAGGTGAACGCCAGCATCATGCTCAGGCAGAACTCAGCCATCTGCACGGCATGAATACCGCTGGCCGTCGTCACCTCGACATCCTCGGCGCGGATGATCGGTTCGTTGATGGCGTGATCCAGCCCGGCGGTGTGCGACTGAATCCAGCGCAGGCGCGGGGCTTGTGCCGGGTCGGGGAAGTGGCGCAGGGTATAGAGCACCTCGGCCTCTGCCCAGGCGCTGTCCGGCACGTTGGGGAAGTGCCGCTCGATATGGCAGCGCGGCGAGATGGCGCGCAGGCTGGCGATGATCTCGTCGGAGAAATCCATTGCGACGATGATGTGCAGGGGGTTGGGGTCGGGCATTACGAGGATACTCCCAATTTAAGACTGAAAATCAGTGACGGGCTTAATGGTGATGCCCAACGCTCGTGCTGCCTTCTCTTGCTTACCATCTGCGGTAATCAAGGCAAATTGGAGGTGTTCAGCCAGAGCGATATAGATTGAATCATATACGGCAAGATTGTGTGCCGCAGCAATACTCAAACTGTGTTTTAGCAAGACAGAGGCAGGATGAATCACGAGCGGAAAAGCTGTTAGGTTAACGATCAGACTTTCGGCGTGAGCAGCGCTTAGGTTGTTGAAATTGACTTGTTTCCAGATAACATTGGCACATTCCAGCAGGCAGAATTCGGGTATGTGCAGTTGGATAGATGCTGCCGATTCGGTCAATAGCGCGTCAACATTAGACGTGTATGTATCCAAAACAACATGTTGAGCAAGAATGCTCGCATCGACAACGTAGTTGTTCATCGGTCACGGTCTTCGCGCAGCAGTTCCACTACGGATGGCGTTCCGGGACGAGGCGGCTTGCGAAGGTGTTTGGTCGACTCAACAATCTCCTTTACCGAGCGGGTATCTGCTGGCTTCAACCACATCTGCATCCGCTGATCAACCGTGCGTTCAATGAGCGCTTGCAACTCATCACGGCTCATGTCGCTGATACCTTTTACTGTCATCGACATCTTCCTTCTACCTACGCCTTTCTCTATTATACAGCGGCGCGGCCCTCTGGCGGCAAGCGCATAAACCCATATTGACAAGCTAATTTCACTCGGCTAGAATGCCATCCTACCTACCCGGTAGGAAAAGCGTCTTGAAGCACGCCTGCTGGACGTGATAAAATGCCGATATGCCTCCCTAGCTCAACAGGCAGAGCACAATACTTGTAATATTGAGGTTATCGGTTCGATTCCGATGGGAGGCTCCTGGCCGGTTCGCTGGCTATGAACAATTTGGGTCGGTGTCCCGAGCGGCAAAGGGGGCGGACTGTAAATCCGCTGGCGGAAGCCTTCGCAGGTTCGAGTCCTGCCCGGCCCACACAGAACGTGTTCTGCACGCTCTGTCAACGATAGACGCCTTTGTAGCTCAGTCGGCAGAGCACACCCTTGGTAAGGGTGAGGTCACGGGTTCAAATCCCGTCAAAGGCTATGCGGACGATGTAATGTTGGAGTAAGCAATCGTGGCAAAGAAGGGTAATCGCGTACTGGTCAAGCTGCGCAGCACGGAAAGTGGTTATATCTACTACACCGAGAAGAACCGCCGCAATGACCAGGGTCGCATCGAATTCAAGAAGTATGATCCAATTGTGCGTAAGCACGTCATCTTCCGCGAGACGAAGTAGGTGTTTTGATACAGGGGAGTAGCTCAATTGGCAGAGCAACGGCCTCCAAATCCGTAGGTTCCGAGTTCGATTCTTGGCTCCCCTGCCTGTTTACCGAGACACCGCGATCCCTGCGGTGTTTTGCATATTAGCCCGGATGACAAGTGCGCCGGGATACCAGACGCAATATCGAGGAGTACCAGCATGTCCGCCGGAGAGTCACTAAACGACAAGCGCAAACGCCGCCGTGAGCTTCGGCGTCAGGCTGAGGAAACGGCTGCCGTCGAAACCGTCGAGGTCGATGACGAGTTTGAGGGGGAAGACGATGACGAAGAGGATGATGGTCGCGGCCTGACCGAGCGCAAGGGCCGTGCCACCCCAGGCCGCCGCACGCAGGAGATGGAAGAAGCCAAAGAAGATGGCAACTTCGTCACCCGGCGCGTGCGTGGGCTGCGTGAATACATCGAAGGTGTGCGCTCCGAAGTGCAGAAGATTGTCTGGCCAACGCGCGAGGAAACCCGCCGACTGACCATCATCGTACTGACGACGACGATCATTGCCTCGCTGGTGCTGGGCATCATCAGCCTGCTGTTCAACGAGTACATCATCATCGGCATTCAGCAGCCAGCGTTGGTCTTCGGCATTTCAATTGTGGCGGTTATTGTTGTTTTTGCATACTACCTGCGGCGCAGCAACCGACGCACCAGTAGTTTCTAAAGTGTTGCACCAATGAGTCTGTTGAGGAGAATGTCCGCAATGTTTGATGATGCGGATTACCGGGACGACGAAGATTACGATCCCGAACCTGTCTACCTGGATGATGCGGACAAAATCAAGCCGGATGCTGACGCTGCTGACGATGGTGAAGACCTGCCGCCGCTGCTCGATCTGATCGCTACCAAGACCGATTCCAGCCGCCAGTGGTTCGTTGTGCACTGCTACTCTGGCTATGAAAACAAGGTCAGCAGCGCCATCATGCAGCGCATCGAGACGATGGGGATGCGCGACAAAATCTTCGATGTGATTGTCCCGACCGAAGAGGAAATCGAAGTCAAGGATGGCAAGCGCCGCAACGTGCAGCGCCGTGTCTTCCCCGGCTACATCCTGGTCGAGATGAAGATGGATGAAGACTCGTGGTATGTCGTGCGTAACACCCCCGGCGTCACGGGCTTCGTTGGCATGGGCAATGACCCTACGCCGCTGCGCCAGGATGAAGTGAAGGCCATCATCGACCGCATGGAATCTGGCAAACCGGTGATCCGGCACGACTACAAGGTTGGTCAAAAGGTGCGCATCATCGACGGGCCGTTCAACGATTTCATCGGCATGGTCGCGGCCATTGATGTTGATAAGTCAAAAGTGCGCGTGATGGTCAATTTCTTCGGGCGCGATACCCCGGTTGAACTGGACTTCACAGAAGTGCAAAAAGTCTGAGTGATCTGATCAAGCAATTTCGGCAGTCAATCGCGTCCGGTGTGGGCGCACGGCAAGTGAGGCAACATGGCGAAGAAAATCAAGGCAATCGTTACGCTGGCGATCAACGCTGGCAAGGCTAACCCGGCGCCCCCCATCGGCCCGGCTCTGGCGCAGCACGGCATCAACCTGATGGGCTTCTGCAAGGAATATAACGCCCGCACCAGCAACCGTATGGGCGAGATCATTCCGGCGGAAATCACTATCTTCAGCGATGGCTCGTTCAAGTTCATCCTGAAGAGTCCGCCGACCACCTTCCTGATCAAGCGCGCGGCGGGCATTGACAAAGGCTCTGCCAACCGCCTGACGGCCAAGGCTGGCTCGATCACGCGCAAGCAGGTGCGTGAGATCGCCGACATCAAGCGCAACGACATGAACACCAAGGATACTGATGCCATCATGCGTCAGATCGAAGGTACGGCGCGCAATATGGGCGTCGAGGTCGTTGATTAACCCGCATCTGAACCCGTCGTGATTTTCCGTAGGGGCGATCTGCCAGGTCACCCCTGCACAGCATTCTGATTTGTCCGTTTTCGTGGGAGGGCGATTAACGCCCACTCGTACCACAAGGAGCAATACACATGGCAGTCGGTAAACGTTACACAGCGGCGCTCAAGCAGATTGAGCACGATCACCAGTACCCCCTGGGCGAGGCCATCACGCTGGTGAAGCAGTTGGCAACCGCCAAGTTCGACGAAACCATCGAGATGCACTTCCGCCTGGGCATTGACCCACGCCACAGCGACCAGCAGGTCCGCAGCACCGTGCTGCTGCCGCATGGGTTGGGCAAGACCGTTCGCGTGATCGTGTTCGCGGAAGGCGACGACGCGCGCCGGGCTGAAGCGGCGGGCGCTGACCTGATCGGTGACGAGCAGGTGCTGGCGCGTATCCAGAACGAAAACTGGATTGAGTTCGATGCGGCGCTGGCGGTGCCTTCGATGATGAAGAACATCAGCCGCGTCGCCCGTATCCTCGGCCCGCGCGGTTTGATGCCGAACCCGAAAGCGGGCACGGTCGTCCCGCCGGAAGAGCTGGAACGCGCGATCAACGAACTGAAGGCGGGTCGCGTCGAATTCCGTAACGACAAGACCGGCAACCTACACGTCCCGGCGGGCAAGGCCAGCTTCGATGCGGCTAAGCTGCTGGAAAACGCCCAGGCTATCCTGGACGCCGTGCAGCGCAACCGTCCCTCGACCGTCAAGGGCGCGTTCATCCGCCGCCTGACCGTCACCTCGACGATGGGGCCTGGTATCAAGGTCGAAGTCCTCGGCCAGCAGGTCTGACAATAGTCTTCGCCATAATGACAACCTTCTGCACGAATGTGTGGGAGGTTGTTTTGATTCCAAGCCATGCCAATTTGCGCCGTGGTGCCTTTAACAAAATTTAACACTCTTTACAATTCGAATTAACGCGCTACTCTCAATGATTTAAACCGCTACAGCGATAGTAGGCGGCGGTCTAGTGACACTATTTGGAGGTACGAAATACATGTTTGCAAAGCGTTTGATTGCTTTGGTCGTGCTGGCGGCGTTGCTCCTGGCGCTGGTTCCGGTGGCGGCGCAAAGCCCTGTCGATGTCAAGATGTGGATTGCTTTCACCGATAACCGCCTGGACTGGGCGCAGCAGAAGGCAGCCTACTTCAATACGGTTTTCCCGCAGTACAACGTGACCGTTGAAGGCTATGCCAACTACGAAGAACTGTTCAACGCCACCGCGCTGGCGTCGGAACAGGGTGCGCTGCCCGCCATCGTGCAGTACTTCGAAGTGGCCTCGCAGAACGCGCTGGACAGCGGCTACTTCAAGCCGATTGCCGATGCGCTGGGTGATCGCACCGAGGTCAACGGCCTGGCGGTTAACCTGGACGACTTCATCGGCCCGGTGGCGGCGTACTACACCATCGATGGCAAGTTCAACTCGATGCCCTGGAACGCGTCGTCGGCGATCATGTTCAGCAACATGAACATCCTCAAGGCGGCTGGCGTCGATACACCTCCGGCGACCTGGGCGGATGTGGAAGCGACCTGCGAGATGGTCATGGCGATGGACGGCGCGCCGGAATTCTGCTTCACCTGGCCGAATCACGGCTGGTTCTTCGAGCAGTGGCTGGCGCAGCAGAACGCCGTCTATGCCAACAATGACAATGGCCGCGCTGACCGTGCGACCGAAGTCGCCTTCAACAACGCCGCTGGCGTGGCGCTGCTGACCTGGCTGCGCGATATGAAGGACAAGGGCTATCTGTACTACAGCGGTGCCCAGGGCGGCGACTCGTGGGCGACGGTTGACCAGGCCTTCCAGAGCCAGCAGACCGCGATGGCTGTCTACAGCAGCTCGGACACGGCGATTTACACCGACACGGGCCGCCAGAACGGCTACGAAGTTGTCGCATCGTTCATGCCCTACAACCAGGACGCGGAAGGCGGCTGGACGGGCAATCTGATCGGTGGCGCGAGCCTGTGGCTGGTCGATGGTCTCTCGACGGAAGTCGAAGACGGCGCGCTGACCTGGCTGACCTGGCTGAACAACACTGAGAACGCGGCTGAATGGCACCAGATCACTGGCTACCTGCCCATTCGTCTCAGCTCGGTTGACCTGCTGAACACCGACGGCTGGTACGATGCGATTGCCGCCAACGGCCCCAGCCAGGTGTGGATGGATCTGCAGATCGTCCAGGATGCTCAGGGCAGCAACTGGTTCGAGGGTAACCCGAACTTCCGCGTCGCGGCTGACCAGCTCGCGGGCAGCCAGCAGACCGCTGCCACCGCTGGCGCGCTGCTGGGTAACTTCCCCGGCATCCGTAACATCGTGACGCAGGCCATCGATACGATGCTGCTGACCGACGGTGCGGACGCGCAGGCCATTCTGGACGCGGCGGTGGCGGAAGCCAACGTCACGCTGGAAGAATACAACGCGCTGAACGCAGAGTAGTACCAGCACTGAGTTCATAATCTTTGGTGAGGGCGAACATGGCTTCGCCCTCGCTGCATTCTGGAGACGGTTATGGCATCCACACCGTTGTTAATCACCCTGGCGACCACGCTGATTGGGGCGGGGCTGATTGCTTATGTGTTCAGGAATCTGGGTTACAATGTGCTGCTGGGCGGGGTGCTGGGCGGCGTGGCGGGAGCGTTGGGAACGCTGTTCTTTATGCTGCCGGTGAACTTCTGTATGTTCGCGCCCGACCCGGAAGCGCGCTACACGATTGAACTGGCTGATCAGATCTTCGGGCTGATCATGATCGTACTAGGGCTGCTGATGACGTTGTGGCCGCTGCGCTGGTGGGCAATCTGGTGGTCGCGGCGCAATGACCCGCAGTATGCCACGCAGCAGGTGCAGCAGGGTTTATTCAAGAGCCGTTTTTTGCCGTTCGTCTTCCTCGCACCTACGCTGATTATCCTGGCGCTTTTCCTCTACTACCCTTCACTGGATACCTTCCGCCTTTCGACGCTGCTGGCGCGGCTGGACTCGCAGCGCACAGCCTTCGTCTGTGTCGATAACTTCACACGGCTGGTGAATGACACTGGCTATTTCGGTGTGGTCGGCACGACGCTGATGATTTCTCTGGCGATTGTGGCGATCGGGCTGGTGCTCTCGCTGCTGATCGCGACGATGGCCTACCAACCGCTGAAGGGCGCGCGCATTTACCGCACGCTGCTGATCTGGCCGTATGCCATCTCTCCGGCGGTGGCGGGCATCATCTTCCTGCTGCTCTTTAACCCGACGGGCGGCATCATGAATTATTTTCTGAATGGCCTGTTTGGTATCAAGATTGGCTGGCTGAACGACCCGGCAGCCGCGCCCTGGGCGGTCATCGTCGCGAGCGTGTGGAAGTCGATGGGCTTCAACGTCCTGTTTTACATCGCGGGGTTGCAGAACGTGCCCAAGGACTTACAGGAAGCGGCTGCGATTGATGGCGCGAACGCCATCCAGCGCTTCCGCCATGTCGTCATTCCGCTGCTTTCGCCGATCACCTTTTTTCTGGTCATCACCAACATTACCTATGCGTTCTTTGATACCTTCGGCACAATCGATTACCTGACGGGCGGCGGACCAGTGGGTTCGACCACGACGCTGATGTATCAGGTGTACGAACTGGGTATCGTCAATAAAGACCTGGGCAAAGCAGCGGCACAGTCGATCATCCTGTTCGCGATGGTGATCGGTCTGACCATCGTGCAGTTCCGTACACAAGGGAGGCGCGTGAATTATGGAGCGTGAACAAGTCACTCCGGTTGCGGCCCCGGCGCAAGCTACCCGCGCCGCCGTGTACCGTGCGCCGCGCCAACGCCCGCTGTGGCTGCCGCAGCGCTGGTACGCGCATATCATCCTGTGGATCGCCTGCGCGGTGATCGGCTTCCCGCTGTTTTATGCCATGCTGGTTGCCACGCAGAGTCAGGCGGAGGTCTTCGCCTACCGTTTCTTACCCGGCACGTCCTTCGCGGATAACTGGAACATTGTCATCAACAACCGCCACCTGCACACCTATATGATCAACAGCGTGTTCATCGCGCTGGCGGTGACGGCGGGCAAGACTGTGCTCTCGCTGCTGTCGGGGCTGGCGTTCGTCTATTTCCGATTCCCCGGCAAGTGGATCGTCTTCGGCTTCGTGCTGATCACACTGATGATGCCGACGGAAATCCTGATCCTGGCGCTGTTCCGCTTCGTCAACAGTCTGGGCTGGGGCAGCACCTTCACCGCGCTGATTGTGCCCTTCCTGGCCAGCGCGACAGGCACGTTCCTGTTCCGCCAGCACTTCTCGAACATCCCGGCGGAGCTTTCCGAAGCGGCGCAGTTGGACGGCGCGACACCGCTGCAATTCCTCATCCAGGTGCTGGTGCCGATTAGCTGGAACACGATTGGCGCGCTGGCAGTCATCCAGTTCGTCTACGTGTGGAACATGTATATCTGGCCGGTGCTGATCATGCGGCGCGAGGAGTATCAGGTGGTGCAGCAGGGTCTCGCCACGCTGATCGGCGGCGACGCGGCGCTGGTCTTCGGGCCGATGATGCTAGGCGCGGTGATCGCCAGCATTCCGCCCGTGCTGGTGTTCGTGCTGCTGCAAAAGCAGTTCATGAGCGGCTTTGCCCTGGCGCGCGACAAGTAGAGCGGGTTGAATCGTTTTATGTGGCGGGCGAGGTCAAATCGGTCTCGCCTGTTGTGATTCGGGGTTATCTGCTGTCAGTGGCGAGTTTGGCGCGGTTCACCTGCATCCACTGCAACCCAATGATCGTCTTGGCGTCTTGCAGCAGGCCATTCTCGATCATCTTCAGCGCCTCATCAAATTTGATGCTGAGTACGCGCACATCTTCGCCTTCGCTGATGATGCCACCGCCACTGCTCACTTTGTTACCTGTAGAAACCTGCACATAGAAAAGGTGGATGCGTTCAGAAGTACCGCCAGGGCTGACATAAAAAGTGCTGATCTTGCGGAAGTTGACGACCGAGTAGCCGAATTCTTCTATGATTTCGCGGCGCAGTGTTTTGATGGGGTCGCTGATTTCGTCAGATTCGACCGTCCCAGCCGGAATTTCGAGTATCCAGCCGGGGCCTTTTTGAACGGTGGGGTAACGAAACTGCTCAGTCAGGATGATGGTGTCATTGCGCGTATCGTGCATGATGACGGCAGCGCTGTCGCCCCGCTCCAGGTTAAGCCGGGTGATTTCTCCGCTCATCTCGCCGTTGTACAACTCATGCTTGAGCCGCGCTTCATTGATCTTGAAGATAGACTTCTTGAAAACCTGCTGCGTTTCGAGGATTTGAATACGCCTTTTCATTACCATATGCCTTTCCGAGGATCGAATATCCCGATATGAAAGCACTATAAACGACTTTCTTTCATGCTGCAATATTCCGCGTTATACTGATGGTAGTTTTCGTATTTGGGGGTGAGTGCCATGAGCAAAGCTAAGTTATTCATCAGCTACAAGACGGGCGCAGACGATAACCTAAGCGCACGAGCGAACAGCCTTTACAAGGATTTGCACGCGAGTGGGTACAAGGTCTGGTTGGATACAGTATCTCTGAAACCTGGAGATCCCCCCTGGAATAAGCAGATCGCAGAAGAGATTCCTAGACAAGATATTCTTTTGGTACTAGTTGCTAGGAAAACGGCGGAATCAGATTGGGTCAAGCGTGAAATCGCTGTTGCTAAAGGTGCTAAAGTTCAGATTTTGCCCATTTGGATTGAAGGTACATCTGATGAATTAGACACTGTATTGGATGAACTTGATTTGCCCAAAGCTCAGATTCTGAATTATAAGACGGGCAAGATTAACCCAATAACCAATCGAGACGAAGAGTTCGATGTAATCGTCAGCCACATTGAGAGCTTGAAACACCGAACTCGCCAATTACAGTTGAAATGGCTTGAGGAAATCAAAGCAGAAACCGAAGTTTCCCCCAAGAAACGTTTTGAGTCGGCAACACCCAAATACCGCAGTTTTAAACTTAGAGATAACCCAGCAATTACTGTTCACTTGGCTGCAGGCAACATTTTGCAGATGGGGGCGATTGATGTAGTTGTCAATTCGGAAAACAACCTTCTACAAATGGGGCGGATTTTTGAGACGAAGAGCATTTCGGCACAGCTTCGCCACTTCGCAGCCTTACGCGATGAAGATACTGATTCGGTAACCGAGGATACGCTTCAAGATGAACTCAATCTGCAAGTTGATACCATGCGATTAACTCGACCTGTAAGTGTGGGCAGGGTGATTGTGACCAGTGCGGGCTATCTGGGAACAGGTATTGGTATCAACGTCAATATTAATAGTCGCTATATTTTTCATGCTGTTACAGTTACGATACAGGGGGCAGGTAGTGAAAAGAATCTAAGCGTTGATGAGGGTTCTATCAGCCAATGTGTGCTAAATGCCTTGCGGACAACACAGCGTGTTGATGGAGCCAAAGGGGTTGTATCGCCGCTAGGAACAAAACAGCGGAGTCTTCAAGAGGATTCGGCAGCTGCTTATATTCCAATCAGCAGCATCATTTTCCCGATTTTCGGGGCAGGTCATGCCAAGGGTGATATCAAAAGCATTGCACCGAAAATGCTTACAGGTATCCTCGAATTTGCGCGCAAGTTGGATACTGCACCAACTTCTCTGACAGACATCTATCTGTGTACGCTTTATGAGAGCGATGTCAACAGTCTGGCCGAGATCATGCAGGCGCACCTGGGCTAAGGGGGAGTATCTTGGCTGGCAGCGAACAGAACATCAAGGTTTTCATCAGTTACCGCAACATCGATCGCAGCAAGGCCGAGGCCAAGGCGCTTGCCAAGAAGCTGCGCG
>JAEUQX010000198.1 GCA_016788625.1 Anaerolineae bacterium
GCGCAGGTCACCGTGCCCACGCCAGGCGTGCAGATTCCCTGGGTTGACCGCGCATCGATCAACGTGACGTTGGCGGGCAGCGTATCGGTCAGCGTGACGCCCGCCGCGATGTCCGGCCCGAAGTTGCTCACCGTGATGAGGTAGGTCAGGAACGAGTCCACCTGTACCGGGTCGGGTGTATCGGTGATGCTCACGCGCAGATCCGCTTGCGCCTGCTTACACGCCGAAAACTCCGAGGTGTTCCAAACGGTCAACGAATTGGGATCACTGTCGTTGTCAATCGCGGTGGCCGTCAGGATCACATCACCGGGCAGCGGTGGGTCAAACACGACTTCGAAGGCCGCGAAACCGCTGGCGTCGGTCGTCACGGGCACGCCGCCCAGGTAGAATTCGCCCTCGCCATAGCCGCTGGTGTCGCACTCTGTAACTACATAGAGATCAAGTGCGAATTCGTGACTGGCGATACTGTTCAGTGTGCCGCTTATCGTGCTTTCATTCTCGGTGGTGACAATCGCTGTGATCACCGGAAAATTTTGCAGTCCCGCTGGCCCGTTGTCCACATCGCCCGCATCGTTAGGCGTCACGCCCGATGGCAGCAGATCAATGCCCAGACCCCCATTCGCGAAGATCGAGTTTCCGCTGATGATGTTTTGTCCGGCATAGAAGCCACCGCCGCCCTGATCACGAACCTCGATACCCGCGCCGGTGTTGTAGCCAATCCAATTCGCGCCCTCGTCGGTGCTGTCGCCAATCAGGTTGGCATAGGTGCCGCCGTTCAGCACGATACCTGCCCCGCTGTTACCCAGGGGATTGAGTCCGGTCGTATCCGTGCCGATGTAGTTGCCAGTGATGACGTTGCCATAGGTCTCGAACCCATACAGGCTGATGCCAGTGCCCCCGTTAGCGGAAATCAGGTTGCGCTCGGCGGAAGTTGTACCGCCGATAGTGTTTGTACGTCCCTGGATGCTGATGCCGGCCGCATTACCGAGGGGCAGTATCCCGGTCACGTCGGTACCGATGAAGTTGCCGATCATAACGTTGTTTTCCGCGATGCCAGTGATCACCGACGCAATAACGATACCGCCGCCGTTGTTGCCGGAAATCAGGTTGCACGCGCCCGTGCAGCTGCCGTCCGGAGTCACGCCGCTCGTGCCGCCAATATTGTTTTCATCGGCACGCTCAATCTGGACGCCCGCGCCGCCGTTGCCCAGGTCAACGGTGCCCGTGACATCCGTGCCGATGTAGTTGCCGCGAATTGTGTTGTTGTTGCTGTTCAACGAGGCGAATTCGTCGCTGCCACTGATGATGATGCCGTAAAGTGTATTGCCAGAGATGATGTTGCGATCTGCAAGCGTGAGGCCACCTATCGTATTGTTGTATGCGCCTCCATCGAGATGGATACCATTCTGGTTGGCGAGGATAGCTGTGCCGCTCCGGTTCGTGCCGATGTAGTTGCCCACTATCGAATTGCCAAAGCTCAGCCTGTCGCCGCTGTTCGACAGGTAAAGCCCTGTGCCATTGTTGCCGGAAATCACGTTGCCGCGGATGGTCGAGTTGCGCGCCCACAGCAGCAGTCCCCGGTCATTAGGGACTTCCGCCGTACCCGCCGCGTTAACCCCGATGTGATTATTCTCGATCAGGTGATTCTGCCCGTTGCCGACCTGAATCCCCAGACCACTGGTAAAGCCGCCAATCGCGAATCCCCGTATCGTGACGGTCAGGTTAGGGTCATAGCCAAAAACACTGAGGTTCAGTACCCGAAAGCCGTAACTCAGACTCGGGGTCGATGGGCGAATCTCGATCAGCGGAGTGTTCGTATAACCTGGCTGCGTCGTCGCGTCGAGGATCACTGACTGGGTGATGCTGAATCCGGCATTGGTGAAGATCGTTTGCACGCCGCTGTTGGGAATGTTGAAGGTGATGGTTTCGACTGTGCCTGTCGTGGCGTTGGACGCATTGATGGCATCCAGGAGCGTACAGTCAGCATCGCAGCCATTGACCGTCGTTCCAGATGCTGCTGTGGTGACGACCAGTGTGGTCTGCGCAGCAGCCTGCGGCGGGGAGAGGAAGGATGCAAAGAGCAGGAATACGAACCAGGGAACAGAAGGTGATACAACCTGTCGCATACAGAATCCTCTTACGATACATTTCTTTTTGACTAATTGTATTCTTTCTACTTGAATCACAAAATAAAGGTATTGATCCTGCTCATCATCGTGCTGGTTTCGGCACACGAAATGCAAACAGGGCGACCGAATTGGCCGCCCTGCGTTGCATTTATGCGATGATGAGAGTGTCTAACGCCGCACGACGGGCGCTTCCAGGCCGAAGCTCGACCCAATCAGCACCAGGTCGCGGATGTCGATCACCCCGTCGCGGTTGAGGTCGGCGGTCGGCACCACTGCGCCATCCACGCCGTAGTTCGCACCAAGCAGTGACGCATCCAGCAGGTCGATCGTGCCACTGGCATCGCTGTCGCCCATCGGCAGCACATCGACGTTCAGATTGACCACTGTGCCATCTGCCGTCACATCCGCCGCGCGATAGACCGTCAGAGCCAGGGCCGCGCTGAAGCGCAGTGCGTACTGGCCGACCGGTACATCATTGAAACGGTAGGTGCCATCTGCCCCTGTGACAACCTGCGCCAGCAGCGTGCCCGTCATATCGAGCAGTTCAACCGTGATACCGCTGTTATCCGGCGCGTTCGGGTAAGACGCGGTGCCCAGGATAGCACTGAGTCCCCCCGGCTGCACCGTCGGCGTGGCTGTGGGCGGCAGCGGCGTGGAAGTCGGCGTGGCGGGTGGCAGCGTCGGCTGCACGATGGTCGGCGCGCCGTTGAAGCTGCCATGCTGCACGTTGAGCGGCACATCGCGCCCATCGCGATCAACGCCCAAGGCCTCGCAGATGACGGGCGTGCTGCCCTCACTCTGCACGGTATAGCTTAGCGAGAAGGCCAGCGCGTCGCCATTGATCGGCGGGTTCGGGTTCAAGCGCGTTGCCGCGATGGGCCACAACCCGTCCGCGCCAAAGGTCTGATCGATGAACACCGCGTTGTCAGCATTGAAGCCGTCCGCACCCGTGTAAGCCACACCGCGCAGCACCGCCGGGTCGACCACGCAGCGTGCCTGCACGCCGAACAGGTCGTTCACGCTGTAGAGTCGCAGGTTCACCGTGACCGTTTGACCGACAGGCGCGCTGGCGGGCACCACCTCGACCACGATCGTTGGGCCGCTGATCACCGGCGTGGCCGTCGGCGTCAGGCCAGGGTCGCTGGTCGCCGTCGGGATGATGACGGGCGTCTCGGTCGGCAGGACAGGCGTGCTGCTCGGTGGCAGTGCCGTCGCAGTCGGTGGCACAGCCGTATTGGTGGGAACAGCCGTATTCGTCGGCACCAGCGTGGCCGTTGGCGGCACAGTCGTGTTCGTCGGCGGCACGGGCGTACTCGTTGGGGGCACAGCCGTATTCGTCGGCACCAGCGTGGCCGTCGCGGTCGGCGGCGCAGGCGTGAAGGACGGCGTGCGCGTCGGCGTCACGATGGTGGCCGTTGGGGTCAGCGTCGGGGGCGTCTGGTTCGTCGAGAGAATCTTGATCGCCACGTCTTTCGTCAGGTTGCTGATCGTCACCGTCAGGCTGCCGTTAGCCGCCGCCACGACCGGGCCATTGGTGATCTGTCCGGTATAGGTGTCCCAGAACTCGATCTGATAGTTACCTGCCGCCATGCCCGTCAGGGTGAAGGTGGCCGTGATCGGCGCGGGGGTGGTGCTGCTATTCCACAGCGCGTTACCCTTGTTCTGCGCCCAGGCGAAGGCCTGCGTCCCGCCGCGCGCCCGCATCGCCAGCACGCGCAGGTTCGTGTTGTTGGTCGCAATCGTCTCGCTGGTCAGCCGCACATCGTTGGTCGAGAGATAGGTGAAACCCAGTCCTGCGTAGTCCACGCCCCGGAAGAAGTCGGCGGCGATCTTCGCTTCCAGGAAGCGCTGCGGCGTGTAGCTGGCGGGCAGGTGCTGCCAGTACCATTCAATCGGCGCGTGACCGATCGGCGAGATCAAGCCGGCCCAGCGCGCATCGTGCAGCGCTTTCGGCTGTGGGTTTGGCTCGTTCCAGCTCGATGTGCCGCTGTCCAGCTCACCCCAGATGATCGGTTTAGGCGGCCCGCTCCACGTCGTACTATCCCCGATGCCCAGCCCACAGCCGCCGCTCGGCGTCCGCAAGCACTGCGCGAAGCGGTAGACGAAGTTGGCCGCGTCGTAGGTCAGGTCGGCGGAGTAACGCGAGATCATCATGTAGTCGTGATAATTCGCCAGGTCGAAGGCATTCGATGACCAGAACGCCGGACTCCAGGCCTGCGACCCCTGCGAGGTGGTACGCATGTGGCGGTACGGGTCGGTCTGAAGCTGATACTGACCATAGTTCTGATAGAAGTTCCACATCGGCGTACCCGGCGTCACATGGCCGAGTTCGTTCCAGTGTTCCCAGGCCAGCACCGAAGTCGAGTAACCCCAGCGCGCTACCCGGTAGCGGAAGTTGCGCTGCCAGTTCCGCAGGCGCGCTGGATCATCCGATGCCTGCGGTGGTTTGTTGTTGATCGACGAGTCCCAGATCCAGTACGGGTCTTCGTGCGAGCAGAGCTGGATGTAGACGCCGTTACGCTCGGCGGCCTGCATGATCATGTCCAGCTCATAGCCGCCGCGCTGATTCATCTGAGTGCCCTTCGGAATCGTGCTGATGTCGATGCCGCGATCTTCGGGGTTGGTGTCGTCCGGCCAGGTGTAAGCGTCGAAGTGTCCCTCGACCGTCAGGGCGTAGCCGTCGTTCTGATCCCACAAACGAGTCAGATTGATGCCATAGCGACCGAAGTCATCGAAGGCGCGCTCGATCTCGGCGCTGCGCAGGCGCGTCGTCCACCACTGGCGGCCGCTGGAGACAGGCACATAGCTCTCGCCATTCGAGAATTCCATGAAGCGCGAGTCTCGCGGCGAGACGCGGACGAAGCCGCGCGAGTTCGAAGCCACCGACTCGAACTGGAGTTCGCCCGTTGCGGGGTAGCGCGACGTGCCGAACTTGTCGGTGATCTGGATGACGTAGTTGTAGATACCCAGTTCCTCTGGGGCGAAACGCAGCTTCCACGCATAGTTGGTGGTGGGCGTCATCACCGTTTCCAGCGTGCGAATCTGGCGCACGTAATCCTGGTAGTAGAACGCAGGGACAGTCAGCACACGGCCCGAAGGGGAACGGATGACTGCGTCAATCGTGATGCCGTCGCGTCCGCGCGGGTCATTCGGGTCATAGAAGTAGTACGGCAGGAAGGAGTCCGCCGGGAAGCTGCGACTGATCTGGAACGAGGCCTCGAACTTGAGGTAGCGTCCCACCTGCGCGGTTGGTGCCGCAAAGCTGGTCACGGTCGGTGTCGAACCACCCGCGACAGGCGTTGCCGTCAGTGTCGGCGCGAGCGTCGGGGCAAGCGTCGGCACAACCTGGGTTGGCGCGGTTGTCGGCTGTGGAGGAACCGTCGGCACAGGTGTCGGCTGTCCAGGAGTCGTACCGCTGTGGCGCAGGACGAACAGTTCGCCGCCGTTGCCTTGCACGATAATCAGCCCGGCGCTGGCGTAAGTGTAGCGCGCCTGGATACCTTCGCTGTAAGCGCTGCGCACGGGTGTGGGCGGATCCATCACGTTCCAGTAGACCCACCAGCCCGGCCCCGGCCAGTAACGCCCATCCTGGAACAGCGTCAGTCCGCAGGTCGTCCAGCGCGTGGTGTTGTTGCGGTCGGCGCAGGCCTGCATACGGCGGATAATCGTCGGGTTCTTCTGCGTCGTGATTGGGTTCGTGAACGTCAGCCCCAGGCTGCTGTCACGGTTGGTGATCGTGGCGCTTTCGCTCGCGCCCCAATGCGCGTGGAAGATCGTATTGCCCGCCAGTGAGATCGGCGTCTGTTCGTCGGTGATGTGCAGCGAAGCGCTGTCCATGCGGATGAAACGCAGATCGCCCGCTGCGAGACCGTTGATGGTCGTGTTGTCCAGCACCATTTCGCCCAGGTGCGAATCCCAGCGGCCATCGGGTGGGTTGCCCTGTCCGCTGCGGAACATCTGGTAGGCCACCTCACGGCCGTCCGGCAGCACCTTGACCACCGGAACTGGCCCAACATCGATGTACGGTTGGTTGTTCACCAGCGCCTCGACGCCGCCGTAGCCCACCGCCGGGATGAAGGCTTCCGCCCCCGTGTCCAGGCTGAGCGCGAACAGGTTCTTCAGGCTGGGATTGTTTTGCAGCAGCGTGCGCGTGTCGGCGTTGCTGTTCGGATACATGCCGCCGCTGCCATTGCCGCTCCACAGCGCGTCATGCGTCAGGCGCATCCGCACGAAGACCACGCCGTGCTGCTCCGCCACGACAGGCCAGTAGCCGTCGAACTCGTTGGGGAAGCCGGATGCATTCGGCGTTGGCTTGACACGCCAGCGCCGCGAACCGTTGTTGTTATTGACCGCGTGTACATACAGGTCGTTGGTCGCGAAGATGATCGCATCGCGCGACGCTGAGTACGCCGGAGGTGTCGCGATGGCAGCGCCACCGTTATAGACCCACGCGCCCGCCAACGTGCTGGCGTTGATCTTATGCAGCGCGCCGCTGTCCGTGACGACGAAGACGAAACCTCCCGTCAGCAGCACCGCTTTGTTGATCGGGCTGCCTGCCGGGTAGCTGCCCAGCACCGCCCCGGTCTGCCCGTTGAACTTGTAGAGCTTACCATCCGCGCCGCCCGCAAAGAGCCAGCCGTTCGCCGGGTCATAGGCGGGCGCGGCGTTGAAGGTTGCGACGGTCGCGTTCCAGGCCTGCTGGCCGTTGCTCTTGTTCAGCGCGTAGAGACCGCGGCTGCCTGCTGGGGCGAAAACGAAGCTGCCACCTGTGATCGTGCGCGCTTCCGGCGGGGCGTCGTAGAAGTGTCCGCCCGTGCCGCCGGTCGCATCGGGACCATTCCAGGTCCAGGCCAGCGTCCAGGGCTGGCGCGGCTCTTCCGGCGTGTAGCCAGTGCGCTGCGCGTTGCCCGCGTCCTGCGTCCATTCGACCAGCCCAGTCGTTGGCGACCCCACAGTTGCCGTTGGCGGCACCACCGTCGGAAGCTGAGTCGGTACGTTCGTCGGCGGTACGAGTGTCACCGTCGGCGGCACGGTCGTCGCCGTGGGTGGTGGGTTGGTCGGTGCCGAGCTGGTCGGAACCGGAGTTGGCTGCGTGGGGGTGTTCCCGCTGTGACGCAGCACGAACAGCTCGCCGCCGTTGGCCTGGACCACCACCAGCCCGCCGCTGGCATACGTGTAGCGCGGCAGACTGCGATCCGTCCAGGGGAAATCATCCTGTGTGTTCCAGTAGATCCACCAGCCAGGCCCTGCCCATGTGCGCCCGTCCTGAAACAGCCGCAACGGACAGGTCGTCCAGTGCGTGACATTATTGCGGTCGTTGCAGGCTTCAATGCGGTAGATAACCGTCGGGTACTTCTGGGTAGTGATCGGGTTCGCCCACGTCAGCCCTCTGGAATTGCTGCGGTCGACGATACGCGCGGCTTCGCTCGCTCCCCAGTGGTTATGCAGGATCGTATCGCCTGCCAGCGTCGTCGGCGTCTGTTCATCAGTCAGGAACAACGACTGGCTTTCCATGCCGATGAAGCGCAGATCGCCCGCCACCAGTCCTGGCACGGTCGTGTTGTCCAGCACCATCTCGCCCAGGTGCGAGTCCCAGCGGCCATCGGGCGATGTGCCCTGCCCGCTGCGGAAGATCTGGTAGGCAACTTCTTTGCCATCGGGCAGTACTTTGATGACGGGGAGCGGCCCAACATCGTTGAACGGCTCGTTATTCGCCAGCACTTCGTCGCCGCCATAACCGACCGCCGGGATGAACGCCTCAGCGCCCGTGTCCAGGCTGAGCGCGAACAGGTTCTTGTACTGCGGGTTGTTTTGCAGGAATGTGCGTGTATCGGCGTTGGTTGTCGGGAAGCGTCCGCTGGGGCCAGGGCCGCTCCACATCGCGTTGTGATGCAGCCGCATACGCACGAAGACGATGCCATGCTGCTCGGCGATCACCGGCCAGAAGCCGTTGAATTGGTTGGGAAAGCCTGCCGGGTTGGGCGAAGGCTTAACCCGCCAGCGCTGCGAGCCGTTGTTGTTGTTCACGGCGTGGACATACAGATCAGTCGTCGCAAAGACGATGGTATCGCGCGAAGCGGAGTAGGCCGGGGCGATGGCGCCAGGTGCGCCGGCATTGTAGACCCAGGCGGCGGCCATCGTGCTCGTGTTGACCTTGTGCAGCGTGCCGTTGTCGGCAACCGCGTAGACGAAGCCCCCCACCAGCAGCAGCGCCTTGTTGAGCGGGCTGGTCGCCGTGTAGCTGCCCAGCACTGTGCCGTTCTGCGCGTTGACTTTGTAGAGTTTGCCATCCGCGCCACCCACGAAGAGCCAGCCATTGGCGGCATCATAGGCTGGTGAGGCGTTGAAGGTCGCGGCAGTCAGATTCCAGGCCTGCTGACCATTGCTCTTGTTCAACGCAAAAATGCCCCGGCTGCCTGCTGGGGCGTAGATGAAGCTGCCGCCCATGATGTTGCGCGCGCCGGGCGGAGCAAGGTAGAAGTGATTGCCAAGGCCACCATTAGCGTCTGGCCCATTCCACGTCCAGGCCAGCGTCCAGGGTTGCAGCGGTTCTTCGGGCGTGTAGCCCGTGCGCTGCGCGTTGCCCGCGTCTTGCGTCCATTCGACCGGAGCGGCTGCCTGCGCGCTGGTGTCCTGGCCGGAGACCAGCCCAATGCCCAGTACGCTCGTGAGAATCGAAAGAATGAAGACGGATAGGATTCGTTTCATTACGCACATGCCCTATCTCAATGCTCGGTTAATCAATCCTCAACCGAGTGTATACGTTTTTCACGAAAGGCCGTATAGTATCAGGGTACGAGGGCGAGTTAGAGGATTGTTATTAACGCACGTATTTCGATAGGACTAAAGCACCATCGTATAGCGTTGG
>JAEUQX010000203.1 GCA_016788625.1 Anaerolineae bacterium
CCTGGCGGTGATATTGGCAGTGAGCGTGTTTAATGTTATACGACCTTTTCTGCTGCGCCCGGCCAGCCAAGCGGCAGAATTCCGCTTAGTGACCGTAGCGGAGGGATTTACGCGCCCGCTCTATCTGACGCACGCAGGAGACGCGCGGCTGTTTGTGGTGGAGCAGGATGGGCTGATCAAGATCATTGCGGATGGAAAGGTGTTGGCTGAGCCTTTTCTGGATGTCAGCGCGCTGGTCAGCCGCGATGGTTCAGAACGCGGCTTGTTGGGCTTGGCCTTTCACCCGGATTACCCGTCCAACGGGCACTTCTTCATCAACTACACGGATCTGAACGGCAACACCGTTGTCGCGCGCTACAGCGTCTCTGCCGATGACCCCGATCTGGCAGACCCCGCCAGCGCCGTGGTAATCCTGAACGTGGCGCAACCATACCCCAACCACAACGCCGGGCAACTGGCGTTCGGCCCGGACAGATATTTGTATATCGGCCTGGGTGATGGCGGCTCGGCCAATGATCCGCAGGGCAACGGGCAAAATCCGGCGGCACTGCTCGGCAAGATGCTGCGTGTTGATGTGAACAGCGAACCGCCCTATTCAATCCCAGCCGACAACCCTTTTCTCAATGATGGTCAATTCGCGTCGGAGATTTGGGCCTGGGGGCTGCGCAATCCCTGGCGCTATAGTTTCGACCGTCAGACAGGTGATCTCTATATTGCAGATGTCGGACAGAACCAGATCGAGGAAGTGAACTTTCAGTCCGCGACCAGCCGAGGCGGAGAAAACTATGGATGGAATGTGTTCGAGGGCACCCAGCGGCTGGCTGAGGTAAGCACACTCTCTGGAGCAGTCATGCCCGTCACGCAGTACGATCACACGGAAGGATGTTCGATCACAGGCGGGTATGTGTATCGTGGGCAAAACATCACTTCGCTGGTTGGGGAATACCTCTTCGGAGACTTCTGCGCAGGGACGATTTGGGGGCTGCGGCGCGATGCGGCAGGTAAGTGGACTCGGCGAACCCTGATGAACAGCGGGCGTGTGATCAGCTCATTTGGCGAGGACTATTCCGGAGAGCTATACTCAATCGATTATGGGGGAGCCATCTTGCGATTTGACGCTCTTCCGTAGTGCATCAATACAAGGAAGCACAATGTATCCCAAATCGCAAGACAACAAAAGAATGATGGAGTGGAAAACAGCAAAAGAGTGGCTCGAACAAATTGACGATGACCCTCGTGGCACCTGGTTGTTGCCATATCAAGACGAACTGCTCCGCGTGATTCGGCACGAATTGTTTGACAGGGAGGTCACCCGCCACGTCTTCGATCTGCTGGTTTTGGTAAGCCCGATCTTTGGGCAACTCTACCTGCCCAAGAGCGAATGGCGCTACCTCATTATTGCTGCGATTCGGCAGGCAGAGAAGCTTAGATACCCCGCCGATAGAATAGAAGTCAGTGCACAGATCTTTCAACTCCTAGGCGCAGATCATCTCTATAAAGGGAAAATCGATTCGGCGCGGGCAATGTTCGATCTGGCCTTGGAACATGCTAAACGCGGTGACAGCATCAGCGCTACGGTTGCTGCCTATACAGGCGTATTCCGTTTGCAGTGGTTTTCGCTTCAGGATGAATTCACCCCAGAAATCATCCGCGATGTACTGGAGATGGCCGACCGCCTGAGCGACAAACGCATCAAGATCAAGCTGTACGATGCGCTTGCTTATGGCTGCGCAGTGATGGGCAACATCGAATCGGCGCTTGAATATGCTCAGATGGGACTGGCATTCGCAAACGTTCTGGCGGATGACACCGAGAAGGCCAGACTAGCGCTGACGATTGGGGTGGTATACGAAACCGCCAACGTCATGAGCGGCGCCAAACACTATCTGGAACGCGCACAGAAGCTGCTGGAATACGCGCGCTCTTTGGTCAAATCACCGCTCATCAGTTGGAAAGACTTTCCCTTTCTCTTCCAGGAAGGTGTAAACCTCCACCAGATGGGCGACAGTCGTTCCGCCGAAGAGGTGCTCGCGCGTGCATTAGCCGAGGCGCGATTGCTTGACCGTGTCGACTGGATCATGGCAACCAAACATGCGCTGGCACTTTCCAAGACCAAATTAGGCAAATATGACGAGGCACGCGCGCACCTGGAAGAGGCAATTGCCTATTGGCGAGAGATAGGCAACGCGCTTGAGACGGCCAGCGCGCTCCAGGAATTGGGTAACATCGAGAACCTCAGCGGCAATCGCGCGGCGGCGCGGCATTACCTGTTCGAGGCGCAAACCATTTGCCAGAGTGTCGCGCCAAATCCCCGCCAGGAACTGATCATGAATCTGATTATCGAGACGATTAACGAGGTTGTGGTTAATTGACCAGGAACGCAAACAGCCCATCGTGTTTCCGGGTGGGCTGCTTGTGTCATGCGTCCGACAATGTTACCGGGTCGGGGGTGGCATGATTGGCGGGACACCACCTGGCTGCTTCATCATCGTTCCCCTTTGATATAGTAGCGATCGATGATTTCAGCATCGCAAATTCAGGTCATGTCTGTCCGCCACAAACGGACAGCGAACGGCCAGTTTTCGGACAGTGTTGTAGAGCGAGCGTGGGGTGAACGACTTGGAAAGCGACCGTTTTCGCCCTATGCTATAGAAAGCAACGTTCTAACCCGAGAGATAAGCATCCATGCTCCGACTGATTTGCATCATGGTGATCGCCTGTGCCATCGCCCTGCCTGTAACAGCGCAGGACAACGTTGACTACGCCATCCGCAACATTCGCAGCCGCTTCAGCGACGATAATCAGCAGGTCGAAATCAAGTTTGAAGTCTGGAACATTGGTGCGCCTGCCAGCGAGACCGCCACTGCAACACTCAATGTGATTGCAACCGGGCAGCAGGTCGCGACGGATGTAGTGGCTCCACTCAGAGCGCAAGAAATAGTCACGGTGACGCTGACCTTCCCCGCGAGTCTGTTTGAAATGGGGACGGTCGAATCGTTCCGGGCGGCGGTCGGCGTGGGGGAAGTAGAGGCCGAAGGCAGCGCCGACATTGGCAATAACTTCGCACAAATCAGCGTGACATTTCCAGTGCGCGAGGACAGCGCAGAAGCAGCACCCGACTCTGCTGCCACTGCCCCCCAACCCACCGCAGCGCCAGATGATAACGTGCTAAGTGAATTCCTGGACAACCTCAATATCCGGGTCAATTGGAATGATCCAGCCCAGGTGGCGCTGGTTGTAGGCGTGACCGGCGCGGTACTGATCCTGCTGCTGATCCTCTTGCTTGTCGTGAGGAGCATCACCCAGCGAACCCCGGACTTCGCGAACTGGTTGCCACCTTACCTGAACATGCCAATGCTCGACCCGAACACGCTCCCCGGACGGCGGCAGCAGTGGCAGATGCACGCACAGAACAGCTCGATACCGCTGACAGGGAACGAAGGTGCGTTTCATATTCGCAAACTGCCAACCGATCTGGACGGGAAGTTCATGGGTGATTGGCGCGTGCTTGCTTTGCGATTGAGCCACTTTGACCAATACGGGCGTATCCATCGCAGCCAGACTTTTGCCACACAGCGGACGGTCAACCGCGTAAATCGGGTACTGAGACAAAGCGAGCGGCTATCCCGCGAACAATTGCAGAAGCGCTTGCAGCCTGCTGCCCGACGCATGGTACGCCAGTTCCGCAGCAAGCTCAGCGACCGCACGGTGATGCTGCCTATCGTGCTGGATGTGCGGCTGCGAGGGCGCCATGGTGATGTGAAAGTCCGATTCGAGCTGTATCAGTTTATGCAGCGCTACTGGGCACTGATTGACCACTGGGAACCAGAAATGGTGGTCACCAGCAAGCTGATTTACGAGAGCGCTACCTACACCCTGTATGGTCAACGCCCGAACGAGTCGTCAAAGGACTTCCGAGCACGGCTGCAAGTGGAATTGACGCAGCTTCTGGCCGAACTGATCGCCCCAGCGACCGTTTCCGCGCCGGTTCGCGCTGACCAACCCACAAACCCACACCTGGAGCGTGTGCCCTGAAATGAACAAGACCGGGTTTCCCCGGCCTTGCTGAAAAAGTGATACGTTCGGTGATACGGTTACGAAGGCGGCAGCAGCACGCCATCGATGACGTGGATGACGCCGTTCGAGGCTTCGATGTCCGTGACAATCACCTGGATGGTGTCATTCAGGAAGACATTTCCATCGACCACACTAATCGTGATCGGGCTGCCCTGCACCGTCACCGCTTCGCTCAGACCGACGACATCGGAGGCCATCACCTTGCCAGCGACGACATGGTAGGTCAGGATGGCGGTCAGCAGTTCGGTATCGGCCAGTGCCGCGGCAACCGTATCCGCACCAAGGGCTTCAAAGGCGGCGTTGGTCGGCGCGAAGACCGTGAATGGACCTTCGCCGCTCAGCGTCTCGACCAGACCAGCAGCCTGCACAGCCGCGACCAGCGTCGAGAAATCGGGATTGCCGACGGCAATATCAACAATCGTGCCCGCCGGAGCAGCCGCTTCTTCGCCCATGTCCATCATGCTCATGTCGGTGGCGGCCAGCGCAACCTGCGGCTCCGCCAGAGTACCCACGGCAGCGACGAAGTAGTTGGTATTTGCGGCAAATTCTGTGCCAGGCAGGTCAATCACGACCGGGGTCGAGAGGCCCGCAGGCGTAACCTGAATGTCGTAGCTGCCCGCCGGGATGGTGTTCAGCGTGAAGGCACCGTCGTTGTTGCCGAGCTTGCCGGGGAAGGCCAGTTGCGCGATCACAACGCTGCCACCCGCACGCACATCAACCGCAGGGGCATCTTCGATAGCATGGAAGACGGTCACGCGCGTGTCGCCTTCAGGAATGGGGCTGTAGTCTTCAGCGACAATCGCAGGCTTGAGCGTACCATTCGCCAACGAGCCAACCGCCGCAACAGTCAGCCACGCGCCAGCAGGCAGATCGAAGTCAGCGGGGCCAATCGCGGCAGCGTCCAGCGACGTGCCAGCAGGCGCAACCGCCAGATTGTAGGTGCCAGCGGGCAAAGCAATCCAATCGGTGATCGCCGGGAATTCAAGGCCCTGAACGGCGCTCAGCTCGCCATTGACGTAGACATCAACAGCAGGGGTATCCGGCGAGAAGTGCGCGACGCGAATATGTACCATATCCTCGGCAGCAACCTCAGCAGCGGGAGCTTCGTCAGCGGGCGGCAGCAGCACAGCGTCAATGACGTGGATCACGCCGTTTGAAGCTTCAATATCGGTGACAACCACCTGAACCGTATCATTGAGGAACACGTTGCCATCGACCACGCTGATCTTGATCGCGCTTCCCTGCACGGTCGTGGCTTCGGTCAGGTTAACCACATCCGCCGCCATGACTTTTCCTGACACCACATGGTAGGTCAGAATACTGGTCAGCAGTTCAGTGTCGGCGAGTGCCGCGTTGACCGCATCCGCGCCCAGTGCCTCGAAGGCAGCATTGGTCGGCGCGAAGACCGTGAACGGCCCTTCGCCACTCAGCGTTTCGACCAGGCCAGCAGCCTGCACAGCGGCCACCAGGGTCGAGAAATCGGGATTGCCGACAGCAATATCGACAATTGTCTGGTCTTGTGCCATCGCGGGCACGGCTGCAAACGCGAGCAGCGCCAATAACACCACGAGCATCAACTTACGCATTACGAACTCTCCTCATCATGCTTTTACAGGGCACCTCTAATGTCGAGGGTACTGTAATAAGTCGAAATGAGGCCGAAAGTAACAGAACGTGAAGAACGTGTTAGATGCGTAAACCAGCCCTGAGGCGAAATGGATTAATGCAGGATTATTGCTCTTGGTCGAACTGTCCCGTCATGGCATAAATCAGGACACCGACAGAGGAAATGACAAAACTTCCGATGAGACCCAGCGCCTGCAGGAAGCCGAAAACGGGATCCGCGCCCGCGTCACGAATGTTTGAGCCAAAACCGAAGATGTCGGCCAATCCGGTGATCGCCGCGAAGAGCAGCCCCGTCAAGGCTAAGCGAATGCCGATCTGCTGAGCGAGATTGGCCGGATGGAAGGCGTAAAAGGTGAACTTGACATAGATGAGGGCGCCCAGGATGAGCAGCGTGAAACCGATCAGAATGGTGAAGATCTGAACCACGCCGATGCCAATTGCAGGGTCAAGTCCGGTGACTCCGGGGAACAGTCCCATGAACGTCAGCACCGCGCCCAACGCGCCCAGCGCCATGCCAAATTGTGCAACACGGGGCATTTGGCCTCATCCTAACTCGCCGGGAGCGACTGGCGTATTTTGCGGAGCATGTTGCCGCTCATGATGGCTTCCACATCCGTGGCGCTGTAGCCCAGCGCAGCCAAGGCATCAGCAATGCGCAGCAGATCGGTGATTGAATCAAGCCCTTCTGGGATGCTCTCCTGACCAAACCCACCGTCAAAATCGCTGCCAATGCCGACATGCGCGGCACTGCCCGTCAATTGACAGATGTAGTCAATTGCGTCTGTAACCACCTTGAGCGGAACCTTGGATTTCGGGTCTCCATCACTCCAATCGTCAGTGAGAAAACGATTATAGGGGACGATACCCATTACACCGTCGCGTTCGGCCAGTCGTTCAATCATCATATCCGTCAGATGACGGTCAGTATTGCGAAAACGACGCGGATTGCTGTGGCTGGCGATGATCACGCCGGGATAATGATCAAGCGCTTGCAGGCAGGCCTGCTCTGCCAGATGCGACAGATCAAGTACAGCGTTGAAACTCGCCATGATGTCGAGTAGTTCGTAACCCAGCTTGGTCAATGGCCCTGGTTGACCCGTGCCCCCGGCGTAGCGCGATGCCGCCCAGGCCGGGCCGACTATCCGCACGCCGCGTTCGTACCACGCCTCGAATTCCTGCGGTTCCTGAATCGGATCGGCGTTTTCCATCAATACGATGAACCCCTGCCGACGACCTTCAACCGGTGCACCATCTGCCCAGGTTGCCAATACAGCATCGAGGTCACGTTGTGACTTGATGAGCTGCACCTTGTCGGTCTCGTCAGTCAGGCGGTTGTAGTAGTCAATCTGAGCAGATGCTAATTGAAACGCCTCTTTGGGCGTTTTATAGGTAAACTCAGACCAGGGTTGCTTTTCGTCACCATCGAAGGGTGCAACAAACACCGTTGCGCCGACCAGCGCCACGCGTCCGGCGAGCGCATCCGGCAGACCCAGCGTCGCGCTGCCGCGTCGGGCCAGTAAAGCGGGATCTACTTCGTTCCGCCGGGTTTCAGCCACGCTGCGTCGATAATCGCGCCCATAGCACAGCGCGTTATAGGCAATATCCTGGTGTGTATCGAAGACGATCATGGTGTAGTCCCTGGGGAAGTAGCGCGTAATTGCACCTTATTGTATGCGAGGGAGCGGAAAAATCCAATTGACGCCAATGCGCTGTAATGAATGGGTAAGAAAGTCGGACTACGGTTTGAACACGCTGAAGGAATGGAAGGGACACTTTGTATGACACAGAAGCCCACACTTTGGATTGGAATGCTGGTTGGCGCTCTACTGACACTGGCATTGACTGCCGTTTTCTTTCTGGCGACGCAGGCGGTTGGCACACCATTCCCGCCATTTGATGTATTCGATTGGGTCGGTCGTGTACTGCCCGGAGTAGTCATCACCTTTGGCATCGACATCATCGTCAGCGTCATCACGACCTTTCAACTAGGTGAAACATCGAGCGCGGCCAAGGTTGCTGAACAGTTCCTGGCGGTTGCAGGACTGTTCGTGACGGGCAGCATCGCTGGAACAGTGTTATTCATGGCGCTGCGGCGTGTTCGGCAGGAGTCACACATGCTGTGGGGTCTGATTACCGGTTTGGTGGTCGGTGTGCCCGTGATGTTGATCAGCGCCAGTGTCAACCGCTCGGCCAGCACGAGTGTCATCGTCAGCAGCGCCTGGATCATCGCAGCGTTCGCGCTGTGGGGACTGGCCTGTGCCTGGGCATATCGTCAGTATGAGCATAGCAAAGAAGCGCTCAAACAGACGCCCGCGAACAGCGTCCAGCAGGTTGACCGCCGCCGCTTTCTAGTCACGTTGAGCGGCGCGACAGCGGGGATTACCGTAGCCGGGACGGGGATCGGCGCACTGCTGGGGCAAAATCGTACACCGCAGAGCGCGGTCGCCGTCGTGCCAGAAGCGGGTGGCAATCAAGCTGAACCGGTACGGTGGTCAGCAGAAAACGAACTGCCGAACACGGTGGACACACTCGTGCCTGCGCCTGGCACGCGAGCAGAGCTTACCCCGCTGGAAGACCACTATCGTATTGACATCAATACGCTGCCACCCGTGATCGAAGAAGCTGATTGGTCATTGCAGTTCAGCGGTCTGGTCGAAGCTGAACAGACAATGACGCTGCAACAGATCCGCGCCTATGAACAGACGCACCAGTTTGTGACATTAGCCTGTATCTCCAACCGTATCGCAGGCGATCTGATCGGCACCCAGCGCTGGACAGGCGTCAGCCTCAAGCGACTGCTGGAAGATGTAGCGCTCAAGCCAAACGCCACACACCTGAAAGTGTCGTCCGCCGATAACTTCGACGAATTCGTCTCTCTCGACCTGATTCGCAGTGATGAACGCATCATGCTGGCCTACGAATGGGACGGACTGCCGCTGGAAGTCAAACACGGTTTCCCGCTGCGTATCTACATCCCCGACCATTACGGCATGAAGCAGCCCAAGTGGATCACGAATATTGAAGCGGTCGAAGGCTGGCAGGAAGGCTACTGGGTGCGGCGCGGATGGGACAAAGACGCCCTGATGCGTGCCACATCAGTCATCGACACGGTTGCGGTGGACGAGGCGTTCGTGGGCAGCGACAACCAGCAGTATATCCCGATAGGCGGCATCGCGCACGCGGGCGACAGAGGCATCTCGAAGGTTGAAATAAAGGTGGATGAAGGCGAATGGATCGAGGCGAGACTGCGAAGTCCGCTCTCCGGAACGACATGGGTCATCTGGCGTTACGATTGGCCGTTCCAGGCGGGCGAACACGTCTTCACTGTGCGCTGCACCGAGGGTGATGGCGCAGCACAGATTGAGGCACTGGCGTCCTCGCGGCCCAGCGGGGCAACAGGACTGCACAGCATTCGAGAGACGGTTTAGTGAAATGGAGGGACACGGCGGTGCCGGCCGTGTCCCTCCTCTGCGCATCTAGAAAAACAGCTTGGCGAGGCTAAGAATACCCTGCTTCCAGGGTACACGGTGCGACACGCCAGATTGCCCCTCGAACTTCGACAAGTTGTCCAGGTACCACTGATAATTGCGGATGAGTGCCTGCTTGTTGGAGTATTGAGGTTTGTAGCCCAGCACCCGTTCAGCTTTCTCAATCGAAACGAATGAGTCTTTGCTGGCAGTCTCGTAAACCCACTTGTAAAGTGGCGAGAGCTTGAGCGCTTCCAGGACGCGCAGGGTCATGATGGCCGGGCCAGCAGGCAGCGGGCGGATCTTCTTGCCAAAACCCGCGTAATCCAGCACCGCTTGGTAATCCTCTTTCATCGTGGTGAAGTCTTTGGCGCCGATGTTGAAGATGTCATTCACTACGCTGGCATCAAGCGTGCAGCACAGGTAGATAGCATCACAAAGATCCTCGACATCGAGCAGTTGATAACGATTGTTGCCGCTGCCTAGCATCGGAAAACCGTGGCCATCTTTCGCCCAGTCGTAAAACAGCGCGAACACGCCGAGGCGCTCCGGGCCGATGAACGACTTGGGGCGGATAATCGGCGTGCACATGCCCTTCTTGCGATATTCCAGGCAAACTTCCTCGGCCTGTATTTTGGCCTTGCCATACGGGCCGACGCCATCGAGCTTGTCATTCTCCAGCAGCGGGTGATGGTCAGGAATGCCGTAGACGGCGGTTGACGAGACATGGACGAACCGCTCGACACCGTGCTTATGTGCGGAGTCGATCATGTTGCGCGTGCCATCAATGTCCGTCGAGAAAATATCGGCTTCGGAATACAGAGGCAGCGCCGCCGCCGTATGAATGACGATGTTGATACCCTGCATCGCACGGTCAACCGTCGCACGGTCGCGAATATCACCCTTGATCTCGGTAATCTGACCTCGTTCAGGGTATTCAAAATCGGCGATATCGAGGGACGTGACCTTGTGACCACGTGACAGCAGATAGCGCACGAGATTGATGCCCAAAAAACCCGCGCCACCGGTAATAAGATACGATTTGCTTGCGCTCATAGTTACTCCTATCGTCTGACAGCAGAACGCGCAGCGGTGCGTGCTGCGCGTTTAGATGATCATCGCCTTGAAGAACAGCGTTATTGCTTTTCTTCTATCCGTTCGGATTGCTGTTGAATACTCTTGACGATTTCGCCCAGACAGTTTGGACAGTAACAGCCTTTGCGACTGGCTTTTCCAGCAGTGATCACATGAGGATACGCAGAACACCAGCAAGTTGCTTCTTTTGCCTGTAACCCACACGTAAAAGCACTTCCACAGCGAGGACAAGTATGCGGCCCACCGGACATATTTGATGCATCCATTGATGGCCTCGGTATTTCAGCATTGTCACATTGAACAGTGTAGACGATCTTGTTGAGGGGCGTCAATATTAGAAGACCGCAGCCCAGACAGACCAAAACAACGGCCGGGGTCGTTTACGGTTATTTGGGGCAAGTGGGATTCGAACCCACACGTCCGCGAGGACAGAGGTTTTTAAGACCCCCATGTATGCCGTTCCATCATTGCCCCACAAAGTCCAGTCTATCAACTTCCAGCAAGGGCGTCAACGGGTTTTCGCTGCCCATCCGCCATCTACCTCACTCATTGACGCGCATCGCGCCAAGCTCTATAATGCAGTTTATTCGCCCCTGTAGCTCAAAGGATAGAGCAGTCGCGTCCTAAGTGAAGGGTTGTGTGTTCGAGTCACACCAGGGGTACAGTGTAAGGCGCACCGCGGGAAGTGCGCTTTTTCTTTGCCTGAGCAACTCGTGAAAAATCACACAGATAAGCTGCCGATGTGCTAGAATCGAGCAGCGGGTGGGCTTCCGCACGCATGGGAAAGGGGTCGATCTATGTCAGTACCGGTAATTCTGGCTCATGGCGCGTTAGGCATTTGGGACGAGGTGATTTTTCTTTCACTGGCGGCCATCTTCCTGGTGATGATGGGCATAAGCTGGTTCCGCAGCCGGGCAGCGACCCCAGAGGACGACATACCCGCCCCTGATCATGCTACTGAACCGCAATCGACTGACCGTTTTCAGCTTGACTGATTCTCATGACCGTGAAACAACGCTGCCAGATTGGCGGCATCGCCCTGCTACTTCTCTCTTTAATCGTCTTCGTCCGCCCTGCCCTGGCGCATGGTTATTTGATTCGCGCGATCCCGGAAGACCGTGCCGTTCTGGAGCGCCCGCCTGCGCGTCTGCAATACTGGTTCAGCGAAATCCTGGAACCGGAATTCAGTTCGATCACGGTGCGTGACCGGGAGGGAACAACCATCGCGCAGGGTGGTATTTCACCAGAGAACGGCGCGCTGCTCACAGTGCGACTGCCCCCCGGCCTGCCCGATGGCGCTTATATCGTCGATATGCGCATCGCCTTCGCAAGCGATGGGCATGTCACCGCACAGAGCAGTGTATTCTTCGTTGGCACCGAGGTGGCAGGTGTAGAAGGCACTGCGGCCAATAATCTGCCTGAACCGCTGGAAATTCTGTGGCGGGCGCTGTCGCTTTCAGGGATTATGCTGCTCTTTGGAACACTGACGCTGTATTCAGGGATTCTTATTCCGGCCTGGGGCAACCGGTCATATCGAGCCGGTCTGCTGCCGCCGCGCGTAATGAGACGCCTGTATATCATCCTCGCAGGAGCGCTCATCGTGGCCGTGATAGGCAGCATCGTGGCGCTATTGCAGCAGTCAATGGCGTTCTTTAACACAGACCTCAGCCGTGTGATCGAGCAGAATCTGTGGAGCGTCACGCGCACCAGCACGCGCTTTGGCGAGGTCTGGAACGCTCGCACGGTCTTATTGGGAATCGTCGCGCTGATGGCGGGGCTTAGCTTTTACTTTCGCGAGAGCCAGCCCGAAACCGTGCGCCCGTTCCTCTCCGCCGCGGTCTGGGGCATGACACTTGTCATCGGCACCTTCAGCATCAGCAGTCACGCAGCGGGTTCACTGCTGTGGCCGTGGGCAGCCGTATTCAATGACTGGCTGCACGCGCTGGCCGTGGGCTTCTGGGCGGGCGGCATCGGAGCGTTGGTGCTGCTGCTGCCCCCTGCCCTTCAGCCGTATCAAGGGGAAGCACGACGGCAGGCACTTTTGGCAGTCATGCGGCGTTTCTCGCGTTGGGCAGTAACCTGCCTGATACTGGTGATTTCCAGCGGACTATACAGCGCATCCAATTGGGTCTACCAGCCTGCGGATATGACGCAGACTGCATTCGGCGGCGCGCTCGGCATCAAGCTGCTGCTCGTCGCCGGATTGGTTGCGGTCGGCGCAGCACACCACATCGCGCTGCGACCAGAGCGCTATCAGCGCTTCGCCGTGATCAGCCAGAGAGTCGCAGGCTTTTTGCCAAGCCTGCGCTTGGAAGCGCTGCTCATAGTGGTTACCCTGACTAGTGTTGGCATCCTGAGCGCGACGCCTGTGCCAGTGCCGGATTTCGCGGAAAAAACCGTGGCAACGCCCACAGCTACACAGCAGGTAGACGACATCAGCGTGACGCTCACCCTGACGCCCGGCGGCCCTGGCGTGAACACCTACGACATATATGTTTTGCAGGAAGGTATCCCCAACGACGAACTGGATGTGCGCGTGCAGATGGTCAACCCGGGGCGGGACTGGCGCGGGAATTGGGAAACGGCAGAGAACGCGAGTCAAGGCCTGTATGTCACGGCAGGCGCTGAGATTGACCGGGTTGGCATGTGGTGGTCGCTGGTGGATGTCACTCGGGCAGACGGAACGACACAGCGCGTTGCCTTCGAATGGCAGATCGCCGATGAGGCGGCTGTGCTGCAATCGCGACCTCCATCGCCCGTCAATGTACTGGCACTGCTGGGCGTCATCGCCGCGTTGGGCTGGGCGCTGTATCCGTCCGCACGGCGGCTCTACCAGAAGCTCGACCTGAGTCCGGCAGCCGTGACGGTCGCAGTCGGGGCAGTCATCGCCACGATATTCTTCAGCATTTTGGGCTTCGCGCTCGTCGAGAACCAGCGTTTACAATATGAGGCTGCCATCAACCCCGCGCCAACGGTGGTCAACGTTGTCCTGCCCGACGCGCAATCGATCGAACGTGGAGCCGCCCTCTTTACGCAGCACTGCATCGGATGGGCAGGGCAGCCCCTGCGCGCAATGCTGGAACGGCTGCCGCGCACCCGTGATGATGCCGTTTACACGGTGGTCGCTGAAGGGAATACAACGCTGCCCGCTTGCAACCTAACGCTGGATGCAGCGCAGCGCTGGGATATTGTTAACTATCTCCGCACGTTACAAGCTTGAAGGAACACTATGATCACAATCACACACGCCAGCGCTGACGCGGAACTGGCCGCCCGGCTCAGTGCCGACCTCAGCAAACATGGGGAAACTTCGTCCTCAGCGGAGGGCAAGCTGCTCATTGCCATTCTTTCGCCAGAAGGCAGCAGTGATGCCGATGTGCAGGCCGCGATCATCCGCGCGCTGGACAACGGGCAGCACATCATACCGGTGGTGGCGCGCCCTGTCCCATTGCCAAAACTGATCGACCACCTCACTCCGATTGACTTTACCACTGCCTATGATGTGCAGTCTGTCGTGACGCGCATCAAGGAACACACAGCGCCTGGCGCGGCCTCGCCCTTGAAAGTCCGCACCCCGAAAGTCAAAGCCGCCAACCAGCGTTACGGCTACTGGCTGACAATTCTGGCGCTGATATGGTTCACGCTTGCAGTGCTGATGATCGGGATTGGCGGCTTGCGCGCGCCCGTCGAGGAATACAACACGATAGAAACACAGGTTGCGGCGACGATTGCGATCATCATTCGCGAAAACCTGCCGCGCAGCACGGAAGATGCGCTGAACTTCCCCGCAACGGTACAGGCTGCGCCAACCGCGCAGCGACCGGCACTGATCGCCACAGCGACCGCGATGGTGGTAACGCCGACGCGCTCGCGCTAGAAAATGAAAAGGGGACACCCCTTACGAGATGTCCCCTCCAACGTTGATCTATCGGATTACAGCGCGTTGGCGATGTTCGAGAAGATGTTGCCGATGGCCGGGCCGAGCAGCGCCAGGATGACGATGACGACGACAGCGACGAGCACCAGAATGAGCGCGTATTCGACCAGACCCTGGCCTTCTTCACGAGGCATGTACAGCATTATGATTTCTCCTGATAGATTTCGAATGATGGTGATGAATAGCCATCACTTTCAACATAGTAAGGTCGAATAATTTGCGTGTCAATAGGCCGAGCATTGATTTACACATTCTTCACAATATCTCAATTCTTCGCCGCCTCACAAGCGAAAACTGCGCCGGTGAATCCCAGTTGCACCGCTGGGACGCTCGCCCCGTGCTGCTTCAACTTGCGGGATACCGTCACCATCCACGCAGCGCACGTACACACGGTGATCACCCGCCTGGAACGGCCAATCGTAGCGCCAGATGACCCAGGTCAGCTCCGAGAGCGGCTGACGCAGTTCCGCCTCGCGCCAGTCGCCATCGTCCACGCGCACCTCCACGCGTGAAATCCCGCGCGCTCCGGCATAGGCAATCCCCCCTATCGGGACAAACTGCTGACCATCACGCTCGAAAACAGCCTGCGCCGCCACAGCATCAACCACCGCGGTA
>JAEUQX010000222.1 GCA_016788625.1 Anaerolineae bacterium
CCCGGCGGCAACGTATCAGGCGAACGTGTCTACAAATGCAGTTCACCGCTTCGCGCAAGTCGTTTTGCGGCGATTGCAGAAGCAGTAAGACGCGGCTATCTGTTGGACTGCTATAACTTAGAATCAGGGCGCGTTAGTTACTCCTACACGACCTATGGCGTGCTGAAAAGCATCGGCGGCAAGCGAGAGGAGCGTGAGTGATGCAGTTTAAACCTGAGTTAATCGAACGCATTCTGGCGGGTGAGAAGACGCAGACGCGGCGTGTGGTGAAGCCAAATGAACGCCTAATCGGTTTTATGCCGGGGACACGTTTTGCAAATTGTGTGGCTATTATGCGCGACCAGCACCCGCACTCGATTAAATGGCAGATTGGGCGTGACTACTCGCTGCAACCCGGTCGCGGCAAAATCGGCGTCGGCACACGCATCCGGGTGACGGATTTGCGACTAGATGAGGACGTGCGCCAGATCAGTGAGGCTGATGCCCGCGCGGAAGGCTTCCGCAACCGGGAAGAGTTCTTGGAGACGTGGATAGCGATTAATGACAAATCGGCCAACATGACATGGGTCAACCTCGAATTTCGAAAAGAGTGGAAATGGTACACCGGAAGGCGATGGCACCCTATCAGTTACGACGATGATCCTATCGCCTATCTAATGTCCCGCCAAGCTGAGCGCTATCGCGCGTGGGTCATTCAGTTCGAGGTGGTCACATGAGCAACAATCTGGCGACCAGGATCAACAAAGCGCCTGGCTTTGAAAAGAAGAACATGCCGCTGATTCGCGAAGTCGAACTGCCTGGCGTGGTGCAGGCGTTTGTCGCTGCCGGGCATATCCAGGCAGGGACGCGGCGATTTCGCATGGGCAAGGCCAACATCCTTCTATCTCCACCGACCGAGGCGACGGGCTGGCACATGACGATTAGCCGCGACGATCACTATCCATCGTGGGACGAGGTGGCCTATGCGTGGTATTCGCTGGTGCCAGACGCAGCGACCCGCACTGGGGTGATGATCCTCCCGCCGCTACGCGAGTACATCAACATTCATGAGCATTGCTTTCAGGTACACGAGGAGCTGCGATGAGCAACTACACCACAATCGACTTTAAATCCAGCCGCGTGTGCCCGCACTGCCTTGCTGGTGATTATGAAGTCGTATCTCGCAGTGAACTGTCCTATCTTATGCGTACAACTGAGGTAGTTTACACATTCTGCTGCGCGCGTTGTGATACAAAGTGGAATGAAACCATTTCCTTTATCTATATAGAAGCGCACAGCTTCGGGTTTCTTGACAAGGCGTATCGCTATGTCATGGACACATTCTACAAGGAATGGACGCAGCCCATCGACAAGCGCCCATCCGTTGTGGTTGCCAACGCGATCATGCGCGGTAAAGTCGTTTCGCAGATCGCATTCAGCAAGGTCTTTGACGGGTACATTCGCATTGACCCTAGTGAGTATCGGGGAAACAAATCATGACCGACTACGACCTGCTCGACCCTGGCGCGAACTGGTGCCCGGACTGCGGCTTGCCACGCGGCGTGTGCGACTGCGAGTTTCAGGATAAAACGGCAATCGAATACGATGTGCATCACCTTGACATAAACCGTTGTCCGCGCTGCGGCGAATGCATCTCGGTTGATGGCTACTGTATGAACCTCGAATGCGTGTATTCATACCACGAAGAGGATGAAACACCATGACCTCCGCGCTTGCCCTTCGCGCGAACGCTCTGTCCATCCAGGACGCTGATCCGATTGACGCCCTGATCGCGAGCGTCATGAAAACGCTGGCGACCAGCAGCCAGCGGGTGTACGGCCAGACCTACGACCTCTGGAAAGACTGGTGTCACGCTCAGGGCGAAGACCCGCTCAGCTTATCCCCCGCCAACATCCTGGACTTCCTATCTGCTCAGCGCGTCACGAAGACGACCCGCCAGCGCCAGTTTTCCGCCATGCGAAAGCTGGTCGATGTACTGGCGCTCCTGGATGGCGGCGACGACATTCGCCGAGCGGCGGAGTTCCTTCGCATGGTCAAACCGTCATCAGACAACCTTTCGACCAGCGAGCGCAGTCTGCACGCGCTGACTCCCGATGAGGTCGGCCTACTGATCGACTGCTGGCCGGGCACGACTGGCAATCTTATCCATCTTCGTAACCGCGCCCTCATCACTTTAATGCTGGCGACCGGGCTGCGACGGTCGGAGATTGTAGCACTGCTATGGGATGATGTAGACCTTGAGCGTGGATGGGTCTACGTTCGTCATGGCAAGGGCAGCAAAGCGCGCCACGCAAGCATCGTTGGTGAATATGCCATTGACGCGCTAATGGCCTGGAAACGCGCAAATTTAGGGCAATGCGTGTTTCGTCCGCTGAGCAGCACAGGCGCGCTTCTGGAAGACGTGTGCATGTCGGCAGACAACCTGTACCGCATCGTCAAAGAGACCGAACGAGCGACCGGAGTTCTCTGGTCTCCTCACACGGCCCGACGTACACTGGCGACTGAGCTACTGGCGCAGAATGCGCCCCTGCCCGACGTGCAGGAACAAATGGGACATGTGCGCGGTTCGACGACGCTGATCTATGCCAAAGCTGCGGATGCAGAGACGCGCCGCAAGCGGTTCAGAACCCGCTATGGGAATAATTGATTATCCAATCGGAGAAAGGTCAGGATATGGAGCATTGCTTGCGTCAAATGACGATAACCGTTGAAACGGATAGTAAGGGGATGCCTCTTGCAGATGGCTATGTGGCAGTTACCTTTGTCGAAAATCTCGGAAATCTATTACGGAGACGCCCTCGTAGGTATCCGCGTGTCACGCCGTCATCTGTTCAGCGCGCAATGAAAATCCAAAGTGATCACGGCTGGCATGTCGCTGCTTACTGGGTCTCCGACTTTGGATCGCCTCCCCTATTCACTGCCCTGCATAACGAGTTTGTATTTTATCCGAAAGGTGCATCATGACAGACGATAAAGATACGACGACTCCAGACAATGCGATCAAACCGCGCACGCTCACACTTGGCGAAGCGGTTGGCCGAATCCGCATTGATTTGCAAGTTGGTCAAGAACTGAGTGAATTAGGGGAACGTATTAAGCGAATGTCTCCCGAAGACAGAGATGCGCTGGAGAAGCAAATTCGCCAGATCGGGGAGAATCTATTAACGGCATCTACTGGCTTTTCTGCCGCAGGATACCCGTTTATTCGGATTGCTGCACAAGAGCATCAGCGCCGACTGATTGAAGAAGCCTTGCTCAAGGCTGAACGCCAAGATGACGCGCCGCCCGGATGAACCATTTCAGCAGGGCTTTGTACGCTTCGATGTGTTGAATGGCTTCCTCTAGCGTGGTCGGCGCGGCGGCGTCCAGGATTTTCGCCGCTTCAGCAGCGCCCGCCTTGAGCGCATCCTCTTCATCCTGCTTTTGCTTGCGAGTAGATTCTTCAATCTGCTGTTTTTGCATCATGGATCCGATCTGCTCGCGTTCTTCTTGCGAAAGCGGTACATCGACCACGCGCCCCTGCCCTACGTCAAATTCCTGGCGAAATTCGGGAATGTCCATGTTACCCTGTCCCTAGAAGCATATATCGACTGTTCGTGTTGACGTTGATCGCCGGGAAGTCAATGCGGTTGATCGCGCCACTGCTGCCAGAGTCTGCCCAGTATCCTCCGCCCAAGTGGTAAATCAGATCGCCTGTTGTCAAGGATTCAACTGAGAAGCCGTTCCATTGCAAAGAGCGCCCGCCCGTTCCATTGGCGTTGAGAATAGTTAACTCCAAAATAGTCTGTGTCGTCGGCAGATATGCGGCAGGCAGCGGGATTTCTGTCCCGCCGAATCCGTCGGTTGATGAGCTGCCGCCATTCCAGCGGCCCTCGGTAAAATTAGCGTAGTCGGCCAACGCGGAATTGTTGAAGCGCATCGAAAATGTTGCCAGCGCAGTCATGCTGACGCGCAGCAGCAGCTTCAGGACGGGATAGGTGTTTGGTATCCCGGTGATCGAGTTTGGACCCGCGCTCATGCTCGTCCAGGGTGTTATGACCGTCACCCCTTCAACGCGCTGTCCTTTCGCCCAGTCCGTCCAGCGCGATCCGGTGTAGATCAGTGGAATGGTTTCATACTGATTCGACAGCGTGTAGTTCGACAGGGACGACAGGTAGATGTTGCCAACGTTGTGGCGCAGGCGCACGGTTCGCGCCGCATTTTCCAGGCGCAGCCAGACAACTCGCCCTTCGCTTCCGCCGTTGATCGTGTCAAGATCGTCGGTCGCGGCATTGCCCTCGGTATCGACCCGATGATTTGACCCGGTAACAGTGATTGCACCGCTGGCAATCGTCACCTCGCTCGTCGCGCCCAGGTTGACTGTCTCAAAAGGCTGCACGCCATTCAACACGTTTTCGAGGTGCGTGCGTAGCTCAGTAAATGGCACTGTCACATCAGTATCGTCGATATTCTGCCCGCTGACGATGTTTGAAAGCGTGAGGCTGAGGCTAATTGTCATGACAGACTCCTTGGCAGTGCGGCCTGTATAACACCCATGACCTGCACCGTGAAATAGACTTCTCCGAGACTGACCTCGGTTGTTTGCGACGGGTCTGGTGAGCCAAGACTGGCGTCGCCAAACCGCTGTTCGCAGTAGACCTGTATCGTGTGCCGTTGGTAAACGCCGCCGGACAAGATGTAGGGGGTGATGTCGAACGCCTTGTCCATCTGAGCGTTCATGCTTTTGTTCCAGGGGCCGCCCAGCGCCGTAGTCACATCCTGCCCGTTGATCGTCAGGGTTAAGCCTGATGGGTAGTTCGGACTGCTGACCACATCGAAGATCGTGTACCAGTTCGGTGTGACGAACTGTGTGCGTCCGGTGATATAGACTGGCTGCGTCAGCAGGCGCAAACGCACCCAGCGCACGTCGGTCAGGAAGTCGTCAATCTGGAAATTAAAGATGGCGTATTTCCCGCCGTTCAAGCCTGAGCGTACCACGCTGCCCCAGCGCACCGTATCCTTGCCCGTATAGGGAATGATGATCGGATATGTCTGCACCGCCAGATTGCGAACCTCGATCTGCTCAAACATGTTGACCAGGATGCTGGTCTCCGTTGGCTCATAGCGATCTGTATTGGAGACCTCCAGGCTGTACGTCGTCCCACTGTCTGATATGTTCTTCGAGACGCGCATTACCCACAACTCTTCGTTGATGTCGAGCTGCACGAAACCCAAAACACCTCTTTCGACAAACCCCTTGTAGACGACCCTTATTTTGCTTCCTGGCCTGATCTCGGTTTGCACGCGCTTGACTGCCAGGCGATAGGTGATCAGCGGCCTGGAACGTCGCTCCAGATCGGCGGCGGCTGCGTCGTAGACTGCATTGGCCGCGTCCTGATTGCCAGACGCGGTGTTACTGACTGGCGCGATGCCTTTGTAGGTAGCTGCAAACTCAATGGGGCCGTACAGCGCTACGCTGTTGTCATCCTGGATGTAGTAAGAGATGGTGTTGTCCGGTTCAACGCGCTGGCGAATATCGTAAGGGGACGAGCGGCTACTCTTCTCCAGCGTGATCGCCGCAAATCCCTCCCCCGCCCCGCGCGGGAAGACCGTGTTTTTGATGTCGCTGCTGATGATGGACTGCGAGATGGACTCGATCAAGACGATGTTGACGTTATCGTTCGAGCGCCCACCGGTTGTGCCGGATATGGCCGTGATGGATGCTGGCTCACCAAATGCCCCGATTTCGATTTCGTTCAGCGAGGATGAAGATAACCGGATGTGCAGGCCGCGCTCTTCAGCCAGTCGCAGTAGCGCCTTGAGCAGGCTTGCCCCCTGAAAACGGGCGGTAATAATCTGTGAGGCCACGCCATCTTCGACCTTCACACTCCAACCTGGTGCAATGGAAATCAGGTCTTCTGCGATAGCGCGCAGCGTTTGCTGCTCATACTGCCTGTTCAGGCCAACAATGCGCCGTCGCAGTTGGTTGAGGTTGTCCTTGCCAGTGCAGGTGATGGCCGTTTCGGATTCGCGCACATCCTTGTTGATACTGCTGATCACGCCGCGCCCGAACAGCACGAGCGAATCAGCCTGCTGCACATAGATGACGACCTGCCGCTCGCTTTCCAGGAGCTGAAGCGCGTTGGGATCAGCAGCCGATACGCGAAAGCTAAAACTACCCTCTCCGTCCAGCGCGTCGGAGAAGGATGCACTCAGCGCGCGGACGGGGCCGGAACCCAGGCGCGTCAGCCCGGTTGGGTCGTAAACGTCAACGAGGATGTCCATTAACCGTACCCTACTCCGTAGTACGAGTTCGCGATGTTTTTCGCGGTCGCAGTGGTCGTGATACCATACACAGCCGCCCCAAGCTCTGTGCTGAGTGACGGCATGTTGGTATTGTGCGAGACAGGCGGCAGGTCATTGACCTGGAAAAACACGCGCGCCTCAGCCGGGTCGTACCAGATACGCAGTCGATAGACCGTGCTGACCGCAATAGCGCCAACCAGCGCGGTGACACTCTGCGAAGTGCCATCGTTGCAGACGCCGACCCAGCCAGGGTCTCCTGCAACGGTCGAGTATCGGAAAGCCATTGCAGCGGTCGAGGCTGCCAACGTGTCCACGTTCGTTGGCGCAGCTTGGAACATACCGACCCAAAAACGCATCTCGGTAATCACGGTGCCCGTGCGGATCAGCGCCTCGAACATCGGGTTGTGTGCGCGTCGAACCAGGTTGAAGGTAGTTGTGCGCCGACCGCCGATGGTGCCCGCTGAGGCAGTAATTGCGTGATTGACGAATGTGCCGCTGTCATCGTTGGACGCCGTTGGCACGATGGCGTTGGTGCCTGCCGCAATGCCGACGCTTTCGTAGGTGGCTGCTGCTGCTTTTTCGTACCAGCCATTCTCACGAATTTTCCAGGGCGGCAGGTTGTTCGGCGGCAGATTGGGTTCGACCCAGCGCGTGCCATCGTAAAGCAGCCAGATTGACTGACTCGTGTCCCACAGCAGGCGATCCTGCATGTCCGCAAAATGGATGTTGCCTGATCCGCCGCCGCGATGTCGCACGCGCACCATGCGCCCGGCGTTTGCCAGTTGCAAGGCAATAAACGCCCCTTCACTCGCACCGGTAATGTTGTCCAGGTCGTCCAGCGTGGCCGACGCCTCAGTATCGACCAGCGCGCGGTTGCGCGTCCAGGAGATAGAGCCGCTACTGATCGTCCTGGTCGTATCCGTGCCGAAGTTCATGTAGATGTTGAACGGCGCGACGATGGCAATCCAGTAGGTGCCGTTGTACATCAGGAACACGAATACATCGACGTTGTTCAGCGTGATGTTGTATCCGTTTGGCGTTCGGATGTTGCCGACATTGTGTCGGATGACAACCGTGCGAACCGCGCTGGCGCTGCGAAGATACAGTACGCTGCCAGTCCCGCCGCCATTGATCGTGTCAAGGTCGTCCGATGCTGCCGCCGCCTCGGTATCGACGACGACGTGCGACTTTGTTGCCGTGATTGCGCCCGCCGAAATACTGACTGCCTGCGCGCTGCCAAACGTCTGCTGGTCAAACGCCTGCAACCCATTCAACGTGTTTTCGAGGTGCGTGCGAAGTTCGTTGAATGGCACCGTTACGTCGGTGTCATCAATATTCTGCCCGCTGACAATATTTGAGAGCGTGAGACTCAAGCTGACCATAATGACCTCTTAAGGCGTGACATAGCGATGGTAGAACCTGGCGTTGAAGTTGAAAGCGTCGCCAGCATTCGCGAGCAGCACTCTGACGGTGTTCGCGCCGGGGTCGAGACGGAACCATTTCGCGTGACGAAATGTAAAGCGCTGATCGTAGGCAGGGCTGCTGTTGAGATAAATGCGCTGCTGAAAACAGTCAATGTACAGCGTCTCTCCAGCGACCAGCGTCCCGGCCCAGCGCACCTCGTCAATAACATTGCCTGCGCGTTCGCGGCGGATGATCGGATTGGTGATCGTCTGACCTGCCGCACAGTACAGGGTGAACTGTGGCAGCGTATAGGCGTTGCCATTGTTGGTCAGCGTGACCGTTGTATTGACGCCGCTTACTGCCGTTGGCGTGCCACCCCAGGGGGTCGAGGTGGTATTCCAGCGAACAGTGGAGCCTGCACCCCAGGTTGCCAGTCCGGTGGCGCGATACCAGAAAGGATCGGCAGCCTGAAAGTCCAGTGTCACGCGCTGGAATAAGTCCGTGTGCTTGTCTAGCTGCTCACTGATCGAAATGTTGTTGACCTTGCACCACGCCCACCGCTCGCCAGTCGTGCTGTCTTCAGGCTGGTAGAACAGTCGTCCCATGCCCCAGTCTCGAATTTCAGCCAGCGCGTCTCGCAGCGCCTGCATTTCGCTGCGTTGTCTGGCGACGAGAACAATGGTCAGTTGGATGCGTCCAATAGCAGACGGAGAACGTCCATCTCCATCTTCACTATAGCCGCCGTCCGCCCCTGGAATACGGTTGGTGCGGTTCAGTGCATCACGAAAGTTCGTGCTGAACGACTCCTGCACGGTCGGGAATGTATAGATTTCGTTCGTCAAGACGCTTTGAAAGCGTACAACCCTGCCCATTAGTAGTTATTCCCTCGCCTCTCCAGCTCCTGCACAAGGCTTTGACCAAACAACGCGCCCATTTGCTGCGCGCGGTCAGGCGATTGCAGCGCCTCCGCAGGCATAGCAACCGAGATGTTGTATTGATGCTTCGTGCCCAACGAGTCAGCATTGTTCTGATCGGCTGGGATGATGCGCTCGCCCTGATGCACGTAGGCCAGCATGTCGCGCGGCACGTATGACGTCCCGGTGGCAAACGCCGGAACAGACTGCTGCCCGCCGCCGAACAATCCGCCAACGAAATTGGAGATGCCGGAGCCGATGTTAGAGATTGTCTGCCCTGCCCCGCTGACAAAGTTTGAAATGCCGTTGGCGACATCTGAGATGATCGTTCCGATGCCTTCGATAGCCGTTTTGATCGGCTCGATCACGTTGTCTTTTACCCAGTTGAACGCCGTCTCGATGCCGTTCTTGAACGCCTCGACCCCTTTCGATACCCCATCCCAAATTCCTGCAACAAGATCAATAAAATCCTGTACAGCAGGCACAACTGTATTTTCGATAAAATCCTTAATTGCAGGCAGACCTGTTGTCATGAACCAGTCGAAAATATCAGTCAGTGCCGGGCTGACGGTATTCCATATCCCCGCAATTAGGTCAATGAAGTCCTGTACGGCAGGCACGACAGTGTTTTCGATAAAGTCTTTAATAAGCGGTAAGCCAGTTGTGATAAACCAGTCGAACAGCTCTTGAAGTACAGGCGATACCGTTGTCCAAATATTAAGCAGCAAATCAATGAATTTCTGCACCCCTGGAATCACGGTGTCTGTGATAAATACGACAATGGCAGGTAGTGCATCGTTGATAAACCAGTTCGCTAAATCAATGAGCGCTGGACCCACAACCGTCCAGGCATTCGCCAGGAATGCGAAGAAATCGCGGATAGCAGGCAGCACCGTCTCGGAGATGAAGGTCGTAATGGCGGGCAGCGCGCTCGTCAGGAACCAGTCTGCGAACTGGCCGAGGGCTGGGCCGACGACTGCCCACAGACCGCTCAGGAAGTTGATGACCTGCTGCACCGCTGGGATGATGCCATTGACCACGATGTCAATGATGGCTGGGACTGCGCTGGTGATGAACCAGTCGGCAAGCTGAGTCAACGCTGGCCCCACCAGCGCCCACGCCTGTCCGAGGAAGTCGAAGAAACCTTGCACCGCAGGGACGACCGTCCCGTTGATAAAGTCAATTACCGCAGGCAGCGCCGTTGTGATGAACCAGTCAGCAAGGAGTTGCAGCGTCGGCAGCACGTAAGTCTGAATGCCGTTGACGACGCTGGCAAAAAAGGTCTCAAATGTTGTGACGACTTCCGGCGGCAGCAGATTTCGCAGCAGTACGCCCAACGCATCCCCTACTGGCACGCCCGCCATGATCGCGCCGAAGAAGCGACCGAATAGGTCGATGACGGGTTGCAAGATGTCGCGAATGCCAAATAGATTGTTTTTGAAGGCGAAGCCAAGCCCGACAACCGCCGCCACGATCAGACCGATGGGCGACGCCAGCAAGCCAATGACCGTCCCGATTGACGAAAACAGCGACGATACAGTGGCGATACCTTTGCCGACGATGAACAGCGCTGGCCCCAGCGCGCCCAATATGGCGACGCTCCGCACAATCGTCTTGGTAATTTGCGGGTTGGCCTGCGCCCACTCCGTCATCTTATTGACGACGCCTGTAATCCGGTCAACCAGCCCGGTCAGGTCGTCGTTCATAAAAGGCGTGATGACTGCTGTCCGCAGAGTCTCCAACGAACCCATCAGGCTCTCGACCTTGCCTTTGAAGGAGTTCATAAAGGCTTCGGCCAATGTCTGCGCCGTTGGCGCGCCGTTCATGGCTGCGTTCATGGCGTCCAGTCCGCCCGCCGCCCGCAGCGCGTTCAGACCGGTAATGCCGTAACTGCCCGCCAGCGTCTGCATCAGCTCGTTTTGGCGTTCGACTGGCAGCTTGTCGAGCGCGCCGTCCAGTTCTTTCAGCACGGTGTTGAAGTCGCGCGTATTGCCCTGACTGTCGTAGAGGTTGACGCCCAGCTCCTTGAAGGCTGCTTTCACGTCATCCGTAGGTCTGGCAAGGTTCAGCAGCATGGATTTGAGCTGCGTGCCCGCTTCCGCACCCATGATGCCGTTCTGCGCGAAGATCGCCAGGATCGCCCCTGTATCTTCGATCTTCAACCCGAACTGTGCAGCGACTGGCCCGACATTCGCCAGCCCCTGCCCCAGGTCGCGAATATCCGCTCGACTGGCGTTCGCCGCCTTTGCCAGTACGTTGGAGACGCGCGCGGACTCTTCAGCGCTCAGTTTGAACGTCGCCAACCCGGTCGAGACAACACCTGCGGCTTCTGCCAGACCGAGGTTGCCAGCCGCCGCCAGCGCCAGCACTTCGGGCAGCGTCGCCATTGCCTGCTCGACCGACTGCCCTGACTTCAGCAGTTCGAGCATGGCCGCAGCCGCTTCGTTGCTGCTGAATTTGGTGTCCGCGCCCATCTTGAGCGCGAAGTCGCTGACCGTCTTGAGTTGATCGGGCGCAAGACCGCCGAAGACTTCGATCTGCTTCATGAGCATGTCGAAGTCCGCCGCTGTGTCGAGGCTGGACTTGCCGACCAGCATCAGCGGCGCGGTCATCAGCGTCAGATTGCTGCCGACGTTGGCGACGCTATTGCCGATGTTGGCGAGCGTGGGGGATAGGTTGCTTTGGATTTGTCCGACAGCGGATACCGCTTGGTTCACAGCAGCGTTGATGCCACTGGTGTCGATAATGATCGCGCCAGTGGCATTGCCGATGTCTGTTCCCCCGCGATTGAAGACCATCGTTATCCGTCCATTACTTCGAGACCGCTGGCGAACAGCAGGCTGCTGATCTGTTGATTAGGTCTGTACGCCTTGCCGTCCAGGATGTCTTCGACAGTCCACACGCGCTTGGTTTTGCCGTTGACGGTCTCAGTCTCATCCATCTTGTTTTCAACCATGCGGTTGAGCATGAAAATCGCGCTGTTGAAGCACCAGCGCGACCAGGGATGCTTGAGGCCAAACTCATCCGCCGGGACGATGCCAAACATCGCGCAGCGCTGCGCTAACAGCCAGGCTTCATGCAGGCTGTTCGTCACGAAAGGACTCGGCAGCCTTTAGCTCCTCTCCTGCACCCCCAGTCGCCCAGGAGAAGATTTCGAGATGTTCGTCCTGCGTGAGGTCATTGAGTGTGATCTCGTCATCGCCTGGGTTGCTTTCCACGATGCGCGGCAATACAACCGCTGCGCGAACGATCATGTCCATGAACGACGCCAGTTCGGGTAGCTCGTCTTCATTGAACTGAAGCGCCGCTTGTTCGGGCGTGCCATTCTGCCCCTTCGTCAAGCCGCGAACGACCTGCGCCGTGATCGCGTCCGGCAGCGTACCTTTCGGCGCGCTCAGCACGATCCGCGCCATGTTGACCTTCCGCACCATAACCGTTTGCCCGCTGCTGAGGACAAGCTCACTGCTGCGCTTGAAACTGCTGGCTGTCGATACCATGTCTTTCTCCTCGCTTCAGTTAGGCGAACAGGCTCGGCGGCGGCGTCGTGAAGTAGCTCAGGAAGTTCGCAGAGCTTGAGCCGTAGAACGACGCCAGCGTGGTTGCCGTCTCGTTGCGACGGATACGAAACGCATTGCGCCCGGTCGTGTTGACAGGCACCGCGCTGAAGCCCGTATTGCGAATGACGAATTTGTTCTGGTCAGACTCAAAGCCTGGGATCGTGTCCAGCTTGGCTTTTGGGAAGCCGATGAAGGCGTTTGCCCCCAGCGTCGAGGCGTAGTGGATAATCATGCCGAAGTACGGCAAGCCAGCGCCGCCCATCTTGAAGTCCGCCACGCTGTAGCGGTTGGGCGTCGTGCTGTAGTTGCCCGGCGTGATGCCGCACAGCACGGCCAAACTTGCGAAGTCCAGCGATCCCTGCGAGATTTCGCCCGTCACTATCTTGGCGATTCGCAGCGTCTCGACGATCATGCCAGCCGACATCAGATCATCCGAGTCCGCTTCAGGGTTGAAGCTGACTTTCCCCAGATAATCAATAGCGACGGGCGTGCCGAATGTATTGTCCACGTTCAGCGTCGCCACGTAGACTTCAATCGGGTTGTAAATCACTTCACCATACTGCGGCATGAGATTTGCTCCTATCGAATACTCACGACCTGAAATCGGATGAACCGACAGGCCGCATTGCCGAACTCTTCAGCCGGGAGTTCCCCGGATACGAATGTCTGGATAAAATGCGCCAGACCGCGATCTGTGACAGATGGCAAATACTGGTTGTGCAGCAGGGTCTGAATGCGCGTTGTCGCCTGCTCCAGTACGTCTTGCCCGATGTCCTGATACAGATAGACCTCTACCGTCTCGGTATAGTCACTTCGACCCAAGACCTCTACCTGCGCGCGGTTTGCTCCGCGCCAGCGCACAATACCGAACGGGTTGATGCGAACCCCGTCCGCCGTCCTGGGCGCACTGGCTGCCCCACCGCCATCCTGCGGCAGCGTGTCGGCGTCGAAGATGCCGCCTGGCAGCAGCGCTGTCAGAGTTGCATCCCCGGCCAGCGTCGTGCGTATCGTTTCGCGCAGAGGCGGCATATCAGCCAATCACCTGGTCTGGCCGCAAGGCGACTTCGCGCCCTGGCGTGCTGACGATGTACTGCACGGTCGGCCACTCACTCATGATCGGCGCGCCTGTCATACTCGTTGGCAGCGTGTTCGCCTCACTGGTCAGCAGATAGCCCACAACTGCGCCCGTCTGCGTTCCGCTCAGTCCGGCACCCGGCACCCCTGCCCCGTCGAAACGTACCATTTCGCCAATGGCGATATATCCAGGCAGAGACTGGTCGCGCACGCTGCGGTTGTAGTACACGTCCCAGGTCGCTGGCAGTCCCGGCAGATACACGCGGATGATTGCCCGCAATTCCTCTGGCGTCAGCCAGTCGCCATCATCGACCGCGCGAACCGGAGTCCCGATCAGCGCGACGAGCAGTACGACGACGATCAGCAGCAGCTTCCGCATATCCTGGACCTCCAAACAAAAAGCGGCTGACCTGTACAGGCCGCCGCCTCGCGGGACTAGTGCTACAAGAATTAGCGTAGCACAAGTGTTCTTGTTTTTCAAGCGAGCCGCTTAACGCTTTCTCAACAGACACTTCCATCAACGTCTTGGATTAGCTGAATATCTCTTGCAGCATTTTGGCGACTTGCGGCAGATGCGCTTCAATTGTCGGCCAGATGATCGCATAGCGTCCGGCAAACGCTACTTCGAGGTATATGCCGTAGGATACGCCGTGCGACAGATACAGGATTACCGCTTGTCCAGCGATGACCTCAACATCTGCGTGCAGTGATTGGCGCGCGTTGGCGGTGCGGTCTGTCCAGGGGGCGTTTTGCTTGGCATAGGTTTCAATGATCGGTTGGAAGTACAGCAGCACCTGTTGTGCCGCAAACTCGGCCTGTTGCCCCCATAGGCGGATGTTCAATTGCATTTGCGGAATGCCTGTCCAGACGACGCGAGCGCTCATGACAACGCCTCGATAGCTGCCTGCACCTGCCCTATCGTGCGGATGATCGAAATAACGCGGTACTGCGCGCCGTTGTAGACGAAGCGATCATCGCGCTGGATGTCGGTGTTGGCGATCTTGCTGTGGCCGTATACGCCAAAAACGACGCCCGCTTGTGTGCCGCTCATTCCACCGCCATCGCCCTTAACCTCGGTTGCCCGCGAGCTATCATCTAATTCAATTCGCACCGTCTGCGCGGCCAGCGTCGTGCTTTTGCCGCGCACGATCACAATGCTGGCCGACTTCTCCAGGATGCGATTCCACTGCGCGGCTGCGCGGTCGCTCTCGCGCAGGTCATCAGTAAAGGATGGGTGGTTCTGTGTATTCATCGTCGCCCCCTGGCACAATATCATACGGGTCAGCCATGCCCGGCAGTCCGTCCCTCACAATTGGTGGTATGACCTGAATGCCAGCCCAGGCGATCTGATTGGCTTCATCCGCGTCGGCCTCGTCCTTGCCCTGCTTTGCCAACCATGTATCGTAGAGTTTTCGCAGGTTGTAGGGCACCTGCTGACGGTCTTCCGTACTGGCGTTCTGCTGATAGCGGTGCAGATGCCAGGTCGAACCGAGCAGCATCAGGATCAGCGACAACACCGTTTTGGTGGTATCGCCGCCCGACTGCTGCCATTCCTCTTCCAGCTCTGGCTCGCTGAAGACGTAATCGGTTGAACCGTCTGTCTGCGGCTTGCCCACGTCGCCTACGAAATTCCGAAGGCGCTGAATTTGCTTTGGCGTCAGCTTATCTACCATTACGGTCGCTCCTGTATCAAACGAATGAGCCTGTCCGCGACGTGATCCCAGGTCTGATTGGCGCGCAGCCAGGCCGCCCCTGCCACGCCTTTTTCGTGCGCTTTGTCGCGGTTCTCATAGCACCAGCGCATTTGCTCTGCGACAGCATCCACGCTGGGCACAGCCCACATGCCGCCCGGATGATCTGTAAGCGCGCTTTCGCGCATGATGTAGTCATTGATCGGTATCGCCCAATTTTCCAGGCCGCCTTCGGCCAGGCCGCTGTAGTTTGTGGCGATGACCGGCTTGCCCATCAGTGCGGCCTCGCGCGGCGGCAGGCCCCAGCCCTCTCCGAATGACGGAAAGACGAAGCAGTCAATGTTGGCGAAGATGTCGGCCATGCTGCCCTCTTCGCTGACCCACATACTGAGTCGCGGGTCGGTGAAGTGGAACGTACTCATGAAGCTCATGAACGCTGGCCGCCCCTTGAAGACCAGACGCACGTCCGGCGTCTGCTTGGCGTCGCCAAACGCTTTGTAGAAAGCCGAAAACACGACATCCGTACCTTTGCGATACACGCGGTCGGCCAGTGCCAGGAACGTGTACGGTCGGTCGAATGTCAGTCTGTCCTGGAGCGGAAACTCCAATGGGTCGCAGCCGCCCGGCACGACGTACACGTTGCCATTGAGCTTGACGCCCTGCTCTTCAAACGCCAGCTTGTTGTGTTCACAAGGCACGATCAGCGCGGCGGCGTTGCTGTTGATCATCTCGACCCACTGTTTCGGCACGCTGCTGTCTTCCGTCATCGTCCAAATCCACTGGCGACCTGGGCGCGAGATGAGGCAGTGACCCGGCAGGCATTGAATCGTGAGGTTCGTCCAGTTCCATCCGGCCAGCATCTGCATCCAGTCGGGCATGTCGATCAGCTCGTCCGTTGTCCCTGGCCGGACTCCAATACCTTTTTGCACCAGCGCGCGGATGATGGACATACCGTAACGCCCGTAACCGTCGAACGGCAGAAACTTGTAGGCCAGCCAGTTGATATTCAAGACAAATCTCCTTCTTCGCTATGATGCAAAACAGGGCGATACGCGACCGCCCTGTTCTCATCATACGCTGTTCACGTCCGATTAGCTGATCGTCGGCGCGGTGTAAGCAGATGCTCCACTGGCGATCACCGCAGCCGCGCCCGCAGTCGGGTCGCCTACGTTGACGCCGTGCGTGCCCTCGAAGACCACGCTCTTCAGCTTCACTACGAAATCGTCCGTGCGCTTGGGCATGACCGTCAGACCGAAGTCCTTGCCCGGATACAGACGGATGGCAAGCGGGTTGTCGTTGTTCAGATTGCCATACGATTTGCCCATCCAGATGTAGCCATCCGGGATGCGCTCGTGCCGCTTGACCTGCACCAAACCGCCTTTTGTGGTGACGAAACAGATCGTCTCGCCAGGCACTCCCTCGATCTGTCCCGCCAGCGTCGAGATCGGCGCGTTGGTGTTGCCAGAGAGCAGGCGGAATTCTGCTGGGATGTACAACGCAACGCGCTTGTCGTTGCTGGCGTTCAGCAGATCGGCCAGCGCATCACCGACCATCGCAACCTTCGTGCCAGTGTGACCATGTTCGGCCAGGGACTTCGCCATCGTCTCCAGCATGGTGATCGTGTTGGCAGCCGTTGCCGCCGCGTCGGTGCTGAAGAAGTGCGTGTGAGCCGAGGTGAACGTGTTTGAGCGCCACTGCGGAGGAATGTAGTTGACGTTCAGACCCGTCCCGCGCGCCCATGGCGGCGAGTAGCCTGCGCCAACGGCCACTTCCGTATAGCGGAACATGGTCGTGAAGATGTCGAACTCGACACGGTTGATCCAGTTGTCGCGCTTGATGCGAATGTCATCCTGAACGTCTTCGCGGATGGCACGAGCCAGGTATTCAGGCGACCAGGCCGTTGCGTCCTTGTAGTCGTTCAGGAACAACATGTGGCCGATCTTTTCGCCCACTTCCCCTACCGGGTCGGCGTATTCCGCGCTGAGCGGCGTCATGCCACGAGCGCCCGTACCCTGGCGGCGGCGCGCCCAAACGCGGTTGGTCAGGGTGATCAGACCGCCATAGGTCTGACCGATGTATTCGTTCGCGTCGCCAATGGCGACGGCAGCAGCGGTGATGACTTCTTGCGGCGTCATCCCTTCCTGCATAGCGAACTGCATGAGATACGCACCGTCTACACCCGACGGCAGCGCGTTGTCGATCAGGGCACGCGGCCCCAGAATAGTAGCCATGAGTCGTTACTCCTGTGTGCTGCCGCTGCTTACGAGCCAGCGGGTGCGACCATCGGGTTGAAAAAGAAGACTTCGGTATCGCGGGCATAGCCCAGGCGACGGACGGACGTGCCGGGCGCATCGTCGATTTTGCCCGTCGTGTTGCTGGCGTAGTAGGTCTTGGTCACGTCCAGCGTCGCGCCCAGGTTGACCGGGCCGAACTCGACCAGATCGACCGCCTCGTCAATAGCGATTGCGCCATCGGTCTTGTGCCGCCCGCCCGCCACGACCAGGTAGACCATGCCGCGCACGGTCGCCAGTGTGTCGGCGTCGGTGCGTGTGACCTTGCGGTTGGTGGCGTCAGAGACGTAGACCACATCACCAACGGTCATCGCCTCAGCCGCGCGGAAGCTCGGAATAACGATGCAGCCCTGCTGCTGGAGCGGACGCACTTTCGTGGCCGTAATCGTCAAAACTGTCATGATGTTTCACCTTCTGCTGCTACGATGCAGCGAACTTACTGAAGCGGTGACGGGACGAGGTCGCTCTTGCGCGCTTCCTCGATCATCTGGTCAGCGTTGGGGGCGGTCTTCGAGTCGCGCGGCGGCGTGATGGCCGCAGGCCCGCCCGCAGAACGCACGATACCTTCTGCGAGGACGCTGTATTCGTCGTCCCACAGCTTGTTCAGCGCCTCTTCGATCTTGCTGGTATCCAGATCGCCCGCGAGCGCCTGGCTGAGCGACCGCCGCAAGCCCGTCCGCAGGGCTTCGACCTGCCGCTTGCTGCCCTCAGTGATCAGAGGCCAGGCGGTGCGCTTGGAGATCGCTTCCGTGACCGCTGCGTCAAACGCCGTGCGCCGGGCTTCGGCCACCTGCTCGTGCAGCTCGCTGACCCGAATGGTAATGTCCGTGAAGGGCACGCCCATCGTTTCGGCCAGCGTGGTCGCCATCGTGTGATACTGCTGGACGATCTGCACCGTGTCGGTATCCTTGCCGATGGTGGCGCGAATTTCCGCGACGATCTGCTTGTAGCTGATCGCCTCTTCGACCTGCGCCCGCAGTGTCGTGTTCTCCGCCTGGAGTTCGCTCACGCGCGTGGACAGCGCGGCCTCGTTGATGATCTGTTCGCGAATGTGCTGAGGCACGTCCGCGAGAGTGATGTCGTTGTCAGGCATGATTTCCTCCTGCCTATGCTCTGCTGTAATCATGGCCCCGTATTTCCGCCCGACGGGGAGAGACGCTTTTCTGCCGTGCAGCAGGTCAATCTGTTCGAGGACAAAGTTCTTGGCGTACCAGCGGTTGCTGCGCTTTTTCCCCGCCTCGCTCACTGGCGTTTTCGTCGCCGTGCCGTAGATTGACGTGCCCACTGCGCTGTTGGTTGCCATGCGCCGCCGCACATCTTCGCGACGTTCGCCAGGCGGGATGTAGCCTTTCGCCCACAACACGCCGGACTCTTGGACATGTCCGATCCAGAACACGTCAGCGACCGGAAAGCCCGTCGCTTCTGTTTCGGATGGATGCCCGCGCAGCCCTTCAGCCCCCTCGGAAAGCTGTTTGGCGATGCTGTCAACCAGCTCCTGGTCATAGATCAGACCGTTGTGCGAGGTCGCTCCGACCTCGGCTACAGCCAACGTGATGTGAAATGGAGAGGCGTCGTTTTCGTAGAGCAGATCGGTGTTGATGTGCGGATAGGTATCGACTGAAGGAAACTTGCCCTTCAGCCAGTGCATTTTCGTCTCACGAATAGTCGTCTGCGGTTCGCTCATACATCACGCCCCAACAAAAAAGCGGCTGTCTGAGCATCCTCGCTCATAAGCCGCCTCGCGGAAAAATGGCCGTCTTGTGCAAACTTAATTTAGCACAAGTGTTCGGCTAAATCAAGCAGTCGCCTTAACGCTGCCTTCAGGGTTCATTTCAATAGACACTTCCATCACCGTCTTGGCGGGCAGATCGTCTCTGCGCTGATATTCCGCCAGCGTGTCGCGCACGATGTCCTCGATCAGCAGGGTTGGCTGCCAGTCAAGCTCCTGCATGGCTTTCGTCGCGTCCGGGTATTTGTCCGCCGCCTCTGCGTAGGTTGCGCCGTAGATCGCCTTGCCATCCGTATGCGAGATCGGTGCATCGGGGTTGACGACCCTCTGCACCGTTTTCGCCAATTGGAGAATGGTCGTGCGGTTCAACGGATTGCCCAGGTTGTAGACCTGCCCTGCCCCGCCCTTGTCCATCGCCAGGATGAGACCGTTCACAATATCCCTGACGTGTGTGAAGGCGCGAATCTGCTCGCCCGACTCAAAGACTGTCAGCGGGATGTTGCTGCGCGCCTGCTCAATGAATCGTGGCAGCACGAAGCCACCTTTGGGCGACTGTCGCGGCCCGGCCACGTTGAAGGGCCGGATGATGACCGCTTTCTGTCCACTGTTTCGCAGCGCACATTCGGCGGCCAGCTTGCCCAGCGCGTATTCGAGCCGCGCGGTTGTGTTTGCCTGGATGATGCAGGGCATGTCTTCGCGGCATAAGCCCTGCTGCCCGCCACCATAGACTTCCGAGGTCGAGACGAAGAGCAGCTTTGCCTTGCAGGTCTGCGCCAGCGCCATCAGGTGATAAATATCGGCCACAATCTGCCCGGCGATCATGCCCGCCTGTTTCAGCACGCCTGCCGGTCCCACCGGACTGGCAAGGTGATAAATCTGGTCGAACTGTGGCGCGGGTGGGTTGAACTCGACCACTTTGCATGGGCTGAAGGCCAGCTTGTGAATGGGCACGCCGGAGAGCCGCCACTCGTCGAACAAGCGTAGCTGGCGCATTGTGTCCGCGCGCATGTCATCGACGATATGCACCTCATGCCCCTGGCTAAGCAGCGCCTCTGTGAGATGCGATCCGATGAACCCCAGGCCGCCTGTGACGAGTATGCGTTTCATGGTTTTCTAGCCTCGCTAGGATATGGATTGTGTCTGCGCGCCGGAGAGATATAACATCCCAGCGCTGGATTATTGAATGGATGCGTGAAGCGTTCGCCCTCCAGGTGCGTCCCGCCCCACTTGTCGCGGTAGTAGCGCGCGTTAACGTCGTAATGCACCTGTGCCTGCGCCACGCCGTTCGGCGTGACAATCGCTGTCTTGGAGCCAGCGTGCCGCGCGTGTGTATCGACGACCATATACTCTTCAACACCGAGCAGTTTGCGCCGCCGCTCCCAGTCGATGTCCTCCCAGTAAATCGGCCAGATCATCTCGTCAAACGCACCGACCTGCTCCCAACCTGCGCGCGTGATACCCGTCAGGCCGAACTCCATTGACGTGCGCGTTTGCGAGCGTTCGTCGAAGCCCATGCATTTGACGATGCCGACGTGCGGGTACAGCATGGCCGCCCGCGCGACCCGCTGCACATCTTCGCGACCTGGTAACATGTCGTCATTGATCAGCACGGCCAGATCAGCGCCCGTCATGTAGGCATAGTAGATGCCGTCATTCCACGACCGCGCCAGGCCGCGATTGGTCTGGTAGTCATAGACGCACATGCGTAATTTGGCGCGGGCTTCAATCGCCCTGACCGCCATCAGGACATCCTCATGCGCGCTGTGGGTGAAGACGCGCCAAAAAACGTTGGGCGCATCTGCTGCTGTGAACAGTTCCAGCAGCTCCTGGCTCAGCGCATAGGTGACGAGGATGAGGTCAATGCGTCTCATAGCGCCCGCTTCCAGACGTGATAGTGTCCATTGTTTCCAACCAAGTTGAACGCGACCTGCATACCTTCAGGCAGTGCGTCGGTTTCGGTCATCAGGGTGTCCACGCGCCGCAGCTCGTCTGCGGCCAGGCCCAGCAGCACCGGGTTCATGGCGCTGGCGCACAGCTTCATGATGTCAATGCGCGCGAAGTCATGCTTGGCAATCAGGTTATACAACCCGTTCCCGGCTAGCGCTGCGTAACCTGTCATGCCATTCGATTTATAGCAGTGGACGTTCCGCCAATGCGCGAGGTTGAGGCACAGCATGTCGAAGTCCGTGCTTTCAATCGCCAGAATGTAGGCGTGCGGCCACCTGGCTTTGATTGCCACGCTGAATGCGCCAATACCGCCACCCACTTCAATGATGTGCGAAGGTTCTGTTGGCAGCAGTTCCCAGGGCACAGGCGCATCTGTGGTATCGTGATCGCCATCGCGGTAGATGAACGCCCCGAAATGCGTCCTGGACGGCACCGTGTTTGGACGCGGCAGCGGGTGCTTGATCGAAGTGACTGGTATATTGGCGTGGGCAAGCGGGTCTTCGCCTACGAACGGAATGATGACAGGCGGCCACCCGGCCAGCGGTGCGTCATCTGGCAGCTCGTCCAGCAGCGGTTGACCAGCCCTGGCGCGATGGAAGTTGTGTCCCTTCAGCGTGTACCAGCGCCGATCCTTGATGTGGGCGTAGTGGTACATGTGGATGTGCGGCACATACAACACTTCGTCATCACTCACGTTCGGCACGCTATCCAGCGCGCCCACATGCCGAATGCCGCAGCCCAGCTTCCACGCCCGAACGTGACTGTCCGGGTAGTATGGCACCGTCGGGCAGTAATGCAGACGGTCTTTCATGAAGTTGTAGGTCGGGAAGCGCAGCGCTTTCCAGCGCTCGTGTTGCAGCAGTCCCTTGATCTGCGCTATATGCGCGGGCTGCCACAACTCGTCTGGAGCGGTCAGCAGGATAGCATCGTAGCCTAACTGCTCTGCCATCTCGATCACCGCATTTTCCTGGTGCAGTGGCTGCCAGTCCCATTCCCGATACCGGACAACGCCCCCCCAGGATTCGATAACCTGCCGACCGCCGTCGGTCGAGCCGCCATCAATCGCGACAATTCCATCAATGGCTGGCGACTGCATGATAATCGCCAGATGCGCGTGCAGCCAAGCCGCTTCGTTTTGGAACATTAGACCCAGTGCGAGTTTCACGCCTTGATTCCCCTTGCGTCGTTCAGCAGGCTTTCCGTTGTGGTTGACAAAATGGTGTCCAGCGTCTGGCCCATCTGAAACCGCTGTTCCAGCGCCAGCGCCAGTTGCAGGCTCGTGACCTGTTCACGCACCGTCAGCGGTCGCTGTTCCTGATAGGCTTTGACCAGTTTCTCTCGTAGTTGCATCATGCCCTTGTGATGCACCTGGTATTCGTTACAGATACGCACCAGCACATCGGTGAAGTACAGTGGCCGCTTGCTGCGCTGCCGAGGCAGCTTCAGTGTCCTGACCTGCGACGGGTTATT
>JAEUQX010000229.1 GCA_016788625.1 Anaerolineae bacterium
GGTCGCAGTCGAGCGGCAGCACGTAGCGGTTGGCGTACACCCAATTGACCGTATCCTGCACCGTGCCAATCGGCCAGATCAGGATGTCTTCTTCCACATTATCCGAACTGGAGAGCACGCTGCGACCATCCGGGCTGAACATCACCCGGCGAACCGGCGCTGTGTGCCCGCGCAACCGCGTCACGCTCTGCCCGGTCTCCACGTCCCACAGAATCAGCGTCGTATCGTCTGAGCCAGAGATGGCTGTTTTGCCATCCGGGCTGAACGCCACAGTGTTAACGTTGTCGTTGTGACCAACCATTGTGAAGATGCGGCTGCCCGTCTGCACATCCCACAGGATTACGGCGTTATCCGGCTCGCCCACCGCGGCGATCACCCGGTCGCCCGCCGGGCTGAAGGCGATGGCGTTGACCTGCCCGCTGAAGCCTGTCAGTTCGTCCAGGGTTGAACGGGCGATGGCGTCGTAGGTCACAATGCGGTCGGGCTGCGAGGCCGCGATCAACTGGTTGAAGTACAGCGCCAGGTGGTTCACACCAGAGACCGACCAGCGCACACTGCTGCCCTGACTTTCGACATTCCAGATCAGGACGCCGTTGTTGGTCGCCAGCGCCGCGTCGCGCCCATCGCTGCTGAAGACGATGTCCGTCACGTTGTCGATACCGTCCAGCCGCGTCACCCGTTCTTCGCGCGCCAAATCCCAGAGGATCGTGCCTTCCGGGCCGTTGACCAGTGCCAATGGCTGCGTCGGGCTAAAGGCGATCACGTTCTGCTGTCCGGTGAAGAAATCCAGCCCCTGACGCTCTGTGCCTGTTTGCGTATCCCATGTGCTCAGGCTCTGCTCGTTATAGGCCACATACACATTCTGTCCATCGGCGCTGAGGCCAAAGCGCGAGAAGTTGTCCACGCGCAGATCAACACGGCGCGGCTGGTTGATGTCCGTCACGATGTCCCACACACGGGCATTGCCAGCCGAGAACGAGAACAGATGACGGCCATCCGCGCTGAATCCAACGCGCTCGATAGGTGAGGTGTGCCCGGTGAAGCGCCGCAGTTCTTCGCCCGTCGCCGTGTCCCACAGCGTGACCGTGAAAATGCTGCCATAACGCCCGCCCGTCGCCGCCAACCTGCCATCTTCGCTGAAGGACACGCTGCTCACGTCCCAGTTGCGTGGGTTCTCTTCGCTCACTTGCAGGCGCAGCAGTTCCGCCCCGGTCGCGATCTCCCAGATGGCGACATAACGATCAGTGACGACGTAGGTCTGGTTAGCGCCATACGCGCGCGTCTCGACATGTACCAGCAGGCGCTGATAGTCGCTGCTGAAGGCGATCTGGTTGATGTAGTCCTCGTTGGCGTTGCCCAGCCGGAAGATGCGCTCCGGCACCAACTGCGCCGGGTTCCACAACGTCAGGAAGTCGCTGCCATCGCCGCCCGTATACGAGTACTGACCGTTGGGGCTGAGTCCCCGGTAAATTTCGGGGGTCTGGATAAAGTCGGTCCTGGTGACCATGTCATAAATGGTGATGCGCGGGATGAAGCGCTGCCTCACCGTCTCGCGTCCGAAGTCATAGGTGAACGCGCGTGTGGTGTTGGCGTTGAAGGCCACGAACGAAACGGGCGCTTCATGCTCGATGAATTCCGCCACCGGGCTGCCGCTGTTCAAATCCCACAGTACACCCTTATAGTCCATGCCCCCGGAGAGCAGGAAATTGTTATCCGGGCTGACAGCCAGCGCCAGGATGCTGTCACGATGGCTGCGCAGGTTGAAGCGCTGCGTGCCAGCCTCAAAATCCCACACGCGAATCTCACCGCGTGCCGTGCCGCCGATCAGGAAACGCCCGTTGGGGCTGAAGACCAGCGTAGTGATGCTCTGCTCGCTGCTGAACTCCTGAAGGCGCGTCCGGTTATCGACATCCCACACGACCACATTGCGGCCATCTTCGGTCGTCACATAGAAGCGGCTGTCCGGGCTGAAGGCGTTGACGGGCCGTGTCGCGCCGTCCAGGCTCAACCGCACGGTGAGCGGGATGGCGCTGTTGAGGACGCGCTGCGTTTCCACGAGGAAGGGGTTGAGGCGATAGGCCTCCAGCATCAGGGCGATTGCCAGATCGGGATTGCCGACGCTGAGCAGGTTCTGCCCGGCCACCGAGAGCCGGAATGAGTCGGCCAGATCCGCCTGCTCCTGCACGCGCTGCTCGACGTATGCGAGCGTGGGCAGCACCTCGGCCACCTGCGTCTCGGCGCGCGCGACGGTGGGCTGCACCCCGGCGACCTGCGTGCGCGCGGCAATCAGCGTTGGCTCGACGCCCGCGACCTGTGTCTCCGCGCTGAACAGCGTTGGCTCGACACCGGCCACTTGGGTCCCTGCCCGGTTGACCTGCTCGTTGGCTGCCACCAACGTCAGCGCGACAGGCGTCAGCGTTTGTGGTACAGGCGTAAGTGCCAGCGCGGCTTCGGCGGCCAGCGTCTCCGCGCCGGCGGCCTGCCCCTGCGCGGTAGCGATCTGCCCGCGCGCCTCGGCAAGCTGAGCATCGCCCGCAGCCAGGGTGAGCGCGACAGGCGTCAGCGTCTGCGGAATGGGCGTGAGGGTTTGGGCGGATTCAGCCACGCGCGTGTTCGCACCAGCCACCGTTGGCTCAACGCCCGCGATCTGCGTGCTTGCGCTCGCCAGCGTCGGCTCGACCCCGGCGATCTGCGTCTGTGCGACGGCAAGCTGCACTTCGCCAGCCACCAATGTGAGCGCGACGGGCGTCAGCGTCTGGCCGGATTCCAGCACCTGTCGCTCGGCAGCGGCGGACTGCGCGGCGGCAGTCGCGACACTATCGCGCGCCTGGGCAACCTGGGCGTCACCAGCAGCCAACGTGAGCGCGACGGGCGTCAGTGTCTGCGGGATAGGTGTCAGCGTTTGCCCGGACTCGGCTACCTGGATAATGGCAGCCGCGACCTGTGTCCCGGCGCTTTCCACCGTTGGTTCGACGCCCGCGACCTGCGTCTGCGCCAGCGCCAACTGCACATCACCCGCCACCAGTGTGAGCGCGACGGGCGTCAGCGTTTGGCCGGATTCGAGTACCTGCTGCTGAGCGGCGTTCGCCTGTGCGGCGGCGGTTGCTTCGGCCTGCCGTGCCTGAGCAAGCTGCGCGTCACCAGCGGCCAATGTGAGGGCGACGGGCGTTAGCGTCTGCGGGATGGGCGTCAGTGTTTGCCCGGACTCGGCCACCTGCGTGACCGCCCCGGCGATCTGCGTGCCCGCGCTCGCCAGCGTCGGTTCAACCCCGGCGACCTGCGTCTGCGCGCCTGCCAGCGTCGGTTCAACGCCCGCGATCTGCGTCTGGGCGATGGCAAGCTGCGCCTCGCCCGCCGCTAAGGTGCTGGAAATCGGCGTCAGCGTTTGCGGGATGGGCGTCAGCGTCTGCCCGGCGATGACCACCTGTTCGCGCGCCTGGGCAGCGTCTCCGGCGGCCTGCGTCACGGCGACCTGCGCGGTGGCCTGGCGTGCATCGGCGGTCGCCAGATTGTCGAGCGCCTGCTGTTGTTCGACGCGCGCCGTCGAAATCTGCATCACACCCGCCTGCACGGTCATATCGGCAGGGGTGAGGGTCTGACCGACGACGGCCACCTGTGTGCCCGCAGTAGCGATGAAGGCATTGGCGTTCTGAATTTCGGTCTGCGCGGTGATCACCTGGCTGGAGAGCACCAGCGCGGCAGCCAACGCGACGACCACGAACACGCCCAGCAGCACAGAGGCACGCTGGAAGTTCTGCACGCGGCGGGCGATGCGCGCGTCACGTTCGCGCTGCGCGGCCTGTTCGGCCACAGAAGCCTCGATGAACTCCATCTCGTTCTTGCTGGCGGCATTGGCCTTCGCCCAGCTTTGCGCGTCTTCCAGGATACTGCCGCGATAGAGCATGTCGACGGGTTTGCTGCGCCGCACCCATTCGACCGCGTCGGCGGCGATAGCCTTTTGCAAGCGTACATCCTCGCGCGCGTCGTGCAGCCAGGCAGCCAGCGTGTCCCACTCGCGGATCAGCGCTTCATGGCCGACTTCGATGGTATCCTGCCCGGCGACCTTGTTGGTCACCAGCAGGCGGGCGCGCACGAACTTGTCGGCTACCTCGCGCAGAATAGCGCTCTCTTCGGGGTCGGGCAGCACCAGTTCGGAGAGCGCGGCACGCCGCCGCGTCGTGTCCTGCTCGGTCGCGCCCGGCTCGATCAGGCGCAGAAACAGCGCCCGCGCCATCCGTTTGTGCTGGTCGGATGTCAGGCGGTTGTAGGTGGCTTCGGCGTGGTCGGCCAGCGCGCCGCGCACGCCGCCGATCTTGCGATAGGCCTGTATCGTCAGCTTGCGACCGTCACGCATCTCATACAGTCGGTCGAGTGTGAATTGCAGCAGCGGCAGGCCGCCAAGCTGGTCGCGCACATCGAAGACCAGTGAGGCCACCAGTTCGTCGTCGAACTTCAGCCCGACCTTATCCGCCGGGCGCTGCACCGCGTCGTGCAGGTCGGCCAGCGACATGGGCAGCACGGGCTGTGTCTGTTCCATCAGCGCGCCCAGCCCCGCGTAGTTCAGCGGGCGGTCGTAGAAGTCGGCGCGCATCGTCAGGATGATCAGCATCACGCCGTTCGGCTCGGTGGCCGCTGTGACGATCAGGTCGATGAACTGCTTGCGCTCGCGCTCGTCAACCGTCTGCGTGAAGAGTTCCTCGAACTGGTCGATATACAGGACGACGCGGCTGCGGCTGCCCAACCCGGTGAGCTGCGTGGCGATGCGGTGCAGCCCCTTACCGCTGGTGTTCCACAAATCCTCTTCGATAGCGCTGATGGTCTTGGTGGGCAGTTCCTGGTAGAGCGTGTTCGCCAGGCTTTCGATGGGGCGCGCGCCGGGCAGCAGGCGCGGCAGATATTTCCAGTCTGTGCTGCCTGGAATGGCGTCATCGCGCAGGCGCGGCAGCAGCCCGGCCATGACCACGCTGGATTTGCCCGACCCGCTCGCGCCGACGATGGCCATCAGGCGATTGCTGTCGTCGCGGAGCTGTTTGTCCAGCGCTTCGATCAGCTTATTGATGAAGGTTTCGCGCCCGAAGAAGCGGTCAGCATCCGCTTCGGTGAAGGCTTCCAGACCCTTGTACGGATTCTGCGGCACATAGCCCGGCGTTACGCCCAGCTTAGACGCCGTGTCCTCGGTGGCGGCCTCGCTGGGTCGCCCCGTGCGAACGGTATCGATGATCACGGGCAGCGCTGTTACATACTGCGCGACACGGGCGTCGATGTACTGCATCTTGCCCATGCCCATCGGGATCGAGTCGATCCATTCGTCACCAGCAGCCCAGATGGGATAGATCGGGCAGTCAAACATGCGCGCAATCGCCAGTTCATCCTGCACATAGGGCGAACGGCGCGAACTGGGCGAGGCGATCAGCAGCACCGCGTAGGCCGAGGCGATGGCCGAACGCAGCGCTTCTTCCCAGTTATGCGTGCCGGGTTTGAGATCCTGTGTATCCAGCCAAACCTTAATCCCCGCGTCTTGCAGATCAGCGATCAGGCGCTGTACCGTTGCTTTGTCGGCGCGCGAATATGAGATGAAGATGTGCTGCTTGGTAGTCATAAATCTCAATTATGAATTACAAGGAAAACATTTCGTGGAATGATATTACTGCGCGCACGTCCCTTTCGCTACAATTTCACCGCATCATATATGAAATTCCCGTTAAGTTCGCGCGCGAATGGTTACGAATCTCGAACTGAACATTACAACCCTTAACGCTTTACGCAAACTTTCCGCCCCTACAATACCTGATAGGGAGACAGCGATCTGCTGTCGATTCGATTTGTAACACTGCGCTTTCCACCCATAATGGGTATCGGTAACGAGGTATTGGACGAGTATGAGACATATGCTTGCACGACTGGGGCTGGCTGCCCTGCTGCTCAGCATCGCCGCATGTGGCAGCACACAGCAGGCGACTAAAGACGATCTCCCGCCGCTGCGTGTGGGGAGTGATACATGGGCTGGCTCTGGGCCGATCTATATTGCGGCTGAGCGCAGCCTGTTCTCTCAGATGGGGGTTGATGTCGAAGTGGTTCATTACACGAACTACAACCAGTCAATGACAGATCTGGTGTCCCGTGAATTGGATGGCGCACACACGGTCTTTTCAGATGGCATCGCCCAGGCCGCAGCAGGCATTCCCGTTCAATTGGTGTGGGTGCTGAACAGCTCAAACGGCGCGGATGTGCTGGTGGGCAATAGCGCGATAGGCGATCTTGAGGCGCTCAAGGGCAAACGAGTTGGCATGACTTTGGGTTCGTTCAGCCAGCTTTTTGTGATGAGCGAACTGCGCGAACGCGGTTTCCAGGATAGTGACATCACGCTGGTGAATGTGATCGCTGAAAACGTGCCGCGCGCGATCGCTGCGGGTGAAATTGACGCCGGACACACCTGGGATCCTTATCTTTCCGAAGTCATTGCTGCGGGAGGCACAGCGCTGTTCACCAGCGCGGATGCCCCCGGCGTGATTGTCGATACGCTGTTTTTCCAGAACAGTGTTCTCGAAGAACGCCCACAAGATATACAGGCTTTCCTACAAGCGTTCACTAACGCCCAGAAGTGGTGGGCGGAAAACCCGGACGAAGGCAATCAGATTGTCGCGAAGGCGATGGGAATCACCGTCGAAGAACTGATCGCGATTCAGGCAGGACTGCACACATTCTCGCTGGAGGACAACCGCCAGGCCTTCGACCCCAATAACACGAGCGAACTGTCGGTGTATCAATCCGGGCAGTTGGCAATTGATCTGTTCCTGGACTTCGACGTGATTGAAGAAGCCCCCACCCTGGACGACATCATCAACCCTTCATTCGTGCAAGCGGTTACGCAGTAGCATCTGAACGGCAAGAGGTATTTCATGACTACAGTTCCTCGACAGAGTTTGATCATTGGCAGGTTTGGCGGTATTCAAGGCCGCCTGACCCTGTTCTCACTGCTGTTCGCGCTCATTCCGCTGCTCATCGTCAGTGTGCTATCCTTCACGGCAGCACGCGACAGCTTGCGCCAGCAAGCCACAGTCGTCACCAGTCAACTCCTTGAGTCAGTGAGTACGGATCTTCAAAGCTTCTTCCTGGAGCGACGCGGTGATATTCGGGTGCTGGCAAATGCGGAGACGCTGCGGGATCGCGAAGGACACGGCCCAGAAGAGGCCGATGAGTTCCTGAAAGAAGTCAAGGCCGCTTACGGCATTTACCTCTCGCTGATCGCCACCGACCTCTCCGGGCGCGTGACAGCCTCCAGCGATCTGGTCGCCGACGATATGACAGGGGAACGCTGGTTCACGGATGCCATCCGGGGCATTGCCAGCGTCTCTGATGTGTATTACCTGACCAGCCTTCAACGTCTGGTTGTCACAATTGCCTCACCCATGATTGGTGATAACGGCCAGATCGTGGGCGCTGTAGCCGGCCACATTGACGCTGAGGCACTGTTCGAGATCGCTGAACGCGCTCAAACGGAACAGGGCGGTGAAGTGCTGTTCGTCAACCGTGAAGGCCGCGTTTCGATTGACGGCGAAACTGAGGATATTTTCGTTGACCAGAGCGATAACCCGGCGGTACAGGCGGGTTTGCGCGGCGAAAGCGGGTCGTTAGTTTCCATCGACGAAGAGGGCAAAGAAGCGCTGATCATCTACAGCCCCTCGGAGGGTACACAAAACTGGGTCGCGCTCGCAACCATCTCGATAGAAGCGCTGGATGCCCCCGCCAATGATCTTGCGGCGCGACTGATTGGGGTCAGCGCACTGGTCGCAGCTATCGTCATCGCCGCTGCGTTCCTGATCTCCCGGCAGTTCGTGCGCCCCATTCAGGAACTCACGCATACAGCGCGCCTGCTCAGCAACGGTAACCTGGAAGCACCTATCACCGTGCGCAGCCGTGACGAAATCGGTTCGCTGGCCGATGCCTTCCGTTACATGGCATCGCAGCTCCGTGACCTGATCGGTTCATTGGAAGAGCGTGTTACTGCCCGAACGCGCGACCTGCAAGCAGTGGCCGACGTGAGTACGCAGATCGCGACCGTACTCGAACCGGAAACGCTGCTGACCGATGTGGCGAACCTGACGAAAGAGCGCTTCGGTTTCTATCATGCGCATATCTACCTGCTCGATCCTGCTGGACAGAAACTAACAATGGAAGGCGGCGCGGGCGAGGTCGGGCGGCAGATGAAGGTCAATAAGCACGCCATTCCGCTCTCGCGCCAGCACAGTCTCGTGGTGCGCGCGGCCACCAGCGGCAAGCCTATCATTGCCAACGATGTTTCTAAAGAACCGGACTTCCTGCCGAACCCGCTGCTGCCGCAGACCCGCTCCGAAATGGCCATCCCGATGAAGATCGGCGAGCGCGTCATCGGCGTACTGGACGTGCAGGCAGATGCAACCGATGCCTTCGCGGAAGACAACGCGCGCGTGATGCAGACGCTGGCGAACCAGATCGCGGTGGCGGCGGAAAACGCGGGCGCTTTCCAGCGCATTCAGGAATCGCAGAAAGCGCTGCTGGACATGCGTTTCGCTCTCGATCAGCACTCCATCGTGGCGATCACCGACCAGCGCGGCATCATCCAGTATGCCAACGACAAATTCAGCGAAATCTCTGGCTACACGATTGATGAACTGATCGGCCAGGATCACCGCATCATCAACTCTGGCTACCATTCCAAAGAGTTCGTCCGCAACCTGTGGACGACCCTCGCCAACGGTAAGGTGTGGAAAGGCGAGTTCCAGAACCGCGCCAAGAATGGAAGTCTCTACTGGGTCGATACCACCATCATTCCCTTCGTAAATGAGCAAGGCAAACCGTTCCAGTATATTGCCATCCGCACCGACATCACCGAGCGCAAGCGTCAGGAAGCGGAAATCATCCGCCGCGCGACGGAACTGGAAGTGGCCGCGCGGGTGAGCGCCGCGAGCACAAGCATTCTGGATGTGGATGAACTGCTCCTGAACGTCGCGAATCTGACCAAAGAGTCCTTCGGGCTGTATCACGCCCACGTCTACCTGCTGGATGTTGCGAGCGAGGATCTGGTGCTGGCCGCAGGCGCTGGCGAGGCCGGACGCATCATGAAGGAGCAGGGGCGGCGTATCGCGCTCAACAACGAACACAGCCTCGTCGCACGCGCTGCCCGCAGCCGCCAGGGTGTTATCGCTAACGATGTTACCCAAGAGGCGGACTTCCTGCCGAACCCGCTGCTGCCGGCCACGCGCTCCGAAATGGCGATCCCGATGATCGTCGGTGAGCGTGTTATCGGTGTGCTGGACGTGCAGGCCGACAGCATCAATCGCTTCGACGCCGACGATGTGCGCGTGAAATCCACGCTTGCCAACCAGATTGCTGTCGCGGTCGAAAACGCCCGCGCCTTTGAACGAATCGAATCCTCGGAACGCGAGATGAAGAACCTCGCCAGTTTCCAGGATGCTATCCTGAACGGTTCGGATTACAGCATCATCTCGACGGATCTCGACGGCACTATCCTCACTTTTAACGCCGCAGCC
>JAEUQX010000239.1 GCA_016788625.1 Anaerolineae bacterium
CAGCCCGGTGAGCGGATACGCCAATGCTGTGAAGACGACAGCAACGGGCAGCGCCACGCTGACCAGCAGTTTGATCGCCAGGCGGTAGGTGCGCAGCAGCGCCGGACGGTCTTCGCGCGCCAACCGCGACATACCCGGCAGCAGCGCCATCGTGAAAAATGCCGGGATGACGTTGAGCGCGGAGACCCACTTATAAGCCACGCTGTACTGCCCGACCATGCGCGCGCCGTGTATCGCCTCGATGATCACCACATCGACCTGGAAGAAAATGGTCGCCAGGAAGTGGTTGATCATCAGCGGCAGCCCTTCGCCGATCATGCCGCGCATCAAGCGGCGATCAGGTCGCGCCCGCGTGATCGTCAGCAGCCCGCGCGCGCTCCAGGCCAGCACCGCCAGCGTGACCAGGTTCGTCAGAATGCTGACAGCAGCCAGCCCGACGACGCCATAGCCCAACGCCAGCGCCGCCACGCCGAACACCGCTTTGCTGATCGTGGCGACGGTGGTCACTGCGGCGGGGTACTCGGCTTTCTCGAAGGCATAGAACAGCGCGGATAAGCCGGTGCTGAGGCTGTTGGGCAGCAGACCGATATACAGCAGCGCGATGGCCAGCAGCGCTTCACCGACCAGCGGCGGCGCGACCAACGACTGCCGCGCCCCCAGGAAAGCCGCCAGCAGACCCGCGCCAACGATCATCAGCAGCAGCCGCAGCGTGCTGGTGTTGAGCAGCAGCCGCCACGCCTGCGAGCGATCCCGCGAGACCTCGCGCGTGAGGAAGACGTTCAGACCGAAGTTCGTGAAGATGTCGAACCAGCCAAAGATGAACGCCGCATAGTAGTAGATGCCCGACCCTTCCGGGCCGAGGATACGCAGCATCACGAAGGCGAAGGCGAAATCGATGCCCCGGTTGAACAGATTGAGGATGATCGGGGCGATGCTGTTGCGCGCCACCACCTGCACGCCGCTCTCGCTGCTGGACTGCGCCACGAACAGCCGCCACAGATACACGCCGCCCGTGAAGAGCAGCAGCACCACGCCGATGAAGCTGCCAAACGCGCCTAACTGGAAACTGGTCGGGCTGTAGCTCAGCCGGATCGTCCACGTGCCCGCCTCGCTCAGCCGCACGCCCTGGAAGTTGCCGCGCACAAGCTGTACCTCGACGGCCTGCTCGGCATCTTCGCCCGCACCCTGCGGACGGATGAACGCGCGCCAGCCGGGCAGATGCGTCTCGCTGACCACCAGCCAACCGGGCTGCGTGACTTCGGCATCAATCAGCTTCTCGCGCCCACTGTCATGGGTGATCGTGAATGTGCCGATGCTCTCAGTCGGGATGGTCAGCGCGTCGATCTCGGCATCCGTCACGCCGTAGACGCGCGGCAGCGTCTCGCGCAGTTCCCAGACGCGCACCGCGTCATCTTCGTAAGCCAGCGACCAGAGCGCAGACAGCGAGTCCGGCAGCGTAAACTGCGTCGAACTGACAGCGTAGCGCACGTTGAGCAGTGCCAGCAGCGGCGAGCGCAGAATTGTATCCAGCCGTTCCTCGCGCCCCATCGCCTCGTACTGGTAATCGGGATACAGCGGCGCGACGCGGTTGAAATCCAACTGTACCTGCGGCGCGAGGAGCTTCATGAACTCCACATACTGCTTGGGGATGATGCTCTCGTAGCCGCGCACATCGTCCAGCCCGTAGCGCCAGGTCATGTTGGCGTTGAGGATTTTGCCGCGCTCGCCCAGGTTCGGTTCATCAATGCTGATGTAGCGCCAGTCGCCGGGCTGTTCGCGCAGCCAGGCAATCGCGGACGGCGTGTAATCCAGCAGCGCCGGGTCGGACGCCGGGTTAAAGCCCCACGACGCGATCATCAGATCCGCCGCAGCCAGGGCAAGCGCCACCGCCTGCCACACCTTGCCACGCCTTTGTAGGGACAC
>JAEUQX010000249.1 GCA_016788625.1 Anaerolineae bacterium
ACGATGTTTTCTGGCGCGTCGTCGGAACGGGAAGGGAAGGCTTCGGCATCCGGCACTTCCACAAGCGGGTGGCGCTGGCGCTGGCGTTGACGATCAATGACCAGGTTCCGTGCGATACGCAGCAGCCACCCCAAAGCAGCATCTTCGCCGCCGGAGAAGCGATGACGAGATCGCCACGCCTTCGCATAGGTTTCCAACCACAGATCTTCGACATCTTCCTGCGGTTCACCATGCAGGGCGTAGATGTAGCGAAAGACGATCAGGTGGGTGCGTTCGTAGAGGGTCGTGAAGGTTTCCGCGCTGCGATACGTTTCTATGGACTGGGATAACGACGTGAGTTTCAGATCATGTTTGCCCAACTCCACAACTCCTGTCTGCTGACCTGAACTTGAAGACTCACTAAGGAAACGCTGACGACGTGAAAATCTGACACAATTCTGAGCGAACAGGGGTGATTAAGTATCTACCCAGAAACCGCGCCACTAGCCTTCTCTTTGGGGGGAAGGGGGCAAAACACAGAGTGTGCATGACAAGAACAGCAATTTACGGATAGGTTTTAAGTGGTTCAGAGACAAGCGGGATTCGCCGATGAGGCTTCGCATACGCACGTTCAATCGCTGCGGGTTGGGTGTATTTCATTTTGGTGCAGCAGGAGGCTATACGCCCTGGCCGAGGCTCATCCTCCCTTACGAAACTTTGTTGTGTATAGGGGGGATATGCGGCGCAAGCGCCTAATCCGCCCATGCGCGGGTCATCTCGCCCCTATTGTGAAGTGCCTCCTGCGGGTTTTCCTCAGTTGACTTTCAGCTTAAGTCACATTATCATCCAGAACATATTTTCTGTATCGCGTGGACAACAAGATGATTGATCATATCAATGCTGTACTTATCATGGTTCAGGACTTTGACACATCCTTCGCGTTTTATAAGGATGTGTTGGAGTTTACGCCCTCCACCGTTGAAAAAGGGTTCGCTGCGTTTGACATTGGCAACAAGACGTTAGCGATACTAGATATGAAAATGGCCGCAGCGATGATTTCCGAGGAGGCGATTCAACCCAACAAGGACTTCATCCCGCGTTCGCTGTTTGCGGTCTTCATGGAAGACTGCGACGCGGAGTACGAACGGCTGAAAGCGAAAGGTGTGCGTTTCATCAAGCCTCCCGTCACCCAACCGTGGGGGCAGCGCACCGCGTATTTCACTGACCCCGATGGGAATATCTGGGAAATCTCGCATTTTCCGAAGGCGTCATAAACTGGCGCTGCGCAGACAATCAGCGTTTCTTGTAGGGGAAGGCTTGCCCGGTACGTACCTACGTAAAGAAGGATTCGACAAGTGCACGGCTGATAGACTGAGCGGTGCTCACGCCAGTTCATCCAGCTTGAGCTGTTGGAACTCGCCCGTCTGGTGCGCCACTGCCAGCATCCGCGCCCGCACCATCTCCAGCCACGTCCGCAGCGAGTTGACTTCCATCATACCCGCTTCAAGGATCAGTTGGCGGTGCAGCGAGGACTGCCCGGACTCGGCCAGCGCCGCCAGCGTGCCCTCCGCCCAAAAGCGCCGCCCCGCGTCGTGGATGCGGATATTATCCAGGTATTCGTCAATCCAGCGGATGATGTCACGCTTGTTCAGGCGGCCTTCCATGAACTGGAAGCGCCACATGGCGATCTCGCGCTGTTCGTAAAGCGGCAGCACGCTCGGCACGATGCGCAGCCAGGCGTCCAACAGTTCTTCACCCAATGGCGAAAGGCGGTAGAGCTTGCGCGTGCGCGTCTCGTGTTCCATCAGCAGTTCGCCGCGAATGATGTCCTGCTGTTCCAGGCGCTTGAGGATCGGGTAGATCGAACCGGGGCTGGCGCTCCAGCTATACACCCCCTGCGGCGAGAAGAAGTTGATGATGCTGTAGCCCGTCTGCGGCTGCACGCTGATCAACCCCAGCACCACATATTCCAACAGGGTTAGATCGCGGCTTGTTTTGTCGGTCATCGTACACCTCGATAAATCCGATTCGATACACTGCTGCGTATATCAGTATAGGATTAAATGTTACGAAACGCAAGTCAGTAGTGCGTGCGATGCTGGTGAATAATCTGCACGATTGCGCACCGCTGCGGAAGACGCATCATCAATGCCGTGCATCAACATACCGCGCAGTCAGCTTCTCACCGCGCTGATACGCGGAAAATTACGCACTTATGGAAAAGGAGCGCTCTGTGCTATGGCGGTGGGGGAGGGGTAAGCACTGCAATGGCCGTTCTGATCCGCGAAACGCCGCGCTTACACACAGGACTTCCGTACTAGTTGACGAGTGTTACGCTTCGTCATAGGATGTATAACGAACCGTAGTAGTACGATGCGACATATAACGCATCGAGGGGATGACATGACTGCCAAGTTCGAACATGCCGTGGTGATGGGCGCGAGCATAACGGGGCTGTTGGCCGCCCGCGCACTGAGTGAAACCTTTGAGCGTGTGACGGTGATCGACCGCGACCGCCTGCCGGAGTCTGGGGAGTATCGCAGCGGCGTGCCGCAGTCGCGCCACCTGCATACTCTGCTGGTGCGCGGCCAGCAGATTCTGGACGAGCTGTTCCCCGGTTTTAGCAACGACATCGCTGCATCGGGCGCGCCGGAGGTCGAGTGGGGTGTCAACCACACCTACGTGACACCCGCCGGTCTGGCGCAGACGGCTCCGACGGGCATCAAGAGCAACCAGGTCACGCGCGCCGAGCTGGAGTGGCTGGTGCGCCACCGCGTGATGAACCTGCCAAATGTGCGTTTCCTCAGCGAAACCGAGGTCAGCGGCCTGATCACCAGCGCCGACCACCGCGATGTGATGGGCGTCTATATCAACGCGCGCGGCGATCAGCATACCACGCAGATGCTGGCGAATCTCGTCGTGGATGCCAGCGGGCGCAAGTCCAAACTGCCTGACTGGCTGCGCGAAATGGGGTACGACGCGCCTGCCGAGACGGTCGTCAACGCCCACACCGGCTATGCCACGCGCTGGTACACCATGCCGGAAGCTGGCCCGCACGACTGGGCGATTGTCGTGCAGACCCGCCCGGCGGAGAAGCTCTATCGCGGCGGCGGCCTGATGCAGATGGAAGGCGGGCGCTGGGTCGTGACCCTGCTGGGCGCGAACGGCGATTACCCCCCGACTGACGAGCAGGGATTCATGGATTACGCGCGCAGCCTGGCCTCGCCGATGCTCTATGAGGCCATCAAGGATGCCGAGCCGATCACGCCGATCTACGGCTATCGCAAGCTGGAGAACGTGGCGCGCCACTACGAGCGTCTCACGCGTCGCCCGGAGAACCTGATCGTGATGGGTGACGCGGCTATCGCGCTCAACCCGATCTACGGCCAGGGCATGTCCAAGTCGGCGATGGAAGCGCTGCTGCTGCGCGATCTGCTGGCAAAAACGCGCGACCTGCGCGGCTTCGCGGCGACCTTCCAGAAGCGCCTGCCGCGCGTCTCTGCTGGCGCGTGGATGATGGCGACCGCTGAAGACATGCGTTATCCGGCAGTCGAGGGCGCGCTGCCCGGCCTGGTGATGCGCATGAGTCACGCCTACCTCGACATGGTGATCGCGACCATCGCCAGCGATGTGGCTATTGGGCGAGCGTTTGTCGAGGTGCTGAACCTGATGAAGCCGCCGACCTACATGCTGCGACCAGACATCGCCGCGCGAGTGTTTGGCGCTGCGCTGCGGCGGCGCTTCACCCGGCGCACGCCACGTCGCGAGTCCGGCGAGTTCACCCCCGCGCAGGCTTCATAGCACCAATCTGACAGACGAACACGCTCATGCAGGCGGCCTTGAACGGTCGCCTCATGTTTTTCGCGTCCAGGCCCGAACCTTGTTACACTGTAGCTTGTCTGGCAGGCGTTCAATATCCAACTACAGTGCAGGGGCTGGGCGATGAAAGTATTCCTCACGGGCGGCACGGGCTTCATCGGGCAGGCCTTGACGCGGGCGCTGCTCGCACGTCAATGGCAGGTGATCGCCCTTGTTCGCAACCCGAACAGCCCACAGGCGCGCAGCCTGGCCGCGATGGGCGCGCGCTGCCTGCTGGGTGACGTGACCAACCGCGAGTCGATGCGTGCTGCCATGACCGGGGCGGACATCGTGATTCACAACGCGGGCATGTACGAGTACGGCGTGGACACCGCAGCCCGCCAGCGCATGTATGCCGCCAATGTCAGCGCAACCGAGAATGTCCTCAGTCTGGCGCTGGAACTCAACATCCCACGCAGCATCCACGTCTCATCGGTCGCCTACTTTGGCGCGACGGGAACGGCGGCAGTGGACGAGACTTATCAACGACAGTCGCCCTACTCTTCCTACTATGAGCAGACCAAAGCCGAAGCGCACATCATCGCCCAGGGCTACCAGCAGCGCGGGCTGCCGCTGATCATCGTCTGCCCCAGCCAGGTGATCGGCGCGAACGATCATTCCACCTTCGGTTACTTCCAGCGCCTGTATGTGAACGGCCTGCTGACCCCTGTTGCCTGGGCAGCCGATGCGATCAGCGGTTTCGTCTATGTCGATGATCTGGCGGAAGGCATCGCCCTCGCTGCCGAGAAAGGCCGCCTGGGCGAGACGTACCTGCTGACAGGCGAGCCGATGAACCGCCGCGATATGCTGAACTTGTGGAGCACGAGACCAGGCGGTTTTAAACGCCGCGTCTACCTGCCCAGCGGCCTGGCAAAGCTGCTGTTCGCGCCGCTGGAACCCTTGCAGCGCATGATCGGCCTGCCCGCCTTCATCTCGCGCGAGGCTGTCACAGCCAGCACACACCTGCACTTTTCGAATGCCAAAGCGCGCCGCGAACTGGGCTGGCAGCCGCGCCCGGCCCGCGATGCCTGGATCGCCACGCTCGACGGCGAAATCGAGCTGCTGCGCCAGCGCAAACAGCGCGGTCTTGTCTCGCGCCTGAAACCCATCGAGCCGGACGCAAGATGATCAGCGCAGTGTGAAAATGCGCCAATCCGGCCATTTCGCACATTTCCCAAAAGCGTATACAATCATGTCAATCAACTGCGCTCAGGGTGTCGCCAACAATGGTCATCGAAAAACAACTGAACTACCAATCCGTTCTGGACGCTCTCGGCCAGGGCGTGCTGATCTTCGACAAAGATGACCGTCTGGTGATGGACAATCTCTCTGCGCGCACGCTGCTCGGCACAGACCTCAAACAGATCCGCGCCAACGGCTGGGCCTCCGCCGCCGCGCTGTTCAACGCGCGTGTACGCGGCAGCGACCAGAGCGCCGACGCGGCTCGCAAGAAAGCGCTTGAATCCGCGCGTCCCGTACGTTTCCACATTTACCGCGCGGGCGAGTATGTGCCCTGCTGGGCTGCGACCGTACATGGCACCAACGGTGAAGTCTTCACCATGATCACCATCGAGTCGCTCGACTGGTCAGCGATGACCGAACTGCTCGACCGTTTTCGCGACGAGGTGGAGAACGCGGCCAACTCCACGCGCGGCCACACCACCCTGATCACGCAGACGCTCAAATCGCCCAAAGCGGGCGACAGCGTGGAACAGGTCAGCCGCCGCATCTCCGGCTTCGTTGGGCTGATTTCGACGCACATGCACCGCATCGAACGGTTGATGAAGATGTTCGAACGGCTGGAACAGGTGCGCACTGGCGAGGTGGTGGAGACGCTGCGCGCCGAGCGGCGTAAGATCAACCTGGCGGATTTCATGGAGGACTTCATCGAGGGCTTGGACGAAGCCAACCTGCTCGACCCGGAGACCGAAAACCAGGATTACCGCTCGCGCATCACCAGCGGCATCCCCAGCGGCCTGTACGTGCACGCCTCGCCTGCGCGCCTGACGATTATCTTGCACGACCTGCTGCGCAATGCTATCATGTACAGTATGAAAGCCACGCCGGTGATGATCCTGGCGCACGCCTCGCCACAGCAGCAAAGCGTGCAGATTGACGTAGGCGACCAGGGGTACGGCATCCGGGCGAAAGAGTTCGAACGGGTTTTCGGATTGTTCGAGCGCAGCCGCCAGCCGCAGATCATCGGTGAGTTTGGTTATGGCCTGAGTTTATACCTGTGTAAACACGAGATCGAGGCGATGAACGGGAAGATCTGGTTCGAGAGCGAAGAAGGAGTCGGCACGACGTTCAGCTTTAAGCTGCCGGTTTGGCGCGACGACTCGTCTTCTTCTAGTTCTGCCAGTTCATAGACACTCCCGCCCACCGCCCGTTGAGGACGACCATCTAACGCCTCCCCGGATACCTGTGGGCAGGCGTTTTTTGTTTGTAGGGACAGGAGCGGCGCGTGACACGAGAAACCTTCGACCTGATCATCATCGCGCTGATCGCGGTGGGACTGATTGCGGCGGCGCTGCGGCTGCGCGCGGACTTCACGCGCCCGCTGCCGGAGGACGACGAACCGGCCTGGGCGCAGGACGATACCCAGCCGGGCAAACCCGTCTCGTGAAAGACAGAAGCGAAGATTTCGCCGCAGAGGACACAAAGGGCATTTGTAGGGACACGACATGTCGTGTCCGTTGATATGCAATGAGGAGCAACGCTTATGATCGACATCAACCTGATTCGTGAAAAACCCGATTGGGTGAAAGAACAAATCGCCAAGCTGAACGACGAGGCGGCTGCCGCGCGCATCGACCGCATCGTCGAACTCGACTCGCAGCGGCGGACGCTGGTCACCGAGGGCGAGACGATCCAGGCGGCACGCAACCGCCTGAACAAGCAGGTCGGCAGGCTGCGCGGCGACAAGTCGCTGGACGCCTCGGTGCGCGGCACGCTGGCGCTGCGCGTGACCGAAGCGCTCGACCGCCGCGAGTACAACCTGGCCGTGCAGATCATCGAGGGCGTGGAAAAGGTCAGCGTCGTGCCGGATGTGGATGCCGACGCCGCGATGAACGACCTGATGACCGCGCTGAAGAGCATGGGCGACCGCGTGGAGCTGATCAACGATCACGTCAAGCAGGTCGAGGAGCAGCTCGACGACACAATGCTGTGGGTGCCAAACCTGCCGCACGAGAGCGTGCCTGTCGCGCCAGACGACTCGCACAACATCGCCTGGCCGCCGGAAGGCACAGCGCCAACATTCGATTTCACGCCGCGCCCGCACTGGGAACTCGGCCCGGAACTGGACATCATCGACTTCGAGCGTGGGGTGCGGCTGGCCGGGTCACGCGCGTATGTGCTCAAGGGTTGGGGTGCGCGCTTGCAGCGGGCGCTGATCAGCTTCTTCCTGGACAAGGCGCGCGAGAAAGGCTTCACGGAACTTTACGTGCCCTACTTCGTCTACGAGCAGATGATGTACGGCGCGGGGCAGTTCCCCAAGTTCCGCGATGTCGTGTACTTCGACCCGGACGCCGATGTTTACATGCTGCCCACCGCCGAAGTCGCCATCACCAATCTGCACCGCGATGAAATCCTGGACGAGGCGCAGCTCCCCTTGTATTACGTGGCGCACACGCCCTGCTTCCGCCGCGAGAAGATGAGCGCCGGACGCGATGTGCGCGGCATCAAGCGCGTGCATCAGTTCGAGAAAGTCGAGATGTATAAGTTCACCACGCCAGAGACCAGCTACGCCGAACTGGAAGCGCTGACCGAGGCCGCCAGCGACATCTGCCGCGCGTTGGGGCTGCACTTCCGCCGTCTGGAGATCGTCACGGGCGATCTGGGCTTCAGCGCCAGCAAGAAGTACGACATCGAGGTTTGGGCGCCCGGCTGCGGCGAATGGCTGGAAGTCAGCTCATGCAGCAACACCGAGACGTTCCAGGCACGGCGGGCTAACGTGAAGTATCGCCCCACTGAGGGCAAGCGCGCGCAGTTCGTGCACACGCTCAACGGCAGCGGCCTGGCGACACCGCGCGTGATCATCGCCATCCTGGAAAACTACCAGCAGGCCGACGGCAGCGTGGTCATTCCGCCCGCGCTGCGCCCGTACCTGGGCGGCGCAGAACGCATTGCGAATGCGTAGCGGAAGAACCTCGCCCTAAACGAAATCCAGCGCATCTATGGTAGGGGACGCGGCGCTGCCGTACCCCTACAAATTCCCACAATTTGTGCTCTGTACGGGCCGAATGAGGCTCTCAACGCAGCCACATTTGCCCCTCTCTCCTCGGAGAGGGGCGGTTGAGCCCAGCGAAACGGGGTGAGGCTTACCGCCACCTGCCCTCACCCTACCCCGCCGCCGGATTCGAGCGCCGCTTGCAGCTTGTTCAATGCGCTGCTCAACTCCGGCGCGATGGGGAACTGGTTCAGCGCGCGCAGGCCGTTCATCAGCGCGTTAATCTCGTTTTCGGTGAATGAGACC
>JAEUQX010000263.1 GCA_016788625.1 Anaerolineae bacterium
GCCTGCCGCTCCGGCGTTGACAGCGCCAGCGGCCAGCGCGGTAACGCTTGACCAGACGCCGACGTTCACCTGGAACGCTTCGACCAGCACGCTGGGCACGCCGTACACCTACCGCTTCCAGCTCTGCACGAACGCGACCTGCACGACTGCGCCGATCATCGACCAGACCGCTGCATCGCCGTTCACCCCGGGTGCTGACATCGCCGTTGGCACCTACTACTGGCGCGTTCAGACGGTCAACCAGTATGGTGTGGCGGGTGCGTTCAGCGTGGGACGCATGATCAAGATCTCCAACAACATCATGTCGCTGCCCGCCGACAATGCGGTGACGACGGACACGACGCCGACGTTCAGTTGGACGGCGATCACTGCTCCGCCCGGTTCACCCGCTGGCACGGTGCGCTACCGCTTGCAGGTGGACAATAACAACGACTTCAGCAGCCTGCTGCTCGATCAGGCAGGTCTGACGACGCTGAACTTTACGCCTGCGGCTCCCTTCACTATTCCGCCGTTCAACGATGGCTATGGAACAATCTACTGGCGCGTGCTGGGCAGCACGGACAGCGGCACAACCTACCTGCCGCCAACAGCGCCTGCCCCGCCGTTCCGCACGCTGCGGATCAGCCCAACGCCGCCGCTGCCTCCAGCCCTGCTGCTGCCAGCGAATGCATCCTTCACCAACGACAGCACGCCGACGTTCACCTGGACGCCATCGACCAGCACATTGGGCACGCCGTATACCTACGACCTGCAGCTGGCTCGCAATGCCGCATTCACCCTGGATGCGGTCATCTGCACCGGACTGACGGGCACGAGTTACACGCTTGGCAACCCCTGCCTGGCACAGTTGACGACCAACGGCTTGCACTACTGGCGGATGCGCACGGTCAACAAGTATGGTGGATACGGCGCGTGGAGTGTGGCACGTACCTTCACGTTCGATACCGTAGCACCGGGCATCCCGAATCTGGTCGCACCCGCTAACAATGCGACTGTGACGACCGGGCTGCCGACCTTCACCTGGGGCGCAGTTACTGGTGCGAACCGCTACTACATCCAGGTGTTCACAACAATTACACCGCCCGCGCCACCAACGCAGCCGCCGCCTGGCGATCCGTTGCCAGCGGTTACCGCGCCTACCTATCTGGTGACGGTGGCCAGCTTCAAGCCGTCCTCGCCTCTGCTGGTGACCACATACTACTGGCGCGTTGCGGCGATTGACGCGGCCAATAACATCGGCCAATTCAGCCCCATCCGCACGGTCAAGATCGCCTCGCCCACCAACGGCGTGCCGATCCTCAACCGCTACACGACGCCGACGCCAACGCTGACCTGGGCGCCGATTAGCTGGACGGCTGGTGGTGGTTACTATCAGGTCGAAATCTACCGTTCGGTCACTTTCACACCCGTGAATCTGGTGAATGCCTCGCCCAATATCGCCAACCCCGCTACCAGCTACACTGTGAACGCGGCACTGGCGAACGGGACATACTACTGGCGCGTGCGTGCCTGTACCCCGACCGCGTCCTGCGGCGCGTGGAGCACGACGGGTACGTTCGTAGTCGAATCCTAAGACACCTGTCTGTCAAAAGGGAGGCGGGGAGTATCTCCGCCTCTCTTTTTGTCCCTATCACCCGTTTACATGAACCAATCGGGTTAACCACTTCCCTTATGAACAAACCTATGATGTCGTACGCACGAGCACGATTGTTCAGCGTCATGATCATGATCGCCCTGTTCAGCCTGCCCGCGCACGCGCAAACGCCGCCGCAGCGTCCTACACCCTCTGGACAGGTGGTAACGGCGGAAGCTCCGGTCATCACCGACATCTGGGCGGTGACGCTGGTCGCCGGAACCGATGCTAACGCGACCGCCGCAGCGCTGGGCTACGAAAACCTCGGCGCGGTCGTCGGCCTGACCGATGTTTACCTGTTCCGGGTCGCCAACAGCGCGACCAGCGCCAATGCTGTGCAGTCCGCGCAGAGCAGTTTCAACCGCAACCCCGCTGTGCTTCGCTTTGACCAACAGGTAGCGCGTCGGCGTTACCCGCGCCTGCCCAGCGACCCCTATTTCCCAAACCAGTGGCATCTCAACAATACCTTCAGCGGACAAGCCGACAACGACGCCAACGTCATCCCGGCCTGGAACGCAGGTTACACGGGTGCAGGGGCGCAGATCGCCATCGTCGATGACGGCCTACAGTGGATGCATCCTGACCTCACGCCGAACTACATTGCAGGTGGCAGCTTTGACTTCAACGGTGTCAACCCGTTCCTATATGACCCAGACAGCGACCCAACTCCAATCGGTAATGAGGGGCATGGCACAGCGGCAGGTGGCGTGGCCGCGGCGCGGGATAACACAACCTGCGGCGTTGGCTCGGCCTATCGCGCGGGAGTCGCGGGCATCCGGTTAATCTCCGACGCTGAACCCGATGCTGTCGAAGCAGGAGCGCTGAGCTACCAGAATGGAGCAGGCGGGGAAACAGGTATCACCAATGACATCTACAGCAATAGTTGGGGGCCTTTCGACGACGGCGCGACGCTGGAAGGGCCAGGGCCGCTCACCTTCGCAGCCCTGGCGAACAACACAGCCAATGGGCGCGGCGGCAAGGGCAGCATCTACGTCTGGGCAGCGGGGAACGGACGAGGGGATGACGACAACATCAACGCCGACGGCTATGCCAATTCGCGCCATGTGATCGCGGTCGGCGCTATTGGCCCGGATGGTGTTGCGTCCTGGTACAGCGAACCGGGCGCGCCAATGCTGGTGACCGCGCCGAGCAGCGCTGCCGGAATCGGCATCACGACAACCGATTTGATGGGCGGCCTGGGCTACAACGGCCTGGCTGATGCCAACTGTACGAATGGGTTCGGCGGCACCTCGTCGGCGACGCCGCTGGTGGCGGGTGTAGTCGCGCTGATGCTGCAAGCCAATCCCAACCTGACCTGGCGCGATGTGCAGTACATCCTGCTGGAGAGCGCAGCGCAAAACGACCCGACCGACCCGGATTGGACGACCAATGGCGCGGGACACCTCATCAATCACAACTACGGCTTTGGCCGAGTGGACGCGGGCGCGGCGGTGACGTTAGCCGCAAACTGGGAGAATGTCGGGCCGGAACGCACGATCACGCTGCCGCTGCGAGCGGTCAATCAGCCGATACCCGATGGGAACTTGTTGGGCGTGACCGACAGCTTCGTTGTCTCCACCGATAACCTGCCAATTGAGCATGTCGAGGTGATCTTCAGCGCGTCCCACACCTGGCGTGGTGACATCAGCGTGACGCTGACTTCCCCGGCTGGCACGGCTAGCCAACTGATGGTGCCACGCCCGGACAACTCGGCAGCAGGCTACAATAGCTGGCGTTTCTCCAGCGTGCGGCATTGGGGCGAAAATCCGAATGGCACCTGGTCGATCCGCGTTTATGATCCTGTCAGCTCGGAGAGCGGCACATTCGGCAGTTGGCAGCTCATCCTGTATCTGCAAGCGCCGCCAGACCTACCTGCTCCGGCCACGCCCAGCGACGGGCAGATCATCACATCGTCATCGCCGTTCACATCCGTCGCGCTCAACTGGAACTCGCCAACCCCATTCAACAACAGCGGCTACGAAGTTCGCATCCATCCCACCGACGCGGCATTGGGCACACCGATTGCCATTGATGCGTGCCAGATGAACCTTTCGCTGCCGGTTGGCACGTACTATTGGCAGGTGCGCGCGCTGGGTCGAGACGTGAACATTGGCGATTCGGCATGGAGCACACCGCAGAGTTTCACGATTGCCTCGACATCCGGTATTGCGCCGACACGGAATCTGTTCACAACGGGCACACCGACGCTGAGTTGGATGCGCGTGAATTGGGCGACGGGCTACCGTGTCGAAGTCTCTACGAATATGAATTTCTCAGGCGCTCTGGTGTACAGCTTCGATGCGCCAGACGGCAGCACACTGCAAACGATGATCACCCCGGCGCTCACGGAAGGCGTGTATTACTGGCGGGTGGCGGCGCGTAACGGCTCAGGCGCCTTGGGGGCGTGGAGCGCGGTCGAAACCTTCGTTATCGATACGTAGTGACGCAAGGGCATTTGTGGCAGGTTGCACAACAAAGTGCATGATGCCTTCGATGCCCTTGCACATTGACACGCTATAAATCGCATGTCACAATCACCGAACTTGATAAGAACAGGACGCTGCCGTATGCGCGCGATGAACCGCCCGACTGATACTACTGGGAACCAATCACCCTGAGGGGCGGCTGACCTGTTCGACTACCTTGTGGCACAGCACCCCGTAATGGGGTGTTTTTTATTGATTGTGGAGGACCCGTTTGGTTAGCAAAGCAATGGTCACCAACCTCGATACACCCGAATTCGTCGTTCCAGCAGCCAACCGCATCCCGGTGGTCGGCTACCCGGCAGAGATGGCACCGATTCCACCATCGCGCATGTTCCTGATTCGCGATGCGCTGACGAAGTACAAGGAAAAAGCAGGTAAGGATGCGCCCACTTACGACGCCTCACAGGGCGACGGCGGGGCGAGCCTGCCCGGCGTGCCTGCCGAAATCCTGCAGCGCGCAACTGAACTGCAAATCAAGCTGGGCACAGCTTATAACCAGCCCTGGGGCACAGTGCAGTTCCGCAAGTCCGCTGCTGAGAACTACTGGAAGTTCACGCCTGCGTCCGGCTGGGGGCAGGAAAACATCGTCTTCGTGCAGGGCGGGCGTGACGGTTTGCAAAAGGCCTATCAGGCTATGGTCGCGCTGGGGCATGGCCGCGTAGGCGATGTGTTGGTCGTCTCGCGCGTGCCCTGGATCAGCTACAACTGGGGGCCGTATGCCATCGGGCTGAACGTCATGCTCGCGCCGGGGCAGCCGGAAGAAGGTTGGCGCTATACCCCGGAAGCGCTGAAGACCTGTGCTGAATACGCCGCGCGTGAAGGCCGCAAGATTGCCGGTCTGGTCATCACTTCGCCGGACAACCCAACCGGGCGCACCAGCCCGCTGGAAGAGCAGATCACCCTGGCGCGCACGGCGCTGGAGAACGGCTATCCGTTCGTGCTGTTCGACTGGATTTACCACTGGGTCACGGATGGCGGACATTCGGACATCAACACCGTGCTGGAAGCCTTCCCGCCGGAGCAGCGTGACCGTTTGATCTTCCTGGACGGCATTACCAAGAGCCTGGGTGCATCGAATATCCGCAGCGCGCAGCTCGTGGCGGGCAAGCAGGTCGTCTCGTACCTGACCAGCCAGGCGTCGCACGGTGTCATCCCCGCGTTCTACTCGCAGGCCGTCGCCATCGCCGCCTATGACATGGGCTTCGAGAAGGCGGCAGCCAGCATCATCGAACCAACACGCCTGAGCCGCCAGGCGCTGCGCCGCGAACTCACCGCAGCAGGCGCAAACTTCATCATGGGCGATGGTTACTACGCCTTCATCGACTGCACACCTTACATCGAGGCGGGCAACCTGGGTGACTCCGAAGGTCTGATGACCTACCTGGGCGAGCAATATGGCGTCGCGGTGGTTGCGGGCGTCTACTTCTCGCAGGCGGGCGCGAACTGGGTACGCTTCTCCTATGCGCTGCCGCCGGATAAGACCGAGAAGGCGGCACAACGCATGTTCGAAGGGTTGAAAGCACTGGGCTAGACCGATCTGCCCATCAGACATCCTGGCGGAGATCAGCATCGATTTCCGCCAGTTCCACCACACGGATGTTCAGTTTGCGGGCGGCATCTTGCCTTAAGCCGTCATCTCGAATCAAAAACGCCGCTCGGAAGCGACGTTTCTTGTTTGCTGCATTGATTTTCAAAGCGGCATGATCTATCGAATCAGTGCGCGCCTCTTATATCCATGATTACCGCTACACCTTCGGCGTTTCGCTGGTGTCGCGCACACGCACGGCAGGCATTGAACCTGATCCTGTCGACAGGCGCGGGTCTGGGCCAGCGGGCACAGCACGGCGCGAACGGAAGGCCAGCGCGTAGACAATGATGCCAAGAAAAGCCATCCCCGCGACCGCTACAAGCGCACCCAGGGCCGAGACAGCGATGCGCGCAATCGTGTCGCGATCAAGCGCTGTGCTGGCAGCAGCGGGCGCGGCGGTCGCCTGCACCGTCGGACGCTGCCCACCGAACTCCATGACGACGGGCAGGTCGTTGGCGCTGATGGCAGTCGTCATGGTCGTCGGTGTCGTCGCGCTGTAGTCCGCGCTGGTGATCGACATGGTGTACTGCCCCGGCGCGAGACCCTGGAAGCACACGACGCCCTGCGCCGCCGTCGGAGACTGGTCGAGCAGGCTGCTGGCGATGGTGATGTTCTGCGCGTCGAGCAGGTTGACGCTGACGCCGCGCGTGAGCAGCGGTTCGCCCGCGTCGAGCGCCCCGTTGGCATTGCGGTCTTCAAAGGCGCGCACACAGAACATGCCACCCGACTGCGCGGAGGCTATGCCCGCGAGTGCCGCCACGATGATTACGATTGAAAGTCCACGCCAGAACATCGCGCCCCCCATTCGTATCTAACGCCGCCGCAGCAGCAAGGCCAGCCCGACGCCGCCCACCAGGACGACCGCCGCCAGCCCGAAGACGATCAGCCCGCTGACGCTCATCAGTTGGTCAGCCAGCGTGCGCTGCGGCTCGGCCTGCTGCGTCACTTCCTCGACGACTGGGTTGGCGTCGGCAGGCGGTGGCACAATTGGCTGCACACCCTGCGCCGCGCCAAAGGTGATGTTGATGGTCGCGCCTGGGTTCAGGCGTAGGCGCAGTTGGTCAGGTGTCGTCAGGCCGAAGCCATCCGGTGCGACGGCTGCCGCGACGTAATCCCCGGCGGCCAGGCTCTCGAAGCAGTGTGGTTCAGACACGCCATCCGTCTGGTAGCTGCCTGCCGCGTTTGCCCCTTGTAGGATCGAGATGGTACCACCGGCCAGCAGCGCCTCACCCTGTTCCTGCAAACGGTTCTGATCCGCGTCATCGAAGAAGGTCACGCAAACCGTACCGTTGGTCGAAACTGGGTCAATGCTGCCCGCATCAGCGACCACAACCGGCGCAGTCGGCAGCGCCACTGTCGGGATTGGCGTGAGCGGCGTCGCGCTCGGCTCAACCGCGGCGGCTTCCTGTGGCTGCTCGGTCGGCGCAGGCGAAACAGCGACGGCAGGCGGTTCAGTGGTTGGCTCGTTGGGGGCGGCTTCTGCAGTTGTGTCTGGCACGCCCACCTCAGCGGTGACTTCGGCGGTCGCTTCATCCGGTGGGCCACCTGCGCTGATACTGCCGCTGCCCGCGCTCTCCGGCGGCTTGACGATCAAGCGCTGCCCAACGGTGATGATGCGCCCATCACGAATGCCGTTCAGGTCGAGAATTTGCTGGCGCGACACACCGTAAGCATAGGCGATGCTGTCGACGGTATCCCCGGTCTGCACGGTGTGAATGATCGAGCCATCGGCCTGTGCCCCTTGCGGCACGACGAAGGCCACGAACGGAGGCGCAGTCGGCACAGCCGTAGCCGCGGCGGGGTTCGCCCCACCCGTACCACCGACCACCAGCCGCACTTCATCCCAATAGGTTTTGTTGATGTCTGCGAAGCTGGACTGTGTCGAATACAGGAACACCGTGATCGTCGTGCCCGTCGCCGTCACGCTGGTGCTCATCTGCTGCCAGCCGCCCTGTTCGTGTGGAGCGATGAAGGCAGACCAGACGACATCGACATCGTTCGGGTCGGTGCCGCCGTTCGGGTCAATGCCCACGCGCGTCTGCGCCCCGGACTCGATGGCCGAGCCGCAGTTATCAGCGATGATCTGACCCTGAGCGTTCTTCTGGAGATTACAGGCCTTGACCTGCGCAAATGCCGACAGTTGCAGGTTCGCGCCGACGGTGATGTTGTTCACCTGGGAGAAAACAGCAGCGGTGCAGGTGAAGAAACCGCAGTCAATATTCAGCGCGCGGCGGCCTTCCTTGACGCTGGGGCCTGGGCCTGGGTGTGGGCGAATCGCGGTGCGGTCGCCCCGGTTGTAACGCTCGCCGTTCTGCGCAGCGAACCAATAACTCCAGCCGTTAGGCAGGTAAATCGGGAAGTCCCCGCTGCGGCGGCCCGTGTATTGGCCAAACGAATCTTCTTCCAATCCGCCATTCGGTAACAGATTATCCTGGGCGCGCACACTGCTCACGAGGCTCAGCAGCACGACCATCAGGACGAATATACGCAGTTTCAGCATCCAAACGCTCCGGCTCATCTCGCGCGTTATCTTTACGCGCTTCGTTAGTTAGCGGCGCGATTATAAGCGTGGGGGGAGAGCGAGTCAACGGTAGTGGAAGGGCGTTGGGCAAACGGTGGATTGCGCAGCACAGCAGTCAGCCGCACGAATCAGGTGTGTTTGAGCGGCAGATCAATTGTGAAGGTCGTGCCCTTGCCCAACTGACTTTCCACGCGGATGGTGCCGCCATGCAGGTCAATCGCCTGTTTGGTGATTGCCAGCCCCAGCCCCGTACCATTGATCGACCCGACGTTGGACGCGCGGTGGAATGGCTCGAACAGGCGCTTCAAATCGTCTTCCGGGATGCCGATACCCTGGTCGCTCACCCGGATGATGGCGTGGTCGTGCTCGACGCGCAGTTCCATGCGCACGGGCGACATCGGCGACGGCGAATACTTGATCGCGTTGGTGAGCAGGTTGGTGATCGCTCGGCGTATCAGGCGCTTGTCAACCTCAGCTTCGACGCGCTCATCAGTGCCGGAGAATTCCAGACAGCACTGCATCCGATTCGCCAACTGCATCTCTTCAATGATGTCGCGGCAGTAGGTTTCCAGGTCGATCTGTTCCAGCTTCAGTTCCGCGCCCGTGAAATCAGTACGGCTGATGGTCATCACATCATTAATCAGGTCGGTCAGGTATTCGACCTGTTGATCAATGGCGTTGTAGGACTCGCGCTTGTCGGCCTCGCTGACCCGGTCGCCATATTCGTGCAGGAAACTGTTGGCAAGCCGGATAGAGGCCAGCGGGGTTTTCAGATCGTGTGACATCATCGAGATGAAGCGGTTCTTCAGATCGCGCAGTTCACGTTCTTTTTCCAGTTCCAGGTTCAGACGTTCTTTGTCCCAGAGCTGCGCCTCCAGGAACTTACGTTCCGTAAAATCCTGGATGATCGCGGCGTAGATGTGGCGGTCGTCCAGGTTGATCTTGCTCACGGCAAAGTACATCGGGAAGATGCTGCCGTCCCTGCGCCGTCCATCGATCTCGTCTCCCAACTGACTGATGTGATCGACGAAATCCCGCAGTGCAGCCAGCGATGGGGAAGACGTCAGCGCGGGCAGCAGTCGAGAAATCGGCTGGCCAAGCAGTTCATCGCGCTCGTAGCCAAAAATGTACGCGCCCGCCGGGTTGATGGAGTCGATTTGACCCCGTTCATCGAAGACGACGATGCCATCGACGAGGTTGTCGAGAATCGCATTCAGCCAGCGCTGTTGGTTGCTCGCCTCGATTTGCAGGCGTTTGACTTCGGTGATGTTCTGGTGGGCGACGACCAGGCGTGTCAGGCCATACCAGTTGAAGCGCGTTATCCGCACCACAAACCAGCGCCGCTCGGTCGGGCTGTGGCAGGGGTATTCCGTGTGGAATTCTTCGGTCTCGCGCTGGCGGACGCTGCGGATGCCTTTGGCGACGGCACGCGCTTCTTCCGACGACCGTGCTGCGGCCTCGCAAACTTTCAGGTAGTTGCTGCCGATTCCGTAATCCTTACCCGCATAGGAATTCTCTTCAGCAAAGGTGCGCCACGCTTTATTGACGTGGATGATCACACCCGTCTCATCGAGGATGGCGACATGCGCGCCAAGTGCATCCAACGCGCCTTTTACGAAACCTTCGGCTTCCTCAATCGAACGATCTGGCAATTCGCCAGAACTCTGCGGTCGCAAGAGTGAATACGTCACAACTCTACCCCAATACTTGAGACACTGCTTAATGAAGACATTATAACGATCGTCAATGATATGTCCACAACTCTCATCAAAGTGCGACAGATTCTGATCAAAATCTGACGATTTAGGTGTACAATTAGAACAGATGTACGAGCAGCAGTTGGGGGTGCGTCATGAAGCCAAAACACATCAAGCGTCTTCAGTCCCGTGCGCGGCACTTGCGGGCGCGCATCGTCAACCGCAATGTGATCGTGGTGGAAAGCACAACGGGTTCAAGCGCCAATCATGTTGTCACGGTCGAGTATGACTCGGAAGGTACGATACGCGCACGCTGCACTTGCCCGTGGGCAATCAACGGCGGCATCGCCTGTTCGCATGTGATCGCGGCGCTGGATGCCCTGGCGGCGCGTCGTGGGCGTGCCCTGAGCTTCTGGACGGACTACCAGGCCGCGCGGCGGCAGAAACGGCGGCTGTTCTATCTGGCGAACCAACCAGAAGACCGCGATGGCATCTGGATCACCAGCCGGGCAGCGGACAGCGTCTGATTATCGCGCGCGGCGGCGCTCGTCCAGCACATCATCGAGCGAAACCATCTCGCCGTCGGAGTCGGAAAGACGGGCGCGCAGTTCATCCAGCTCGCGCTCGTCCAGTTTTGCCAGCATGTTTTCTACTTTGGTGCGGCGCTTGGATTTTTCGGCCACTTTTTCATCGCTGTCAGCTTTCTTGGCGCTTTCCCAAACCGACATGGTCGCGAACATGCTGGCACCAGCCAGTACAACCACGATGGGGATGTTGAACTGCTGGGCGATGAGCGCCACGACCGAAATCACAGTGAAAGCGGCCCAGATCAATAAGGTAGCGCCCAGGCGAGCTTCATTGTTTCCCATTGACTGCCTCCTGATTGGTATGCTTTAGCGCTGTCCGCGCCGCTCAGCCAGCACATCATCGAGCGAGATCATTTCACCGTCGGAATCGGAAAGACGGGCGCGCAGTTCATCCAGTTCACGTTCATCCATGTTGTCCAGCAGGCGTTCGACGCGCGAGCGGCGTTTGGTCTTCTCGGCGTCCGCAACTGTGTTGTCAGTACCGTAGGTGCCGCGCCACACCATGTTAGTACCTGCCAGGCAGGCGATGACAGAGCTGATCATGGTCGCAATCACCACACCTTCTTCCACCCGTTGACCGGCGATCAGGGCGGTGATGGCGATGGCCGCGAAAATAATCCAAATGATAGCGGGGGTGAGCGCGCGCGCCTGTGTGTCAGTCATGGTCTATTTCCTCTGGGAAATAAGGTTTGACTACAGTATACGCATTTTAGCGCGCTGCAGTTGCAGCAGCACAGCACAGACAGGCTCGAACAGATGAGTTATCATGATAATCTTGTCGTTGTCGGTATTTACACCTAACGGAGTGCGCGATGCCCCCTACACCCCGAATGGAAAACCTGGATGATTGGCTGACTCCACTGAACGATGATGAGCAGCGCCTCGGACTGGTCGTGGGCGGCTCGCTCAGCAAAGGGCTGGTCGTCAAGCTTGACCGCGATCAGACGATTGAAGACCTGGCTGTTGGGCGCTACGTGGTTGTGCGAGGCGCTAATGAGACGCGTTTCTTCTGCATGTTGACCGACATCGTCCTGAATAACACCAACCCCGGCATCCAGAACCACCCGCCGGAACTCCAGAATGATGAATTTCTGCGTGACATATACATTGGCACAGCGGCCTATGGCACGATCAACGTCACGCCGATGCTTTCGATTGAGGACGGCCAACCACGCCCGGTCAAGACCATCCCCGGCCACTTCATGCCCGTGTTCAATGCCACTGTTGCTGATGTGAACGCGGTGTTTGGGGCGGAAGACGAGCAGCACTTCAATGTTGGCACACCCCTGGAACTGGAAACCACGCAGATCAACCTCGACCTCAAACGACTGGTCGAACGCTCTGTTGGCGTCTTTGGCAAGAGCGGCACGGGTAAGAGCTTCCTGACACGAATGCTGCTGGCGGGTGTGATCAAGTGGGGTAGAGCGGTCAACCTGATCTTCGACATGCACAACGATTATGGCTGGGCGGCCACCGACGAACGCGGCACGCAGGCCAAGGGGCTCAAGCAGCTTTTCGACAGTCAGGTGAGAATCATCACCCTGGATGGTGAATCGACGCGGCGGCGCAATGCCAAGATGGACTTCGAGGTGCGCCTGGGTTACGACGAGATTCAGCCGGAGGACATCGCTGCGCTGCGTGGGTCGATGAACCTGACTGACGCGATGATCGACGCGGCCTACACGCTCAAGAAACGCTGGGGCGGCGGCTGGATCAAGCGCCTGCTGCAAGCCGAACAACTCGACCTGGACGACATCACCGCCAACACCAACATCGCGGAGGGCACGCTGCTCGGTCTTCAGCGCCGTTTGCAGCGCTTCGAACGCTGGTCGTTCTTGGTGGAGGAGACTGTTGAGGACAGCGTAAGTAAAATCCTCAGCCTGCTGGTGGATGAGCAGAAGAATGTGGTGCTGGAATTCGGGCGTTACGGCAACGAACTCGAAGCGTATATCCTGGTGGCCAACTACCTGACGCGCCGAATCCGCGACCGCTATGTTGATCTGGTCGAACGTTCGTTAGGCGATGAGCGTGACAAGCCGCCGCAGCTCGTCATCACCATCGAAGAAGCGCACAAGTTCTTGCAGCCGGGCATCGCGGGCAATACGATCTTCGGCACGATTGCGCGCGAACTGCGTAAGTACAACGTCACGCTGCTGGTCGTTGATCAGCGCCCCAGCGGTATCGACGAAGAAGTGCTCAGCCAGATCGGCACGCGCGTAACGGCGCTGCTGGATAATGACCGTGACATCAACGCGGTGCTGACGGGCATCAATAATGCACAGAGTTTGCGCGAGGTGCTGGCGCGCCTGGATACCAAACAGCAAGCGATCATCATGGGTCATGCCGTGCCCATGCCTGTCGTGGTCAAGACGCGCACCTACGACGAAGTCTTCTATCGCGCCATCATGCAGGAGCGCATGTCAACCGACACCGCGCGTGAGAAACTGAGCAGCGGCGGCAAAGAGCGTCGACGGCTGTAATGAATGGTCTGACGATGGGCATTGATGGCGGCGGCAGTACGCTGCGGGTTGCTGTCGTCAATGCCGGCAGGATGTGGTGTCGTTAACGAGAATTGCTGCTCTGCGGGGATGTTGGATGTGGGGCGAACGTGGCAAGCCCGCCCCTCTGCATATGGCCTAGGGGAATTGAATGTCGCTGATCGGCTCGACGGAGCTGAATTCGCCCTCTGCTGACGAGAAGGTTTCATCGACTTCCAGGTCGCCAATCGTACCGAACAGCCGGAAGGTATAATCACCAGGCTGTGTCGGAATCAGGTCAGCAGTATAGTGGCCGGGCTGACCGAACACGGCGCGCAGACGCAGCATCTTGCTCTGGCCGCCGTAGCTCACTTCCAATTGCAGGGTCTCTTCCAGACCCGCTACCATGCCCTCATCTTCGCTGTGTGATTCGCCCTCGCTGTGGTCGGCCTCAGCAGTCGCTTCGGGTTCACTGTGCTCGTCTTCGCCACCGTGCATTTTGACCGTGAATTCCGGCCCATTGAAGATGCCTGTGTAGGCAGGTTCGACGCGCCAACCAAAGACGATCTCCACCTCGCCCACTTCGCGCCCCTCATGCGCGAACGCTGGAATGCCCAGCGCAGCAGTCACAACAAGTACCAGACCGATCAATGCCAGAAAAGCCAGACGCTTCATGTGAAAAGTGCTCCTTAACCTAATTGATACCCTGTGTCATCTTAGCGAACTGTTCAACCTCAAACAATACGCCAAATCTTCTAGTAAAGGATTGGCAGAAAGGTGAGTATTGGCTGAGCCAAAGCATGACGAAGGATGTGGTGAATTCATGATGCATATGCTAAACTGCGAATAAAAGTGATTTTGATGAAGTTTGGGAGGATTACTTAATGGTGGGCACCACCGAGCTGGATTTCACCCGCTACAGCGCCCTGGCTGTCGAAGATGATACGGGCGGTATGGCGATAATTGGTGTGATGATGCGTCATATGGGTTTGAAGGCCTTCATGAACACCACTGGTGAAGGCGTGATCGAACTGGCCCGCGCCATGAAACCGCGTCCGGACATCATCTTTCTTGACCTGAATCTGCCGCGCACGACGGGCTACGACATACTGCGTAAAATCCGTGCGGACGAAAAACTGAAGGATGTCAAAGTCGTTGCCGTCACCGCCCAGGACGCCGATACCGAAATCCCAAAGTGTATGGCCGCTGGGTTCGATGGCTTCATTGGCAAGCCGATCAGCCGTTCGCG
>JAEUQX010000267.1 GCA_016788625.1 Anaerolineae bacterium
AGACCGCGCGCGACGCCCAGGCGCACAGCACCTTCCTCACCACCCTGCTCATCGACCATCCGCGCCTGGTGCTGGAGATCGTCGCTGAGCCGGGTCTGACGGCCTGGCGCATCACGGATCTGGAAGGTCGCTACCGTCCTAACGTCCTCTACAGCACGATTGCCGCCTATCTCCCCGGCGCGACCATCCAGCAGGTCGACCCGACCGAGGTCAAGGCGCGCCGGTTTCCCTTCTACCGCCAGCTGCTGACCTTCGGCCTCAGCAACGAATACGCCGCGCCGATCCCGTTCCTGGCTGATCTGGACTTCGACCCGCTCAAGGTGCTGGCACAGCGCCTCGCCCATCTGGATCCCGCGCTGGAGGAGCGGATTACCTACCAGGTGTTCGTCATGACGCCGTCAGTCGAGGCGCAGAACCGCGGCGGGCAGCGCCTGCGCGAGGGACTGGTCAAGCCGACCTCCGGCTTCTACCGCAAGGACGACCCGCTCTCGGCCTTCGACCGCAGCCTGTTGGATGCCAAGATGGCCTCCACGCTGTACCACTGTTTCATCGCCATCACCCTGGAGAGCCGCGACGAAGCGCGCCTGGCGGAACTCGCCATCATTGGCCGTGACTTGCAGTTGGTCAGCACCCCACGCCACAACGGCCTGCTCCTGGTGGGTTCCAAGGCACTGAAACGCGCCGTGCAGAACGCTGCCGAAGACAGCGTCGCCTGGTTCGAGATGCTGCTGACGGCGCTGGTGCAGTCCGGCGCGCCGCACTGGCGCGATCTGCTGTGTGTGCTCTCGCCCGGCGAGGTGGCGACCCTCTGGCATCTGCCGGATGAGACCTTCACCGCGCCCACCATCGTCTGGGCGGGCACGGATGTCCCGCGCGCAGTGACGGAGCCAGGGGCCGGTGCCGTCATCCTCGGCGACGGTTCGCTGGCCGGGCAGCGCGTGCCGCTCTATCTGGCTGAACACGACCGCGACACCCACCACTATGTGGTCGGCAAGACCAAGATGGGCAAGTCGACGCTCCTGCATAACCTGATCCACCAGGACATCGCCGCCGGGCGCGGCGTGGCGGTCATTGACCCGCACGGCCTGCTGATTGACAACATCCTGGCGTCCAGCATCCCGCCGGAGCGCCTGGCGGATGTCGTGCCCGTGCGCTGTGGGCAGGCTGATCCGCCCGTGCCGCTCAACCCCTTCCGCATCCCGGAAGGCTTGTCGCGGGCAGCGGCCTTCAACTACCTCTACGAGACGCTGCACAAGATCTACGACAAGATCTGGCTGGATGGGCAGAGCGACATGGTGCTCAGGAATGTCCTCGCCGCGCTGCTCCACGACCCCGATGCCACCCCGCGCGACATCCGGCGGCTGTTCACCAGCGCCGACTACCAGCGCGAGATCGTCGGACGCATCGAGGCGCAGGATGGCTCGACCAGCCTCTCCGACTACTGGCGCGACTTCGCGCACAAGTCGCCGGGCGAACGCGCCAAGCTCTTCAGCCCGATTGAGGCGCGCACCAACGTCTTCCTGGGCAGCGCGCTGATTGAGAGCATGACCTGCCACCCGCACACGCTCAACCTCAAGCGTCTCATCGCCGAGCGCAAGATCGTGCTCATCCACCTGGCAGGTGATGAGATTGTCAGCGAGGTCGACAGCCTCGGCGCGATCTTCTTCACCCAGTTTCTGCTGGCCAGCCAGGCGCTGGGTTACGTGCCGGAAGGCGCGCCGCCGCGTTTCTACCTGTATGTGGACGAAGCGCACCGCTTCGCCACCGCGCCGGTGGCCGACATGTACGCCAACCTGCGCAAGTTCGGGCTGTCGCTGACCTTCTCTAACCAGTACCTCAAGCAGCTGCCCAGCGCGACCCTCGATGGCATCTTCGGCAACGAGGGCAACCTGTTCCTGTTTGAAGTCGGTGAACCGGATCTGGCAGCCCTTGCCCCCAAGGTCGAGCCGCACCTGCCGCGCACGACGCTGCTCAACCTCGGCGCACACCGCATGGTCGTCAAGACCCGCGCCGGCGGCGCGACGCTGCCCGCCTTCCTCGCCAACACGCGCCCCAAGCCGGGCGGGAATGCGCCCGCCGCCATCCCACCCGCGCAGTTGAGCGAGTACGGGTTCCTGGCACGCGCCGATGCCCAGGCCTGGCGCAAGGCACGCTATGCCCCGCCACCCCAAGTGCCGGATGCCCCGCCAGCGCCAGAGACGAAACCCAAAGGCAAGAAGGCGGCCAAACCTAAGCCCACCCTGGATGACTACGAATAAGGCTGGAAGGCTGCCGGGCGCTGCCGTTTGTTCCCGTGAGGGATGTTTTTTGTAGCACCAAAAGGCATCCCGCTTTTTTCTATCCATCCCACCGCTTGACGACCGCTGCCGCCCTGTGCTACAGGTACACTCAGTGATGCCTGCTGAACAGCCGCGCGCGAGCGCCTACCACGATCTCGTCACCAAGACTGAAGACCTGGCCTACCAGGGTTGTCTGGCCGAACGTCCGGACACGCTCACTCTGCAACGGGTGGTGCTGGCTGCGCTCCATGCCTACGCCTTGGGTGTGTCACCCGACGCGATTAGCCAGGCGCTATCTGAGGGTGTTGAGGGTGGCATCCTGCTCTACGAGAACGTCCGCGCGGGTGGGCGCGATCTGGACTACTGGCGCGCGGTGCGTGATGAGGCTGAACAGTACTGGCACGCCCGCAGCACAAAGCAAGAATGAGAGGAATTCCGGCGAATATTGGGGCTGGCGTGGCGCAGCGGGAGTTGCAGCGCTTCTGCTGAGCTGTGCTGATGACCGAACAAAACGAGAGTACAAAACAATGGCTAACAGGGGAAGGGCGACAGCCCAGCTTCTGTCGGCTACATCTTCCCCCGACAAATGGGGGAGATTAATGGATTCAATGGTATAAGATGTGTTATAGTAGGAAAATCACAATCATAAGAATCATTGGAGTATAAATTGTTTCACATCCCCTTACGTCAAACATCCTTTCATTTTATTAACAGGAAATCTATTTTTCTAGCATTTCAGCTAGCATATTTTGAGAATTTCCGACCATTTCCAGGACGAGTTCGTGCTGTCAAGATTTTCGTAGAAATTACAAAAATTCGCACTCTTATACACAATTCTCTCGATTTAATTGAGAGGTTAAACACTGTTGATATGCTTCTTGACGAACTCATTGAACCGTTCAATACTCAAGAATTGGTTGTTTTGTTATTGAAGTGTACAAACGATAAAGGGCGACCCTTCCTTCCTTTAGCAATTCACAAAGCAACAAGACTCGCTTTTAGTTATAGTAAGATCTCTAGGATTATCGAGAAAGTCGCACTACAGGCTATTGAACAAAAAAGAGCTGTTCTTACTTCTCGTATTCCAGAGAGTGATTCTCAATATGTTTTTGAAGTAGACCACCTTCCAGAAACAATTGAAGGGGTTATCGCAATCCCAATTAATGATTCCAAATATATTGATGTAGCGGGAAAATCGAATCAAATGGGTGTGTTATGTATTATTATTAATCCGCCCAAGAAACTAAAACTGTCTTTTGTTGCTGCAAATTTAAATAAAGACTCA
>JAEUQX010000278.1 GCA_016788625.1 Anaerolineae bacterium
GCTGACGTAGAGAAAACTCAGCCAGGCTGACGGCGAGGCATTCAGGCCGTGCTGCGCCACGCTCGCGCCGACCGGGATGAGCAGGACCGGCGCCATCACCACCAGCGCCCAGCAGATCGTCTGCCAACTGCCAATCTCGCGCGACATGCGCCCACCTTCGACATAGCCGATGCTGCCCACCAGCACCGCGCCGAGCATCGCCAGATCACCGGAGACGAAGCCCGTCTCGCCGGAGATCAGCACGAAGCCGACCACCGTCGCGCAGCCGATGATCGCAGCGACCCAGAACAGCGGCGCGGGGCGGTCGCGATCCCAGATCACGCTGACCACCGCCGTCGCCATCGGCAGCAGCCCGTTGATGATCGCGCTGTGCGAGGCGGGCACCTGGCGCAGCGCCATCGCGGAGAGCAGCGGGAATCCCACCACCACGCCAATCGCCACGACAAACAGACGCCTGAACTGGCGCAGAGTCGGCAGCGGCTGCCGCGTGATCGCCAGCAGCGTCCCGGCGCACACGGCCGCCACCAGCGCCCGCCCCAACCCGACGAATGTCGTGTCCAGTTCAGCGACGGCAATGCGCGTCATCGGCAGCGTAAAACTAAAGATCAATACGCCCAGGAAGCCAAAAATGAACCCGCGCGTTTCGGCGCTCAGGCGCATGAACTGGCTGCGCGCGGCTGCGGTAGAAATCTGCATGAGCCTGATCCTTTTTCTGCACGAGGAATGTTGTTCATTCTCGTGGGCATTGGTGTTCGTGTCTAGCGCACCATGAGTCCATCGCCCTTGCCAACAGATGACGTGCTTATGACGCCTCTGCCGCTGCGGGCACAACGGGATCCTCTGGCCGGGCGCTGAATTCCCAGGCGCGCAGGGCAGGCCGCGCCAGCATAAGTGCGCCGCCGATCATCAACGCTACCGCGTACACATCTATGGCCGTGCCGATGCCCAGCACATCGGCCAAGCGACCGATCATATAGGCCGCCAGCGGCTGCATCCCAAAGCTGACCGTCACGGCGATGCTGATGATGCGTCCGCGCATCGCGGGCGGCGACATAAGCTGCGCCATACCATTGGTCGTCGTCATGATTGCGGGTGGGGCGATGCTGCACATGAACAGCGCGAACACCGCAACCGCCAGATTATTGGTCGCGCCGAAGATGATGAACCACAAGCCCATCCACATCACCAGGCTGCTGAGCGCCACCCCGGTACGTTTGAGCGACTGTACGACGGGCGCAACGAGCATCACGCCCAGCAGCGCGCCCGCCCCGGACGCCGCCATCAACAGGCCGAGCGTGGTCGCGTCGCCGCCTAACACGCGGTCTGCGACGGCGGGCAGGATATTCAGGATGATCGAGAGGCCGAAAAAGGTCGTCAGAATCATGAAGAGAATCATGTCGATCATGCGCGGTTGCCCGGTCATGAAGCGCAGCGCCTCGCCAAAACTGCCACTTTTTCCGCCCGCTGCTGCCGAACGCACCTGCCGGGCGCGCACCAGCACCAGGCTGATGATCACAGCAAGAAAGCTCAGCCCGTTCAGCCAGAAGGCCAGCGCCGCCCCCGCCTGACCGATGATGAAACCCGCCAGCGCCGGGCCGAGGATACGGCTGACTTGCAGGATGGTGATGTTCAGGTTGATGGCTTTGCGGATGGAAGCCATCCCGGTCAGGTCGCCGAGGAAGGCCTGCTGTACGGGGAAATCCAGCGCGCTGATCACGCCTAGCGCAAAGCTGAGGGCATAAACATGCCAGAGCTGCACCAGCTCCGTTTGCGTCAGATAGGCCAGGATGAAGGCCAGCAGCATCGCCCCCGCCTGTGTGTAAATCAGCAGCTTGCGGCGGTCGAGACGGTCTGCCCACACGCCTGTCCAGGGCGAGAGCAGCAGCAGAGGCAAAGAACTGAGCGCGTTAACTGTGCCCAAGGCCGTGGCTTCTCCCGTCAGTTTCCAGACAACCCAGCCCATCGCAGCCACTTGCAGCCAGGTGCCGATCAGCGAAATCGCTTGTCCGCCCAGGTATGTACGAAAGTTAGCATCCCGCAGCGGCGAAAAATTACCGCGCAGCGTCGCGATCAATCCTGATAGCATTGACAATTGCCTCCAAAAGTGAACAGGCGGAGTCGCCCGAAATTTGATGCCTGCTCCATCTCGCTTCTTACGTGTCTATTCATCAATGAGCGAAGAATGGGGTCATGCCCCGCGCAAATAGCCCTCGAACGTCTTCAGCGCGGGATGCTGCTGCCGCAACGCAGCGATGTCGGCCTGATAACCGGACTCATCGAACCATTCAAACATCAGGCGCAGCTCATCCGGCACACGGGCGCGCACGAAACCCGGCAGTTTGACGAAGGGTGTAAAGCCCCCGCGCACCCGGCGCAGCGT
>JAEUQX010000290.1 GCA_016788625.1 Anaerolineae bacterium
TGAAGGAATTTCCTGCGGGGGTACATTTCAAAATTGGGGCGAGATAATCCGCCCCTACACACGACGGATTTTTGTAGGGGCGCAATGCATTGCGCCCTTATGCCAGGGCGTATATCCTCCCGCCGCTCCCAAAATGAATGCACCCTTCCCGCGTTCACAGGTGCACCGGGCTGTTACTGTAGGTCGGCTCGCCCGTGAAGCCGTAGGGGGTTTGGTTAGTTCCCGTCGCGCCGAAGCCCGTCCCAAATGGCTCGTAGTTGCGGCTTTCTAGGACGGCAGCCGCACTGGACGCCACGCCGCGCACGCTGCCCAGGCCGTCTTGCAGCGGCCACTCCCAGTTGTTGGCGGCGTCCTTGTGCGCGTGGATGCCGCGCGGGGCGTGGCGGGTGGTGTTCGCGCCTGTGGTTTCGGCATGTTGCTGAATTAGACATCGAAGATCAAAACCTTATCTCCCAAGTTAGTCACTGCAACTTGGGAACTGTCTGGTTTCCACGCCCAACTTCTAAGTACAGCAGGTATATTAATTAATCTTTCTGGTCGCTTAGCATCTATATTCCAAATCAATAACTGATCGTTAGGCCAAGTCGGTGGAAAGAGGTACTCATCATCTCCGAGTGGGAGTTCCTGTGGTTTGAGCAGGACACCCAGATACTCGCCATTTGGACTCCACATGAGTGCCTTTCGTTCGGGATAGTCTCTGTCGCGTGAAGACACGACAAATTCTGCGCTACTTTGGCCGCTCACTTGCCAGACATACACCGCTCGCTCGTTGTCTGGGGTAAGTGTTTGAATGGCAAGCATGTCATTTGCCGGGTTCCAGAAGACACCAGTTGGTTCATTATCAAGTGTTAAAGTTTTGACTAATGTGCTTCTATCTATATCCCAAATATGTATATTCTTATCTCTCCCACAACTAGCTATGTATTTGCCGCTTGGCGACCATGCTACGTCATTGATTTGTCCTATATGTTCAACTATAAACCTTGGCTGTGTTAATTGTTGATGATCTACGACCCAGATTTTGTCATCCACTGTGGCTAAGAGAATTTTATCCCTAAGAATATCCAATGCAATTGCGACCATATCCAAGTTGACAATTCTATCTCCACTACTTATTTCCCAAACCTGATATGCCCCTTCAGAAATCGAACTGCTAAAGTAAAGGATCTCATTTGCTGAAAGAAAATTCAAGGTTTGTCCGGGATTATCCCATGTGTCATCACCTATGTTTAAGGTGTTTACTAGATTACCCGATGCTGTTTCCCAAACTTTAATCTGACCTTTTGCATTAACAATTGCCAAGAGTGAATCATCAGGCCCCCAAATCATATAACTTATATATTCATCATTGTAAGTTGCAAAGGTTCTGGCCTTAGTAAATACGCTCCATATACTAATTTCATTATAAGTAGCAATTGCTATATAAGTTCCTGTTGAGTTCCAGGCTACTTGAAATATCTGATCGTGAACGCTAATGACATCGAACGGTAAGGTAGGCTGAGTAGAGCGATGAAGTGACAATAATATTATAAATATTACAGCCAATGAAAATATTAACTGACCTACGCGACTTCTTTTTTTGTATGTGTTTACCATCTTGCGATAAATCGTAGTTAACATGCAGTGTCAATCAAATATAATGCTGATCCACTTTTGTATTGGGTGAGTCGGAACGCTAAACGATATGGCCGCAAGTCCCCAACAACACTAAACCAACTGTAGTGCCGCGCGCATCAAGGTGCAGCGCATGGCCGGAGCGCTTCTGCACCGTGTACGACTGCACGCACCATAGCTACTGCCGCTGTTCAGGCGTCAGGCGTATCGCCGCGCTGCCAGTAGTCTTCCAGCGTTACGCCCAGGCCATCGGCGATGCGGTTGACGTAGGCGTAATAAGCGACGATCTGAGCAATATCCAGAATGGCGCGGTCATCGAAGCCCGCCTGCCGCAGCGCCTGAACATCGGCCTCCTGCATCGCGTGGGGCGTCAGCGTGAGCTTGGCGGCATAGTCGAGCATGGCGCGGTCGGCGGGGGACAGGGCGGCGACGGTGTAGTCGTCCGAAATCTGGTCTACCAGTGCAGTGTCCTTCGTCAACTGACGAAGATTGCGCGCATGGTGCTTCAGTCAGTAGAGGCAGTGGTTGAGCGCCGATACCACCGTGCCGATCATCTCGCGCTGCGGGCGGCTGAGCGGCCCACGCCCGTACATCAGCGTAACGTAAAGCTGCTGGTGATCGAGCATCGACTGCGGATGCAGGCTGTGAATCTTCATGATGTGATCAACCTTGCCCGTCTTGCGATCCCCGCAGGTCTGGTAGGCCGTGTGTACATCGCCGGCGGCATCTGCTTCGGCAACCGTTTCGATCCAGGCCGTCTTTTTCGCTGACATCCGTATTCCCTTCTGGCGCGCGCCATAGACACCCCTATCCATTTTTACACCAATGCCGCTGGAAAACAAAACGAGCCAGTCTTGCGACCGGCCCGTGCAGCGATGTTCTGGGTGCGTGTGTCGGGTTAGCGACCGACGTTGACCACCTGCGTGATCACCTGGAAGGTACCGCCCGCCAGCGAACCAATCGCGTAGCTGACGTAGACGGTGTTCGGGCGCATGTTCTGGCTCAGCGGGCCAAACACGATGGTGTCCGTGCCGGTCGGGACCAGGCCGCCGGTGTACTTGCCGGGAGCGAAGGGCACAACACCCTGCTGGCCGTTGGCGACCGGGCCAACGCGAGCGATGATGTCACCGCTGCCATTCAGCAGCACGGCGTCAACAGCGGGCGCGGCGGCGGTGTGGCGGGCGATCAGGCGCGACTGGCCGTTCAGGCGTGAGAAGTCATTCTCGAAGACCGAGACGGTCGGGGCACCGGCTTCGCTCAGGTGCGCGACAACGGTCCAGTTCGAACCTGCCGGGAAGGTGAAGGTGCCAGCCAGAACCGGGTTCGCCGGGTTGCCGCCAGCGACGACGAGCGCGACATGGGCGCTGCCAGCGGGGCCAGTCAGCGGGCCGAGGATCTTGCCGGGCTGGAAGTTCGGAACGGTCAGCTTGCCGTTGATATAGACATCAACGGGCACGCCAGGGATACCATGCACAACATAGGCGGTGGCGGTGTTGCTGGCGCTCGCGGCGCTGACGCCGAGGCTCAGCACTGCCAGAACGGCGAGTAGAACGAGAAGTTTACGCATTTCCATAGTCTCCAAAGTTCAGCATACTTGCCAATTTGATAATCACTTACGGTTCAAATATAGGGTGCGTGTCTGAACAAGTCATGAACAAAACCTGAACGAAACGTGAAAAAGATATACAAGACGCTCTCATGTTTTTTGGTCATAGTATCCAATCCCCTTGCCTGAGAGACGATGGAGATGCAGGGCAGGTGGGGTACAATCAGCGTTAATCAACCTCATCTATTCAGGAGCAGCCACGATGACCTATGAGATGATCTTGACCGAAATTCCCGTCCCCGGCGTCGGACTGGTGCGCCTCAACCGCCCGCAGGCGCTCAACGCGCTCAACAGCCAGATCACGCGCGAGGTCTTCGATGCGCTGGAAGCCTTCGACCGCGACCCGGCGATTCGCTGCATGGTGCTGACGGGCAGCGACAAGGCTTTCGCGGCGGGCGCGGACATCAAGCAGATGGAAGGCACAGACGCCGTGACGATGGCGACGCAGGACGACTTCACCGACTGGTCGCGCCTCTCGCGCATCCGCAAACCTGT
>JAEUQX010000307.1 GCA_016788625.1 Anaerolineae bacterium
TGATGATCGCCACGATGGACAAGATCATCTGCACATTCGCGTAGGCGGGTGTCCAGGATGGGTCGTAAGTATTGCCAACCGCGCGGAAGATCTGATCGATGCCGATGCCGAGGATGAAGAAGTAGGGTAGAGTTTGTGCTCGATTGCGAACCAGCATCGCCAGGTACAGGAGGCCGCCGCCAAAAGCCATCGCCGCAGCCGTTAGCGGCGTGATGCCGGACTCAGTAATCATGAGCGCTCGGCCAGCGCTGACCAGCACAACTCCAACGAGTGTCAGCCAGGGTATGCGCCCCAGAATCAGTGCCAATATCGGGAGTGCTAACATATACACCAGGAAACTGACCTCGTTGACGATGGTGGCGCTGTCTACTATTCCCGGCGTGCCGGCCGGAATGCTGGCTGGGTCAAGTCCCAAGGCGATGGATGCGCCGCCGATGCGGCTGTAGATCATGCCGACGAGAAAGCGTGTGGCGCTGATGAAAAACAGGCCGACCAGAGCGGCTTCGAGGATGTGCAGGGTTTCCAGATTTAAGCGCAGGCGCTCGCGCATGACGGCTCCACAGGTGAAATGGTTCTCGACAAAGTGTACAACACAGCTATAATCCCGCCAATTTCGGCAGGTTTATTTTCGGAGGAGCATGGCATGGAACGTGTGGACACCATCTTGACGGGGGCAACCGTCGTTACCATGAACCAGCAGTTTGACATTATACACGACGGCGCGGTTGCCATCCGTGGCGCGCAGATCGTCGCCGTCGGGACGAGCGCCGCCATCGCTGCGCAGTATGAGTCACCCAACACCGTGAACTGTGCGGGGCACTTCATCATGCCCGGCCTTGTCAACGCGCATACCCATGTGCCGATGACGCTGCTGCGCGGTTTGGCTGACGACCTGCGCCTGGATGTTTGGCTGCTCGGCTATGTCATGCCGACCGAGCGCGAGTTCGTCACGCCGGAGTTTTGCCGCCTGGGAACGCGCATCGCCTGCGCCGAGATGATACGCAGCGGCATCACCGCCTTTGCTGATATGTACTACTTCGAGTCTGAAGTGGCAGAGACGACTGCTCAGGCCGGGCTGCGCGGCGTGTTGGGGCAGAGCATCCTCAAGTTTCCGACTCCTGACGCCGAGTCCTACGACAACAGCCTGAAATACGCCGAGGAGTATATCCAGCGCTGGAAAGGCCACCCGCTGATTACCCCGGCGGTCGCGCCGCACGCGCCATATTCCACGACACAGGATATTCTGCGCGACTGCACGGCATTGGCACGGCGCTATGATGTGCCCATCCTCATCCACATTGCCGAAACGAAGCTGGAACAGGAAGACAGCCTCGAAGCCTATGACGAGACGGTTGTTCCCTGGGTGCAGGAAGCCGGGCTGCTGGAGGCAAAGGTACTGGCGGCGCACTGTGTCCATGTTGACCGCGCCGAAATGCACATCATGCATGAGCACGAAACGACCGTCGCACATTGCCCCACCAGTAACCTCAAGCTGGCGTCCGGCATTGCCCCGGTGACCGAGATGCTGGAACACGGTCTGACCGTTGGCATTGGCACGGATGGCCCTGCCAGTAACAATGACCTGGATATGTTCGAGGAGATGCGCCTGGCTGCTATTCTCGCCAAGACCGCCGCCAACGACCCCACCGCGCTGCCCGCGCGCACGGCGCTGCTGATGGCAACTCGCCAGGGTGCGGAAGCGCTGTTCCTGGGTGATGCGACGGGCAGCCTGGAAGCGGGTAAGCTGGCTGATGTGATCGTCGTCGATGCGGGGCCATTGCACAATATTCCGCACTTCAAGCGTGACCCGAATGCGATTTACTCACGCATCGTCTACGCCAGCAAGAGTACCGATGTGCGCCATGTGATCTGCAATGGTCAGTGGCTGATGCGTGATCGCGCGCTGCTCACGCTCAATGAGGCCGAACTCGTCCCACTGGCCGACGCTTATGCTCTCAAGGTGGATGCTTTCCTGGCGACGCGCGAACGTGACATTCTTAGCAAGCTGCTGGCGATTGGCGGTCTGGCGCAGGCGGAGAGCTTCGAGGTACAGGCTAAAGCCATCGCGCGCGATGAAAGCGCCGTTCAGCGGCTGCTGGCACACGCAGATGTGCAGGTACTCAAAGAGGTGCATTACCGCCAGTACGATACCTATTTCCTGTTTGATGACCCGGCCAAAGGACGCGTGCGTTATCGTGAAGATGACCTGATGGATGAGAAAGGCACGGTGACATCGGTCCGCAGCCGTCTGACGTACACCATGCCGACCAAGGAGCGCGACTTCAACTCTGCTGTGCTGCTCTCGCACTCGCGTTTCATCTCGGATGCTGACCGCCCGCTACGCTTCTACCGCGAATACTTCCAGGCACAGTCGGAGCGCGAACTGCAAAAAGACCGCCGCCGCTGGCATATTCACTATCAGGGTGTGCTGTTCTACATCAACCTGGATCGCGTGGTGCAACCGTCGCTGCCGCACAGCTTCATCGAAATCAAGAGCCGCACCTGGTCAGCCGCTGACGCCGAGAACAAGGCGCAGCGCATTCAGGAGATGCTCGCTATCCTGGGTATCAGCACGACCGACATCGTTCAGGACGAGTATCTGGAAATGCACAAGGCCTAGATCAGCGCCAGTCGAAGTCGTCGTCGCTGCGCCCGCCGTAGAAGCAATTGTTGCACAGCGTGTAGCGGTGCTTGAGCGGCAGCGGCACGCCGCAGCGGGCACAGCGCCGTGCTGTGTTGATGCGCCGCATCAGCGCGCGGTCGATCTGCATCGACCAGTCCATGCGCATCTGGCGCACATCCAGTTCATGCGGGCCGAAGGCGTTGAACTCGCGCCGTTGCGACAGCCACAGGTAAATATCCGCACAGGCCACCGAAAGCTCGATGCTCTCCAGTTCGATGGTGTTGGTGATCTCGCGCGGGGCAACGGGCGGCATCGGCATGGCTTTGTCCGTCAGGATGGCGCGGGCGCAGCGGTACCAGTACGGGCGGCTGCTGATGCGCGCGGGCGCATT
>JAEUQX010000350.1 GCA_016788625.1 Anaerolineae bacterium
GCAGATCGAAGCCATCCGTCTGAAACTTCAATTTCTCGTGCAGTGGTTTCTCCTGTTTCTACATCTAGCACGCGAAGGAATTGACCATCAAGATAAGCCAGAAAGCGACTATCTCTCGACCATGCAATTTGACCGTCTCCACCCACATAAATACTGTCAGTTGGAGTTTCCTTTTGCAGAGCGATAACCAGAGTGAAATCTGGCACTGAGCGAATCTGAATTTCTTCAAATGTTCGCACTGCCAGATAACGCCCGTCTGGTGAGAAGCTCAATGCGGTTTCGAGCGCATCAACCTGTTCATAGTGGTTGTCCGGCTCGCCAACCCACTCATAAGTTACGTTCGGTGGGTTGAACATTGCCGCCTGCCAGTTGCCTTCATCGCTCAACTGCCATACCTGTTGAACATCTCGCCCGATGCAGCACATATGCTCCTCGCCAGTGCTTGCATCGATAGGCAGCAAGCGCGATGCGTTGGCGACCAGAATGCGCCCGTCTGGCGATAGCGTGAAGCTCGAATACTCAATATCAGGTGTTCCAAGATAGGCAACGCGCCCAAATCGAGGGCTTTGATCGTCTTGGCTGAGTAGATGGTCGTATGGAGTGATTGCAATCCCAAGCAGAGTCAACGCGCTAAGTAGTATCCACTTGACCATCAGTTTATACACATCCCTTATTTGGATTGTTTTGCATAGGATGCTTTTGCGAAAATCGGCGCAAGGCGTAGCTGTTATTTCGAACACCTACCAATGTCACGGCAAACTCGAATTCCGCGCGATGTTAGTCTCAATTGCTTCGTTTCGTTGAACGCTAAAGACTATCCGCTTCTACCTATTGTAGCGCTTACGGAGAATTGTGCCCGACAATACCCCTACGAATGTGGGGTTGGCTTTAGTTGTTAACTCTCATACCCTGTTGCATAACGTTGGAACAACGCCAAACGAGGTGGTATATGTCTTCACTGTTCTCTACAGGCCATCCATCTCCCACCAGCCGGGGCGCACTGCCGCCCAAGCCTCTGCCTTTCCACATGACCGACCCATTCCTGGATCGTGGGGTATGGTGCTTCTGGCTGACGGCCGATGAGCAGGTCTTGCAGTATACCAATCACCTGAACTGTGTCCTGAACGTCTCGTACATGACGCCGCCCTTCATGCGCAAGGCGCAGAATCGCGCGTTGGTGACGATCAACCCACGATACGACGCCCAGGAAGTCTGGTTGTGGATGTATGAGACGCTGGAGACCGAGGCGCACGTCGTCGAACTGAATGAGTCGTGGGAAGACGCCATTGTTGGCGCCTGCGTATACCCCGACGAAGATGATCAGACGGGCGATAGCTGGGATTAGCTGTACTGGTATTCGCCAGCCAGAATCTGTCGCAGACGAAACAGATCTGTGCGTGAGGTCATGTCCAGGCTGATGGGCGTGACCGAGACGACTTTGTCGTGCAGTACGGCGTAGACATCCGAGTCGGGTTCGGCTTTGGAGGGGTCGGTGTCGTAGTGATAGCCGATCTTGCCCGTCTCGGAGAGCGCGATGCGTTCCGGGCGCGTCGGCCAATAAACGCGGCGGCGCGAGAGGCGGGTGATGCGCCAGGGCGTTGCTTCGGTCGCTTCCCAGGGGACATCGATCTTCAGAACGTCAACATCATCCGGACGGCGCGGGTGTTCGACCAGCCATGCGCCGAATAACCTGGCGAAATAAGCCCCAGCACTGAAATCAACCTCGTTGGAATAGGAGAGGTGCAGATCTTTAGGGGTCTGCTGCGACATGGCGAGCGCTGGGATGCCCAGACTGGCCGCTTCTAAAGCCGCTCCTACTGTGCCGGAAATTGTGACCCCATTGCCGGTATTCTCACCATAATTGATGCCCGACACCACCAGTGATGGCAGACGGTCTGCCAGCTCCAGGACGCCGTGCTGCACAGCCTGCGCGGGCGTACCATCTACCGCGTAGGCTTTGTACGGAAAGCCGTTGGCCGGGACTTCGTGCGGATAGATGCGACCTTCGCTGGTGATCGGCAGGCTGCGGCCCATGCCGGACTGCTGCTCGCGCGGGGCGACAACGAGGATGTCACCAATTTCGGCAAAGGCTTCTGCGGCAGCCCACAGGCCGGGCGATGCGATGCCATCGTCATTGGTGAACAGAATGAGGGGACGGGAGGATGTCATGGTTGAACCTGAACTGTGCCGTTAAACGGCCATATTGGATACATCATACTTCTGCGGACTATGAAAGCGCAGATTAATTAAGATTGTATCAAGGAATAGGAGCGGTTTGGCTTAACGTCGAATTAAACCTATTTCAAGCGCAGGTCGTACCGGCATTCGACGCCGAGTGCCTGAGCGACGTACAACCCGGCTGCCTGCAAGTCGCTTGAGGTTGTGTCGGCAGTCAGGGTTGTGACCAACTCTTCCTGTAGATGATTATCAATATCGCGCACCTGGTCGTTGAAAACCATGTGCGGGACATCGAGCAGGCGTCGGAATGTGCCGTCGTTCAGGTACAGGTTCAGCTCGCCATGATAAATCGAGCGCTTCTTGCCGTTCCGGTTGACGATTTCGCTGGCGTAGACGGCCTGCACATCCTGCCCGGCGTAGGCCCAGCGCACATTGTTGCCGCGCATGGCGCTGATCTGGTTATCGACGACGATACGGTTTGGCGCGGAGAGAAGCTGGTACAGTGTATAGATGATGAATCCGACCAGCAGGACAGCAGTCACCAGACCGAGGTAAGGCAGGAATTCCGGGCGGGGCAGGGCAATCGTGCCGCGCAGCGTGGCGACGCTGAGGGCAAGATAGACGGCGATGAGCAGCACGTACCAGATGATCCGGATGATGCGCGCCCGTGACCACTGCGCCGCGCGTGTGAATTGCAGCGCAGAACGGCGGTCGAGCGTCCAATGGTTTAGCTGCAGCGGTAGTTCCGGCAGCGGCTGCGCGGCTGCGCGTGGCTTGATGGTCGTGACCTTCGCAGCGGTTTGCTGCTGTGGTTCGATCAGGTTAAACGGGCAGGCCAGCACGCGGGCGAGACCCCGTCCCGCCTGGGCGGCAAGATCGCCGAATACCGTCTGGTCGGCGTCCGGCCAGCGGGCGAGTTCACACCAACGGCTGCCGCGCGGTTGGGCAATTTCCGGTCCCAACAGCAGTCCCAGGTGCCAGGAGTCATCATCCGCTGACCAGCCCACGACGACGCGCTGTACAGTATGCAGCGGCAGCGCCCCCGTGCTGGGCAGTACGCGCTTGCTGCCGAACAACTCGATATACCGCAGCGGTTGATTCGGCGCTGCTTCGAGCAGTACAGTTTCACGCGTGTTGTTGGTGAGCAGCAGCCGCCACAGCTCTGCGTCGATTTCGATGGTCAGATTCCCGGCAGCCGAAATTCGATCCATGTGTTCGTTCGTTTCAACCCAGATCACTACAAGGCTGCCAGTTTACCGCGCGCAGCATGGCCTTGAACAGACTCAGTTAATGCTGGCTACGAAGCCGTAATGATTGCTGGTCAGATGCGCCTCCCCTGGAAATAGCGCGTGAGCAGATCTTTCCGCACATAGAAAAAGATCAGCAGCGCTGCCAGGAATCCGGTCAGATGGGCGAGGTTGTTCACGCCGCCGAAATCCTGTCCTTGCTGGATGACGTTGAGCGACGGGATAGTGTCCTTGATCAGGAAATAGATCAGCAGGATCCAGCCAGGCAGTTTGATCGTCCAGCGCCAGGTTGGAGCTTCGGCCACCGATCTTACGCCAACCAGCTTCATGACCGCCACGATGGGCAGGCGCAGCAGGATGCCGATGCCCCAGAAGCATGTCACCATAGCGCCGGGGAACAGGATCAGGTATGCGCCCATCACGCCGGAGATCGCGCCGCTCGCGCCGATGCCGGGAATATCAACCTGCGAGGGGTTCAGCACTTCCGAGCCGAGGTTGGCGATCATGCCCGCCAGCAGGTAGAACAAGAGGTAGCGCCACGGGCCGCAGGCATCTTCGACCCGCCGTCCGAACGTCCACAGGAAGATCATGTTGCCGAAAAGATGCCACATGTCGGAATGCATGAAGATGCTGGTGAAGGTTGAAAACGCGCCAATGCCTACTTCTTCACGCATAAACACGCCACGATAGCCGTACTGCCAGATGTCTACAACGTAAGCATAAATGCGCGTCAGACCTTCCTGGAAATCACCGTTTTCGGCCATGTTGATGCCCTGATACAGGTTGATGGCCTGAAAGAACATGAATACCAGTGAGTTGATGACGATCAGGAGCAGGGTCATGACAGGCACACTGCGGTAACGCACATTGCCTGTGTCGCTGATTGGCAGCGGGAAGATGATGGATGCCTGGAGCAGGGTTAGGAGGATATAGATGAGAAACGAGAATAACAAAAACATCGTGTTACGCTCCTGGCTCCCCAAAAACTTCTTCCCAGGTGGGTACGGTGGCGGGCTGTGGGTTGGCTAACAAATTGAGCGCCGTGCTGAAGACCAGCACGAATGCACCGATGAGCAGCGCTGCCCCGATCAACCCCAATACGGCGCGTGCCCCGACTGGCAGGATCGGTATCTGGCTGAGTGCGACGGGTTCGGCAGAGGCGGCCTCGAAGTCATCGTCCGGTTGTTCTGGCGGCGGCGGAATCTGCCCGCCGAACCAGCGCGCCAACGGCTGCTGCTGTGGCGATGAGGTGGCAGTGATCATCAGGTAGCCGCCCAGCACAGCCAGCCCGACGCCCGCCGAGCGCGAAACGCCCAGACGCAGCAAGTCCAGTCCGGCATCCTGCCAGGCCATGAACAAATAGACCGCCCCGAAGCCGAATGCCTCACGGATTGCCAGTGGGATGCTGCCACGTTCTTTGTCGGTCAGCGTGGGCATATAGGTCAGCAGGCGTTCGTCGGCCAGCTTGCCCTCTTTGGTGCCCGCGCCCACGCGTGCGGCTGCTTCATACTGTTCCAGCGCTTCATTGCGGCGTCCGGTCTCGTCATAAAGTTCTGCCAGCCGCACTTTGAGCTTCTGGCTCTTGGGGTGAGATTGGGTAGCGCTTTCCAGTACGCTGAGCGCATGTTCGATATGTTGATGTTTGATGAAGTAATCAGCCAGGCTGACGAGGATCTTTTCATCTGCGCTCGGCAGTCTGGCAAGTTTGAGCCGCAGGCTGTCGGCCTCGTCCTGCTTGCCTTCGTAACGCGCGATGTCAATGGCGGTCAGATAGATGGAGGGATGCTGTGTGCCGCTGTCGAGCGCATTCCATACCAGTTCGCGCGCGTCGTCAATGTACTTGAGGCGCGAGAGGTGGCGTACGGCGTTCGCCATCGCTACTTCGTGGTCAACCTCGATTTCCAGCACGCGCACCCACTGCTCAATGGCATCCTCGACCTTATCCTGTTTGAGCAGCGCATCGGCATTGGTCAGGAGCTGTTTGATGCGGGCGGCATCACTACCGGATGGTTTTGGCGGCGGCGCGGCTTTGCGTTCGACGGGCGGTTCTCTGTCCGTGGACGCCGGGGGCGTTATGCCAGAGAGCTTGTTGAACTGCGCTCTGGCCTGTTCGTTGCTGGGATTGATCTCCAGCGCGCGTTCCAGACATTGCAATTTTTTGTCTTTGTCGCCGACCGTCTTCGAGAGCCACAGCCAGGCCATCTCGTTTTCCGGGTCGAGCCGCAAGGACTGCATGAGCAGACTGCGCCCTCTGTGCAAATCCTTTTCATCCCGTATTGCTACCAGCCCCTCCTGGTACAGGGATTTGGCGTCCATTGGGAATCCCTCATTTATACTTGACTATGGCATCTATTATAGACCAGCGGCGACTTTACGCTGTTCAAGTGGGGGTGAATTTCCTGTGAAGGCGAGCAAAGGCGCTGCTTGACAGGTACATTTGTCCTGTGCTAGACTGTATTCAAATTACCCGCTTAAGTGCATAATTGGGTAAATACAGAGAGGTGACATGTCCGACCGTGATTACATCCTGGCACCGGCCTCCCCAGCGCTGCGCGTGAGCGTTGCGCTCGAACCGGACACCAATATCCTTAACTCGCTGCTGCTGCTTTCGCACCCTGAACAGCGTTCCGGTTTCGCAGACTGGGTGACACGCACATCAGCCGCGCTTTCGCCAGAACGGGCGCACAGGCATCAGATGGTGGTTGAGGCGATGTTCGGGGCGCTGGAGGCTAACCTTGGTCATCCCTCTTTTCCCGCCTATCTGGATGCACTGGAACGTGTTTCGCCGGAGACTTTGCTTGAGCAGGTGACGCATGTACTGTGTGAGAAGGGGATGGGTGGCAGCACGCCGTTGGACAAAGAGACGCTTCTCCACGACCGTCAGGCCTACCTGACTTATGTCGAACAGCTCTATGCAGAAAAAGGCGTAAAAGAAGAGCTGTTCAAGGCCGAAGACTTCATCGAAGCCCATGCGTTGTTCCAGGACCCGCCAGAGATGAAGCGCGTGATCGTGTCGCATCTGCGCGTGATGTGGGAAGAATACGTGCGGCCAGAGTGGGAACGGGCGCTGCCCATGCTCCAGGAGGCTGTTGAAGCGTTCCAGGAAGTGGACTTCAGCCACAAGACCGCATTGGAAGCGCTGCGCGTCGTGACCGGGCGCGACATGACGGGCATCTGGGAAGAGTGGCCGGAGACGCTAACCTTCATCCCATCCGCGCATATTGGGCCGTATATCACGCGCCTTGAGCGTGATGGCGTGGCGCGCATTATCTTTGGCGCACGACTGCCAGAGGGGACGCGCCTGAAGTCACCATCGCTGAGTCGTTCGGAACTGCTGGTGCGATTGAGCGCTGTCGCCGATGATACGCGCCTGCAAATCCTGGAACTGCTGACTCAGCACGAGGAACTGTGCGCCCAGGACATCATTCGGCTGCTCGACCTGAGCCAGTCGGCGGCGTCGCGGCATCTACGGCAGCTCACGGCGACGGGTTTCCTGGTTGAACGGCGTAACGAAGTCGCCAAGTGTTATCGCATCAATCCGCAGCGCGTGGATGATACGCTGCGCGCGTTGAAACGCTTTCTGCGCGCGAGGTAAAGCAAAACCTCGCCCTGTTTTCACCTATCGCTTATTCCGGCCAGGCCGCTTCCGACCTGGGTCGTCTTCAACTTTGCCCGAATCTGAAGGTATGTGGGTTAGGAGAACGATCATGTGGGATTATGAACACCAGAAACGTTTCAGCGATGAGCGTCGCCGGACGCTGCTGCGACAGGCTGAACACGACCGGCTGGCCGAAACCGTGCAGTCCGGTAAACACAGTCGCATCACACGCCTGTATCGCCCGGCGCTGGCAAAGGTCGGGCACTGGATGATCACCAGCGGGCAGTTCCTCCAACAGCGCTACAGCGCGGAACTGGAAAACCTGCCCGTTAAGCGGCTGAAGTTGTCGGAGCAGGGTTCCGTCGAGTGATGACAGGCCGTCAGAAGCGCGCCAGTGCTTGCCAACCCGGGTGAGCATTGGCGCTGATCTTGTGCAAGAATAGGCATCAGACTTTTCGTGTAGCTCTGAGTGCCTATTCGTATGTACGCTGAAGTAGCGATCAATGCCCCGGTATTTCAGACCTTTCATTATCACATCCCCCCGGAATTGAGCGGCAGGGCGGTGCTCGGCCAACTGGTACAGGTCAGTTTTGGCACGGCGATGCAGCATGGCATCATCATCGCGCTGGCGGAGACCAGTCCAGTCAGCAAGGTGAAGCCGCTGCTGGCTATCCTCGACCCTAAGCCCGTCGTTTCATCGCAGCAGATCACGCTGGCGCGCTGGATCAGTGAGCAGTGCCTGACGCCGTTGGGTTTGTGCCTGTGGCTGATGCTGCCTCCTGGCATCACGGGCGGGCGTGACATCCGCGTGACGCTGCTGGATGAGGTGGCGCAGAGTCAGGATGCTGTTGAGACACGTGTGTTGGGTGTGCTGCGGAAACGCGGCGGCACACTGACCGGGCGGCAGCTTGAAATCAGCAAAGCGCTGCAAGGCCAGCAGTGGCGGCCTGCCGTTGACGCCCTGGCAAAACGTGGGGTGCTGGACGTCGAGCGCGTCCTGACGCCGCCGCGTGTGCGTCCGCGTACCATTCAGACAGTTGCGCTGGCGATACACCCCAACCAGGTCAACGCCGCTGCCCGCCACCTGGGTCGCGAGTCGCGGCGGGCGGACATGTTGGAAGCGCTGACCGCAATGCCGCAGGCAGAGATCAGCGTTGCGGCGCTGCTGGATGCCAGCGGAGGCAGCAAGTTTTCGTTGGACAAGCTGGCGGCGGCAGGTTGGGTGACGGTCAATCGCGAGACGAAACCCGCGACGGTCACGCTCAATATCCCGCGCGAAGAAGCCGCTGAACACATCGTTGACTTACGTGGCGCGCGGACGCCGCTGAAGGTGCTGCGCGTGCTGGCGCGCGAGGCCGAACCGCTCGACGTGAGCTGGCTTTACGCGCAGACGGGCGCAAGGCTGGACGATTTGAAACGCCTGGAAGAAGAGGGACTGGTGCTGCTTGGCGAGAAAGCGTCATGGCGCGACTCGCTGGCCGAGCGGCAGTTCGTGCCGACGACGCATCCGGTGCTGACGGATGAGCAGGCAGCGGCCTGGGCGATGATTGAACAGCACATGAACGGCTGGGGTTGGGGGCAGGCGGCAGGACAGCGCGCGGCTGGCTTATTCCTGCTGCACGGCGTCACAGGCAGCGGCAAAACCGAGATCTATCTGCGGGCGATAGCGAAGGCGCTGGCGCAGGGGCGGCAGGCGATCTTTCTCGTACCAGAAATCGCGCTGACGGCGCAGACGGTGCGGCGGGTGGCGGCGCGTTTTCCCGGACAGGTGGCTGTCGTCCACAGTGGGCTGAGTGAGGGTGAGCGCTACGATACCTGGCGGCGGGCACGAGAAGGGCTGATCGGCGTGATTGTGGGGACACGTTCAGCGTTGTTCACACCGCTGCCGGATGTGGGTGTGGTCGTGCTGGACGAAGAACACGATACCAGTTATAAGCAATCCGAGCCTGTGCCGCCGCCGTACTACCACGCGCGCGATGTGGCCGAGGCAATGATGCGCCAACAGGATGGCGTGCTGATCCTGGGCAGCGCGACGCCTGACCTGGAGAGCATCTATCGCGCGGAACGGGGAGACTTCACGCTGTTGCGCCTGCCGACGCGCATTGTGGGACACCGCATCCGCATACAGGAGCAGGAAGAACAGATCGGCAGGCACGCGCACTACACGCCTCTGCCCGCGCCGGATGCGATGGCGATTGACCTACCGCCCGTGCAAGTGGTTGATATGCGCCAGGAACTGCGCGCGGGCAACCGCAGCATCTTCAGCCGGGCGCTTCAGGATGCCCTGACCGAAACCCTGCACCGTCGCGAACAGGCCATCCTGTATCTCAACCGTCGCGGTGCTGCGACCTACGTATTTTGCCGCGACTGCGGCTACGTGGCAGGCTGCCCGAAGTGCGATACGCCGCTGACCTGGCATCGTTCGGATACGCTGCTGCGCTGTCATCGCTGTGGGCATCAGGCTGTGCAGCCGCCGCGCTGCCCGACCTGCGGCTCGGCGCGCATTCGCTACTTTGGCGCGGGCACGCAGCATATTGAAGCGGCGATCAAGGAGCATTTCCCCAACGCGCATATCCTGCGCTGGGACGCCGACACGGCCACGACGCCCGCGTCGCATGAAATCTACTTGCAGCGCTTCATCGATCATCAGGCGGACATTTTGGTGGGTACACAGATGGTTGCCAAGGGGCTTGATCTGCCGCTGGTGACGCTGGTGGGCGTTGTTAGCGCGGATACCGGGCTGAATTTGCCGGACTTCCGGGCGAGCGAGCGCAGCTTCCAACTGCTGACCCAGGTGGCGGGGCGGGCGGGGCGTGGCCTACTGGGTGGGCGCGTGATTTTGCAGACCTACGAGCCGGAGCATTACGCGGTGCGCGCCGCCGCCAAGCACGACTTCACCCGCTTCTATGACCAGGAGATCAGCTTTCGCCGCGAGTTAGGCTATCCCCCGTTCCGGCGTTTCGTGCGAATTGTGTTCCGCGATGCGAGCGAGACGCGGGCGCGGGCAGAGGCCGAAGAGGCTGCGCG
>JAEUQX010000368.1 GCA_016788625.1 Anaerolineae bacterium
CGAACCAAGCGGCGTGGAGGCCATCTTCACCGCCCTGCGCGAACACTACGGTAAGCTCAACATCCTCGTTAACAGCGCTTCCAATTTTCAGGCACGGCCACTGCTGGAAGTCACGCTCGACGACTGGCAGGAAACACTCGCCATCAACCTGACCGCCCCGTTCCTGTGTACGCAGGCGGCGGCCATGATGATGCGCGCCAACGATCCACCCGGCGGCGTGATCATCAACATCCTCGACAAGGGCGCGCTGCATCCCTGGCCGAAGTACCCGCACCACAGCGTCAGCAAATCGGCGCTGTGGATGCTCACGCAGGTCAGCGCAGCCAGCCTGGGGCCGGACATCCGCGTGAATGCCGTGCTGCCGGGGCCAGTGATGAAACCTGCTGGCGTGGAGATGAGCGACGAGCAGTGGGCAAAAGTCGGGCAGCGTACCGCCCTGGGACGCACGGGCAGCGCCGAAGATGTGGCGCGCGCGGTGGCCTACCTGGTCAGCGAGGATTTCATCACGGGCACGTTGATTCACGTCAACGGCGGCGAACACCTTTGGCAGGGGTGAGTACACAATCTTTTCTGCTGATGTCGTGAGTACCCCGATGGTATGCTACAATCAGGTCGATTGGAGTCGAAAAGAGGAAATATGGGCGTGATTATTGAGTTTGAAGCCCAATTGATTGACGGCATTATCCATGTGCCGGAAGCCGTAACGGAACAACTGGCGAAAGGCGTTGCTGTGCGCGTATCGCTTGAACAGGTGCGGCAGCCTGCGATGTCGCGTGAAGAAGCATGGGCAGGTATTCTCGATTTTATCCGCGAACATTCTGCACGAACGGCTAAAGATCACACGACAGCCTACCAGTGGCGTCGAAGCGATACCTACGAACATCTAGAAAAGTACGACGTCATCAAGTAACACGTCTATTGTTGCTCTATGACTTTCAACCACCTCGCACTTCTCGAAAAATACCGAGCCACTCAAACGGGGAACGGTTGGCACACTGCGCCAGATGACGGTTATCTCTACGATCACCTCGCCTTTCATCTGACAGAGGCAGGTCTGACAAACGAGCTTGCCGCACTATTCGAGAATTCAAACTGGTTGCATGTGCGTGTTGCTCAAGGCGGATATGATCTCTACCTGGCTGATCTCGCTATCGCTTGGGAGGTTAGTTATCAAGAGGCGCTGAAGCAGATAGAGGCTGAAGAATCATCAGCCCTGATAGATTGCATCCACTATGTATTCATTGAAACCAGTCTGCGAAGTTGGGCAGCCACACATACTCCCTCAATCATCGCTCAGGCTGTCGAACGCAAGTTGTGGTCACCAAAGCGCGCGCTGAGCCTGGCGGCCATAATCCCCGATGAAAGACGCCGCGCCGATCTCTATCGCGTACTTGCCAATACATCAGAACTCACACGAGAGCAGCAGGCTAACTCAAGGAAGGAAGCGCTCAATGCAGCGCAGGAGATAGACTTTTTACCTTATCAAGTCTCTGCCTTACACGCACTCGCTAAAGAAACAGAGGGTGAGCAGCAGCACAAAGCATTCGCCGATGCACTGAGTGGTGCGGTCAGGGAAGCTGATGCCTTTGGCGGACTCAATGGCATCTCTCTCTGGCAATTGATTCCAGAGCTACCATCTGATCTTGTGTCAGACGCATTGGCTGCAGTGATGCTGCTGAAAAATCCTGAAGCGAGAGCATGGGCACTTTCAGCAGTGGCGAAGCGTCTTCCCGAGAATGAGCGAGAGGCTCTGTATCGGAAGTGCCTCGACTCTGTGCAAGAAATGCAGAAGGCGGTAAGTGACTGGGCTGAAGTAAGACAGGCAAATGCGCTTGCACAGTTTTCCAGCTATCTGAAGGGTGAGCTTGCCGTTAAAGCGCTGGAAATTGCCCTTCAATTCACGGAAAGCGAGTGGCGTCCCCGTGCGGTTGCGGGTCTGTTGGGTCAACTGAGTCCGACTGACCTCCAACGGGCGTTGGACAGCTTTTTGGAAATCACCAACCAGTGGTGGCAAGCAGATGGATTGATTGGCATTGTTGAACACTCAAGAGGTGATACTCAGCAGCTTGCTTTCCACGCCTTGTTATCAACAACACATCAGGAAGCCCAGACGAAAATCATCACCTGGCTGATGTACCTAAACTCCACAGAACTTATTGAGACGCTGCTCGCTTTGTCTCAACAGCTTGGAACCGAAAATACATTCTCCGCATCGGTATTCGATCTTTTGGTACGAAAGCAACAAGCCCCCGCCTTCGATAGAGTGCCAGCAGTCCAACCCAAGATAGAAGTACCACTAGAGGACTCGGAACTTGAACGAATACTAGCAATCGAGTACGAGGAAGAACGCTGCGAGCAGTTAAGGGGAATAGCCCGTAGGCTGCCAACAAAGCTGCTCACAAGAGCGCTGGAAGCGGCATTCCAGTTCGAAGATACTCTATATCGAGACTGGGCCTTCGAAGCTCTGGCAAAGTATTTGACCGATGATCTGATACAGACTGCACTAGAGGGGCGTTTCGACTACGAAGATCTGGTCGCCTGCAATTCCATATTGAATGCCTGGGCAATCCATACGCAATCACCCGCACAGGATAAGCTACTGGCCTATGCCCTGGCTCGCCTACGACGTGTGCAGAACCTGTGGTGGCGACTGGAGCAACTGGATGCCAGTCTACGCTTTCGCAGCTCCTATGCTGATCAAGTGGCTTCCACGCTGTTCGAGACGGCAATACAACTGCCCATCGATGCCACATCCCTTTGGTCACTCGCCAACGCAGTTGAATATCTGGCAGGTGAACAGCGCGCGCGGGCACTCGATATCGTGCAGGAAAATGTGTGGACCTACGAGAAACCGCCTTACACCCATGCCTACGAGGATATGGAAAAATACCAACGCATCCGAATTTTAGGCAAGTTTCTAGAGTATCTTGAGGGCGACCAGAAAGCCGATCAACTTGAGAAAAGTCTGGAACTGCTCCTGACAATTCAGGAAAGCCCTTGGCTGGGAAATGCGCTGGACGACCTTTCGCGGCATCTCGCGGACAAACATTGGCCGACGATCATGAAAACGCTGCTGCCACAATCTCAGGGATATTCACAGGCGAGGTTGATTGGCATCATCTGCGAGCACATTCCCGAAGCATTCTTTGATCAGCTTCTTCAGGCAGCACAAGAGATTGCACCACAGAGTGCGAAGGCAGAAGCCCTTATTGCCCTCGCATCACACACGTCTGACCAATCACAACGAGCAACACTGGCAGCGGATGCGCTGGAGATAATTCACCATCTCGGAATTTCTGCGGAAGAGCCTAAAGACAGATCACCTGTAATGCCCGATGTGATCAAGCTTGACCCGATATCCACTCAGGATAGACTCTTGCATCGAAAGATTGGCCTATTTCTTAAACTCGCACAAATCGGCGTGAGTGCGGCCATTGCGCCAGGTGTTGCAGCAACTCAATCCCTCTCAAACGAGGTTGATCGAGCCTGGTCGTTGGTGTTATTCACACCATTTCTGCATGACCCAAGCGCGGTTCGCCAACAAATTTTGTCTGGTTTCTTGGCAGAATTGAAAGCAGTTAGAGCAGGAAATCGGGCAGAACTATGCGGGAAACTGAGTCCCAATTATATTCTCCAAACACCGATCTTTTCGCCTCAAGCGATGACTCAAGTTGCTGAGAACGCTCTACAGGTGCTGCAAAACTGGCGCTGGACATAACCTTTCACCACAAGGGGCGCGGCCCACACGCCACGCCCCACATGCAGAACCATTAAACCGCCAGCGGCGTGGCGGCAGGTTGCAAACGACCGGACTCAACGAACTGGCCGAGGAAGATCTCAACCAGGTGTTGATCAACGGGCGGACAGGCAAAACCAGAACCGCGCAGCGCTTTCTGCGTGGAGGCCGTGCCCAGCGCCGCAAAATGTGAATCGCTGACGCCCAACATGCGCCGCGCGAAGTTCAGGTGGAAGAACGGCAGCAGCGGATACAGCGGGTTGGTCTGCGGGTCGCCGTGTTCCTCAACCGCATCAACCCAATCGTGGAAGGGCAGCTTCTGTACCGCGAAACCCGCATCGGCCACGCGGTCGAAGATGTCGCTCCAGTGAATCGGTCGCGGGTTCAGCAGGTGGAAAACACGCCCCAGCGCCTCGTTCTGGCGTGAGAGGTAGACCATCGCGGCGGCCACGAAGTCCACAGGTGTCATGTCCATCGCGTTGGTCACATCTGGCGCAAAACCCGCCTGGATGCTGCCGAGCAGGATGCGCGCCACGAAGTCGTCGCTGTTGCACACCCCCGTCTGGCTGTCTCCCACGATCAGGCCGATGCGATGAATCGTCACCGGAATACCGCGATCACGCGCATTGCGCACGACTTTCTCGGCCACATACTTGGTCTGGAAGTAACCAATCTCCGGGCACTTGCCCGCGTCGAGTTCGTCCTCTTCCTGTCCGCCAACCAGCTCGCTGTAGGCCAGCAGAATGCCCAGTGAGGAGACGTAATGCACCGGTTTGGCCTTGCCGCGCGTCGCCAGGCGCAGCACCTCGACCGTGCCACCAACATTAGCTGCCTTGAGGAACTCATACGGCGCGAC
>JAEUQX010000584.1 GCA_016788625.1 Anaerolineae bacterium
CTGGTCTTGACCCGGTTTGGTGGAGGATGAATAAGAGATACTTTCAGGATAAATGGGCGCTTTCAAAGGCCATCGGACTGCGGTAGCCCAAGGACGAATGCAAGCGCTGGCGATTGTAAAACACTTCAATAAACTCGAACACTGCCGTGCGTGCTGCTTGCCGGGTGGCAAAACGCTCCAGGTCGGTCAGTTCCGCACGCAGCGTGCTGAAGAAACTCTCCATCATGGCATTGTCATACGGGTCGCCTTTGTCGCTCATACTGACCTGAATGCCATGCTGCTTCAGCAGAGCCAGATCCGCTTCCGCCGTGTACTGGCTGCCGCGATCGGTGTGCTGGATCAAATCGGTACTTTGGGGAAGCGTGCGCTGTGCCAATGCCATGTGTAATGCTGACTCAACCAGGGCTTCATCGCGATACATGTTCATTGCCCAACCGACAATCAGGCGGGAATAGGTGTCCAGCAACGCCGCCAGGTACAGCCAACCTTCGTCTGTCCAGATGCCTACGATATCGCCCACCCATTTCTCATTGGGCGCGTCAGCACTGAAATCCCGCTTCAGCAGGTTGGGTGCAACCGGACGACTATGGCGACTGTCAGTGGTATGTACACGCCGTTTCGGACGGCGACGCGAGCGTAATCCAGCCTGACGCATCAAGCGTGCCACCCGCTTGCGAGAGCAGCCTATTCCCTGGTGGCGTAAGGCCGCATGGACACGTGGACTGCCGTACAAACCGCGTCCAGCCTGATACACCCTCCCAATGACTTTCAGTAGTGCTTCATCGCTCTGCTGGTGCTGGCTCGCCTCTCGGCTGCGCCAGGCGTAGTAACCGCTCACCGAGATGCCCAACGCCCGACATAATGGCTCAACCGCACCTGTCTCACGATTGCTCTCGATGATCTGGTAACTCATGGCTGGCTCCGGCTGACAATGCTCATAGCCTTTTTTAGAATGTCACGCTCCTGCCGTAGCACCTCGTTCTCACGCCGCAACCGCTTCAATTCCGCTTCCATCTCGACCATGCTGCCCCCGGTGACGCTCTGCGGCTGGCTTCCATAGAGCGCACGCCACCGATACAAATTGTTGTCGTTGATCCCCAAATCACGCGCAACCTCGGCAATGGGCTTTCCGCTGCTTTCCATTAACCGGACAGCTTCACGTTTAAACGCTTCTGTGTACTTTCGACGCTCTATTGCCATTGGCCTCTGCTCCTCGATTCAGTGTACCTGTCTCTTAGGTTTTCCTCCACTGAATCGGGGCAAGTTCACAGTGAAGTGGGGAGGGGCTAGGGGAGGGGGCGTCCGCTGCACGAATGAAGTCGGAAGGTTTCGCGAGGGGTTGCTTCCTGCCGCACATTCCTGGCCTCGCTCTGTTGTGCTGCACGCCATTTTTACGGCCCCTCCCCATTGCGCTTCGCCCAATGGAGAGGGGAGTGAGACGGGCTTAGCGTAGCATTGCGCGCCACCCCCGCAGACTCTTCGTTCCCCTCTCCACGAACGCAGTGAAGTGGGGAGGGGCTAGGGGTGGGGTCGTCCGTTCCACAAGTGTTGTGTGGAGCGGCCAGGGGTGGGGTTCTCACACCCGCGCCTGCATCCGGTAGAGCGCCGCGTAGCTGCCGCCTCGCGCGATCAACTCATCGTGCGTGCCTTCTTCCGCGATGCCCACATCCGTCAACACCAGGATGCGCCCGGCATTACGAATGGTCGAGAGGCGATGCGCGATCACCAGCGTGGTGCGCTCCTGCGCCAGTGCATCCAGCGACTCGCGCACAGCCCGTTCGCTCTCGTTGTCCAGCGCGCTGGTCGCCTCGTCGAGGATGAGAATCGGCGGATTCTTGAGGAACACGCGCGCGATGCTCAGCCGCTGCTTCTGCCCGCCGGAGAGCTTCACCCCGCGCTGGCCGATGTCGCTGTCGTAGCCCTGCGGCAGCCGCATGATAAACTCGTGGGCGTTGGCCTGCTGCGCCGCCGCGATGATTTCTTCGCGCGTCGCATCTAACCTGCCGTAACGGATGTTGTCCGCCACCGTCCCGGCGAACAGGTAGACATCCTGCTGCACGACGCCGATGCTGCCACGCAGCGAGCGCAGGGTCACGTCGCGGATGTTCTGCCCGTCGATCAGGATCGCGCCTGCCGTCACCTCGTAGAAACGCGGGATGAGCGAACACAGCGTGGTCTTGCCGACGCCGGATGTGCCCACCAGCGCGACATATTCCCCAGCCTGGATGGTCAGGCTGATGTTGTTCAGCACATCCTCGTGATCATCGCGATACTTGAAGCTCACATCGCGGAACTCGATCTGGCCGCGTACACCTGTCAGGTCAACTGCATCTGGCGCGTTCACGATGTCCGGCGCGATTTCCATCACCTCCATGAAGCGCGCGAAGCCTGTCAATCCCTCTTGCAGCAGCCGAGCGATGTTCACCGCGCGCTGAATCGGGTCGATCAGGATGGCGACGCACATCAGGAATGTCACCAGATCGGCGGCATCCAACCCTGCGTTGACAATACCCACGCCGCCGAAGATGATCACGGCGATGGTGATGAGCTGCGTGAAGGCGATCAGCCCGTTGGAGAACCAGGTTTCGCTGCGGTAACCTGCGCGGCGGCTCTCCAGGAAGCGCAGGTTTTCGTGCGCGAACTTCTGCCCTTCAAGTGCTTCGTTGGTGAACGACTTGACCACGCGGATGCCCGCCAGCGTGTCCTCGACCTGCGCGTTGATGTCGCCGATACGTTCCCGGCTGACGGCCAGGGCGCGCGTCATGCGCTGGAAGAAGTACAGGGCGTAGACCGCCATGATCGGCAGGAAGGCGAAGATGATCAGGGTCAGCGGCACGTTGATCGCCAGCAGGATGACGAACGCACCGCTGAACTTCAGCAGGGCGATGGCGCTGTCCTCCGGCCCGTGATGGTACAACTCCGAAATGGCGAACAAGTCGTTGCTGATGCGGCTCATCAACTGCCCGGTGCGCTGTTCGTCGTAGAAGCTGAATGAGAGCTTCTGGTAGTGGGTGAACAGTTCCGCGCGCAGGTCACTTTCGATGTATGCGCCCATCATGTGGCCGTGATAATCCACGACCGCGTTGCACAGCGTCTGAATGGCGATCAGTATCAGCATCAGCGCGCCGATGCTGTAGATATGCGCCAGCAGATCGGGCGTGTTCCCGGCGGTCACCCTCTGAGTGATCGAACGCGCACACAGCGGCAGCAGCAGCGAGATGCCCGCGACGATGAATGCGCAGGTCATGTCCGCGATGAACAGGCGACGATAGGGTTTGTAGTACGAAAAGAACTTACGGGTTCGGGCAGTCAGCATGGATATCCTCAGCATGTGCGACATGTTGGCATGACGTACCGCAGACGGCGCAAATGCTCCGCGCGCGGTGGTGCTGGCGCGTGACTGCTAATGCTGGCGCTGAGGGGAACTCAGGACGAACTGAGGAAATGATCCAGGGGATTGATTACTTGTGGACGACAGGAATCCGCTGGATACGACCTAAGCGCAGGTGGCGGCAGGCACGCCTATTGCGATGATGGTTGCTGTTGTTGTGAGGAACTGCATGATGACTGCCTCCTGTTCTGCTCATGGCCGGACGAAGCCTGCATAATAGCACAAGTGTCTCATTTCGCAAACGGCTGTGCATGTTGGCACTGAAAGCAAAACCCCTCTCAACGGGGAGAGGGGCGATTAGAGCTGTTGCCCGCGCTGCGGCGGGTTTGGCGCTAGATGATCTCGACGATGTCGCCGTCAGCGGTGCGGGTGAAGCGGCGTTCCTCGCGCTTGGGCTTCTCGACGTAAATCAGGTTGTCGTTCTTGCGCTTCCAGTCGCCTTCGTACTGCTGCCACTTCTCTGACCAGTCCATGTGCTTCCATTTGTGCGACCACTCGCCGTGTTTCCAATTGTGTCCGCCGTGCTTGCTGAACTTGACGGCGGCGATGATCAGCCCGATGAGCAGCAGCGGCCAGAAGAACTTCAGCAGGCCGAAGAACAGGAAGCCCATCAGCAGCAGCATCGGGAACATCCAAAAGCCGTAGCTCCCATGATGCCCGTGCCGCCCCCAACCATGACCGTGATACCCACCCATGCGATACATCTCAGGCTCCTTGGTAATCATTTGCTCTACGCGTTTAGTCGATAGTCTGTAGTCGTTACTCCAAAGCCATCGGCGGGTTGCCTGTAGAACCGGGTTTCCCAGCAGCAGCTAACGACTAGAAGCTGGCAGCTATTGACTTAACACATACTACGCAGCGCCGCCCGGCAGGTCGCGGGAATTCAGCAAATCCTAACCGAAAGGGTAGGTTTGCGGCGCACGACCTGGAAAAAAGTAGAGGAGGGCAGCCCCTCCTCATACACACGTATTGCAGTGATGCGCGTTCAGTCCACCTGCACTTTGACCTTGGTCTTGCCTGTCGTGGAAGGGCGCTCTTCGCCGTCCTCGCCCTCAACAGGCTGGACGCGGCTGGTGGCTTTCTCGATCTCGTCAATGGCGGCGTCCACCAGCACCTTGAAGCTCTTGACGAACTCGCGCCCCGCTTCCGAACCGTGCGACTTGAAGCCGTCCGGCAGCAACGCATCCAGCGCTTTGCCCGCTTCTTCCAGGGCGCGGCGTTGATGATAGATGAAGGATTCCAGCGGGTTTTGCGGCTGTTCCTCTTCCTTGAATTCTGGATTGTGGTTTACATTCTCGCTCATGGTGTCTGCGACTCCTCGATTGACTACTCTACAGAGATATACGCAGTTTAGCAGCAGGAGTTGCAACGGGCAATTAACGCTAAAGCTGCGCCAGCGGTTCATTGTCCTGCAATGCCCTTGTGAGTGACGAAACTCCGTTGTGACGAACGGTGCCAGGGATGGAACGGTGCGTATCCCTGGTGCGGTTAGTACCCTCCCGGTGTGGTCACGGCGCGGCGGCGGTGAGCGTGCCCTGTACCGCTGCGCCGATGGTCTGTGTTACCGATAAATCCTGCGTTGGCGCGGCCTGCGTGAGCTGCTGCTGCACGGCGGCCTCGATGGTTAGCTGAAGTTGGGTCGCGTTCGGGGTCGGGCTGGCGCGCGTTGGCGTGGGCTGCGCGGTGCGCGACGGCGTAGGCGTGATGATGTCGCTGTCCTCGGTAAACATGTTGATCTCGATGCTCCACCAGCCGCCGCCTAATGCTGCTGGCGATCCTATATAGGCCATCAGCAGTCCAGGGGGACGGCAGCGGTCTGGGCTGTCTTCGGGGACGTAAGCAAAATCACCGCCGCTCTGGCCTTCGAACTCGCGCACGATGATGTAAAAGTTCCCCCCTGTGCAGCGGCCATAGTAGATGGCGTCGGCGCGCACGCCTGCCACACTTACACGTTTGACGCCGGGCGAGTCATCAGCTTCCCAACGCGGGATGTATTCGCTGAAAATGCTTTGCAGGCGCGTCCAGCCCGATGATCGCGTGGCGGCAACGGAGGTTTCCAGCGCGTCGATGGCTGCCTGCTGCTGGTTGAGCTGGTTCATCTGCGTGATGCCCCAGCAACCCAATCCCGCGCCGATCAGAATGAAGACCACGCCGCCGATCACCTGACCAATTTCCCACTGCTCAGTGCGTTCGGAGCGCACGCCCTTCCACTGATTGCCCCAGGCAGTCAGTTCCCACATAAAATCGCGGGCAAAGATCATCAACACGCCAAAACCAATACAGAACACAACAAAGCACAGCAGGTAAGTAATGCTACTGGAGCCGTCTGTACTCAAGACTCTGTCCTTTTCAATGCAGTGGCTTCAAAGGGTCAATCACATCTCCAGCATAGTGGGCTTTGCAGGAGATGCAGCCCCCAATTTCGCGGTATTGTGTCGCTGGGGAGCGTAGGAAGTCCGGCATGTTGTCTATAACCCCTGACAAATGAACC
>JAEUQX010000393.1 GCA_016788625.1 Anaerolineae bacterium
CTTCACGCTGTCGTTTGTCAACAATGCCTACTGCCGCTACTTTGGCAAAGAACCTGCTGAATTGATCGGGCACAGTTGGCTTGAACTTGTTCCAGAGCCATTACGTCCACAATTCAAAGCGGAGCGTGAAGCCCTGATGCAAGCGCGCGGCGCCATCACACTCGAGATGCCTGTTGCTCAGCCCGACGGGATCGAACGCTGGATGTCCTGGACAGATCAGGTCATCCTCGACAGCCGCAATCAGGTGGTGGCTGTTCAGGCGGTCGGCATCGATATCACCGAACGCAAGATGGCGGAAGAAGTTCTGCGGCAGATGCTGGCCCAGGAAAAGGAGCTGGGCGAACTGAAATCACGCTTTGTTTCGATGGCATCGCACGAATTCCGCACGCCGCTGGCGGCCATCCTGGCAACCACCGAAACGCTTTCGATCTATCGGGATCGTATGGACGACGCTCAGATCAATGCGCGACTGAATAAGATCCGCCAGCAGGTCAGCCATATGAAGAACATCATGGACGATGTGCTGCAACTGGCGCGCATCCAGGCCGGGCGCGTGGAATTCAAGCCGGAGCGTGGCGACATTGACTTGCTCTGCCGGGAGATCATCGAAGAGTTCGACATCCAGATACCGTACCGGGATCGCATCCGCTATAGCTGCCCGAATGCGCCCATCAGCGTCGATTTTGATGCGCGTCTGATGCGTCACGTTATCAGCAATCTGATCTCCAATGCCCTGAAATACTCGTCCGAAGACAAACAGGTTGATATTTGGCTCACTCATGATGCCGATACGGTCACATTCAGGGTGCGCGATGAAGGCATCGGCATCCCGCCGGATGACCTGAAACACCTGTTTGAGCCGTTCCATCGGGCGGTCAATGTCGGCACGATTTCGGGCACAGGTCTGGGGTTGAGCATCACCAAACAGGCGGTCGAACTGCACCAGGGCATCATCACCCCGGAAAGCGTTGTGAATGAGGGCACTACGTTCACGGTGCGGCTGCCCAAGGTGCTGGCGCAGCCAACGCTTCCCACCGCCGATGAGCAACGCAAGGGAGAAAGCAGCTAATCGTCGCGGGCGCTGACCATCCTGGGCGGCTCAGGAGGTCAACATCGTTGCGATGTTCGGAAGGGATTGGACAAACGTACACAGCCCAGACACACCTTGCACATCACTTCTACACATTTTCGGTCTAGTGTAGGAACAAATCGATGGATATCTGGTGCAAGGAGTGAGTAACATGAACACAAAACGTATGCTGATGATCGCCCTGGCGGTCGCGATTGTATTGATGCTTGGCGTCAGCGTGGTGTCGGCTCAGGACAATCGTGGTAACGGCAATGGTAATGGCGGTGGACGCGGGAATGGCTATCAGGGTGGACGTAATCCGGATGCCGCGCGCGGCGGCAGTAACGGCGGCGGTTTGTATCTCAATCTGCCGCCCGCATCGGCGGATGAACTGCCACAGGACGTTATCGACCTGATGACCGGCGGTTGGCTGGATGAACAGCACGCCTATGCGGTGTATAGCAGCGTCATAGACCAGTTCGGCGCGGTGCGGCCCTTCGTGAATATCCAGCGCAGTGAGGCGCAGCACATCTCTGCCTGGGAAACGCTGTTCGCCCGTTATGGCGTCGCCATCCCGGAAGTGCCTGCGTTTGATCTGCCGGAATTCGCCAGCCTGACCGACGCCTGCGCGGTGGGCGCGGAGGCTGAAGTTGCTAACTTCGGCCTGTATGACACGATGCTTTCGGCATTTGAAGCGTATCCCGACTTGCAGTATGTCGCCCAGACGCTGCGCGATGCATCGGAGTTCAATCACCAGCCTGCCTTCGAGATGTGTGCAGGAGTCTAAATCGCTGACTGCTCTGAATCCAAAAGCGTGGGGTAAGCTCCACGCTTTTTTGTTGCCAGCCCCCCGGTTTTCCTACACAACCCCGAAATAGCTTCTACATCATCTCTACACAACTTTTGCGCATCCTTCAGGCAAATGAATGAAGGCTGTGTAAGGAGCAATCTCATGATCAAGAACATCGTCATCGTACTACTCGTGCTAACCGTTGTCGGTGGCGTCGTCGTGGCGCTGCTGGATCGCCAGAATGCCGCCCCATCCGCGCTGCTCACCCCAACGGCGACTCCGATGCGCGGGAATGGACAAGGCGCGAACGGGCAGGTCATCCAGGAATCCATCAGTAATGTCGGTGAGATCTGGAGCGGCAGCGGCACCATCCTCGATCTGAGTACGGTCGGTATGACGCTGGCGCTGGATGATGGCAGCGAAGTGTATGTCGAACTGGGGTCGCCGGAGTACTGGCCGCTGCAAGGCGTGACGCTGAACGCGGGGGCGCAGGTCACGGTGGATGGCTTTTTCAACGGCACAAACTATCACGCGCGCACTGTGACCACGTCAGACGGCGCGGTGCTGGCGCTGCGCAACGAAGCTGGTCAGCCACTGTGGTCGGGTGGCAGCGGCAGCGGCACGAATGGTGGGCAGGGGCAGGTGCAAATCCCCGCCGACCAGTGGGTCACCGTCGAGGGAACTGTCACCGCCCTCACGAATAACGGGCTGGTCATCCAGACGGCAGACGCGCAAACGCTGACGATTTCATTCGGGCGCGCGGACTTCTGGCAGACGCAGGCGGTCACCTTTGCGGTCGATGACGTGATTTCGATGCTCGGCTTCTGGCAGGGCGACCAATTCAACGCCGGGCAGGTGACCAAGACTGCAAGCGGCGAACGTATCCTGCTGCGCGACCCGAACGGGCGTCCGCTGTGGGCAGGCCCTGGGCGTGGTCAGGGGAATGGCAGCGGTGGGCAGCACACGCTCACCGCACAACCCGACTTGACCGCTACCCCTGCATCCGGTCAATAGGCCCAACAGGAGCGCAATCTCATGTCTGACGAACTCGACCCTCGTCCTGAAGACCTGAAACAGCGCGTATGGGAGTCCATCCAGCGGGATGAACTCCCACCCCGTGATGATCGTGGGCGGATGCGCGTGGTCATGAATAACCTGGTGCTGCACCTGCACCCCAGCAAAGTTGCCAAACCCACGCTCAAGTTCACCTATACCTGGGGGCTGGGCGGGCTGGCGCTGCTGCTCGTACTGCTGCTCGCCATCACGGGTGTGATGCTGATGTTCGTCTATACGCCGTCGCCGGAGACCGCCTATCAGGACATGCTGCGGCTGCAAACGGAAGTCTGGTTTGGGCAGTTGATCCGCAACCTGCATCATTGGAGCGGCAACCTGCTGGTGGTCGTCGCCTTTCTGCACTTGCTGCGGGTGTTCTTCACAGGCGGCTTCCGCACCCCGCGTGAATTCAACTGGATACTCGGAATCATACTGCTGCTGCTGGTCATCGGCGCAAATTTCACGGGCTACCTGCTCCCCTGGGATCAACTGGCCTATTGGGCGGTGACTGTCGGTTCCAGCCTGTTGAGCTACATCCCGCTCATCGGCGAAGGACTGCGCAGCTTCCTGCTGGGCGGGCCGGAAGTTGGCGCGGCAACGCTGACCAACTTCTACGGTCTGCATGTGGCGATCATCCCATTGGCGCTCATGGGGATCGTCTCGTTTCACATCTGGCGCGTGCGCAAGGATACGCTGACCGTGCCGCACAAGCTGGATGGAACCGTCGATGGCGCGCCAGATGGCGGTCAGATCGAAAAAGTGACGACTCTGCCGCACCTGGTATCACGCGAGCTGGTGTTCGCGCTGGTGATGACGGGCGCGATTCTGCTGTGGTCGCTGTGGGTGAACGCCCCGCTGGAAGCGGCTGCCAACCCTGATCACAGCCCGAACCCGGCCAAAGCGGCCTGGTACTTCATGGGATTGCAGGAACTGCTGCTGCATTTTCATCCGGTCTTCGGCGCGATCATCATCCCGGCGTTGGGTCTTGGCGCGCTGGTGATCCTGCCGTATCAGCATTTTGACCTGAGCGCGGAGGGCATCTGGTTTCGCTCGCGGAAAGGGCGGCGGATGGCGCTGCTGGCCGTGCTGGCTGCGCTGGTCGCTGTGCCGCTGCTGGTGCTCCTAGATGAATACGTCCTCGACCTGCCGGGGATGCTGCCCAGCCTACCGACGATCATCAGCAATGGCTGGCTGCCGCTGGCGGCGCTCGCGCTGCTGTTGATTGGCTACTATGACATGATGAAGCGGGTTTTCAAGGCGACTGCCTGCGAGACACGTCAAAGCGTCTTCGTGCTGTTGGTGACCGCATTCATCGTTTTGACGATCATCGGCGTGGCGTTTCGTGGTGAAGGAATGGCCTTGATGCTGCCCTGGGAGGTGCTGTGATGGCGGAGAAGCCTGTATCTCGGCGGGATTTTTTGAAGGTGGCCTGGGGTGCGGCGGGCGCGCTGGCGCTGGTCGAGGCCGGGGGTGTCGTGCTGAGCTTTTTCTCGCCGCGCGTCGTCGAAGGTGAATTCGGCGGCATTATCGAAGCTGGCGCGGTGGAGAGCTTCCCCGCTGGCAGCGTCACGCCGTTCACGCAGGGGCGCTTCTACCTGGTGCGAATGCCGGATGGCGGTTTCCTGGCGCTGTATCGTAAATGCACACACCTCGGTTGTGCCGTTCCCTGGAATCCGGCGGAGGGGCGCTTTGTCTGCCCCTGCCACGCCTCGACCTTTGAGATGGACGGACAGGTCATTAACGCGCCTGCCCCGCGCCCGTTGGATCGTTTTGCCGTCACGATTGTGGACGGAATCGTTCGCGTCGATACGGGGCTGCCCATTCAGCGTGATCACACCAGCGCATCCGATCTGGTGTATGCGGAGGCGGCATCATGACTCAGCAAATGCGTTGGTTGGCGTTGATGGGCACGCTGATGATCGCTGCCGGATTGGGCTTGGCGGTGCTCGGTGAACCCGGACGGCAGGCAGCAGCAGCCGAAAGTCTGCACATAGCGATGGTGACAGAGGGCACAGACCTCTACGCTCAGAATTGTGTTGCGTGTCACGGTGCCAGCGGCGAGGGCATCGCGGCCTACCCGGCACTGATGACCGCCGCCGATCTGGACGCGCAGATGCTGTTCAACACGGTCGAACGGGGGCGCTATAATACGGGCATGGCAGCATTTGGCGTTGAAGAGGGCGGCATTCTGACCGGGATGCAGATCGAAAGTATCAAGGTGATGCTCCAGGCCGACACCTGGGACACTGTTGCCGTTCGTGTGGCGGAACTGGGACTGACGCCGCCGCAGATCGTAGCTGCGGAAATTCCGGCTGAGACTCTTACGCTGGTGGAGGCGCTTCCCGATGGCGCGGCGCTCGCGGCTGGGCTGACCGTCTATGCCGAAAACTGCGCGGCGTGTCATGGTGCCAACGGCGAAGGCTCAACCCTCGCTCCCGCCCTCAATACCGATGAATTACGCGTGCGTCTGAACGACGCCGATCTTGCGCGCATCATCCAGACAGGGGTGCCGGGAACGCTGATGGCATCCTGGTCAGGCGCGTTGGATGCGAATCAGCAGCAGGCTGTCATCGCGTTGATTGGCAACTGGGGCGAACTGAACACCGCCGGTATCCGGCTGCCCGTCATCGAGGCTGTGCCGCTGGACAGCAGCCCGCAGGCCATTGCGAACGGACAGCGCCTGTTCAATATGCTGTGTACACAGTGTCATGGCATTGATGGCTACGGCTCGCCTATCGCGCCCGCGCTCAATAACCAGACCTTCCTGAGCCAGACCCCCGACGCGGCTATCCAGCAAATCATCGCGGGCGGTGTTACGGGAACCACCATGCCCTCGTGGGGGGGCTATCTGAACGATGCTGACATCGCGGCCATCACGGCGTATCTGCGCAGCCTGGAAGCTACCGCGCCGATCATCGCGCCCACGCAGCCGTAGTGATGATGTTATTGATGAGCAGCCAGCAAAGCACGAGGCTATATGGCACACAAGATACTCATTGCTGACGACGAGCAGGCGATCCTGGACACGGTGCGGGCGTACCTAATCGAGGCCGGGATGCAGGTGGTCACAGCGCGGAACGGGCGGGAGGCTGTCTTCGCCTTCCGCCACGA
>JAEUQX010000476.1 GCA_016788625.1 Anaerolineae bacterium
CAGCCCGCGCAGCGCCTCCACCAACCGTTCTTTCTGCTGCGGCGTGATGCGGCCAAAGACGGTCGTCTCCGCCGCCACCTGCCCCAACTGCGCGCCGTCCATCGCATCCAGTTCCGTGCCGGAAACGTACTTCAGGTCGCCGGGGAAGCCCGCCTGCCGCGCCAGTGCCGCCACCGTGCGCGGGTTATCGCCGGAGATCACCTTCAGGCTGATGCCGCTCTCGCGGAATCCGGCCAGCGTTTCGCGCAGTGCCGGGCGCAGTTCGTCGCTGAAGCTGATGATGCCCAGCGGTTTGAGGTCGGGCAGCATAGGCTGGCCGTCGGCGTCGTGCAGCGTCGTCACCTGGGCATTGCGCGCGAAGACCAGCACACGCAGCCCCTGCTCCGACCAGTCGCGAAGCTGTTCCTGCGCCTCGCCATCCAGCGTCAGATGCGCCTGCAGCATCTCCAGCGCGCCCAGCACATAAACCCCGTGCGGTTTCTCGCCACCGAAGGCCAGTGCACTCCATTTGCGAGCCGACGAAAACGGCACCTCGTCCACGACCGCTTGTTTGCTGCCCTTGAGCGCGTTGAGGATCGCCTCGCCGGTTTTGTTATTGGCCGAGGCCGACGCAGCAAAGTCACCGAGCAGCCGTTCCAGTTCCGCGCGCGACACGTCGATAGGATAGGCTTCGTGGTAGTTGATGCGGTTGGCGGTCAGCGTGCCGGTCTTGTCCATGCACAGCACCGTGACGTTGCTGAGCGATTCGACCGCGTTGGTCTGCTGCACCAGCGCGCCGCGCTGGACGATGCGAACCGCGCCGAGCGCGTAGGCCAGCACGACCATGAAGAACAGGCCGTTGGGCACCAGCCCGGCCACCACCGCCACGATTTGCACCTGACGCATGAACGGCACAGCGGAGAGAATCGAACTGAGCAGCAGCAGGAAGCCCATGAACCCGGCCAGGAGCATCAACAGCCGCAGCACAAAGTTGATCTCGCTTTGCAGCGGCGTCTTGACCACGCGGAACTTGCGCGCGTTGGCCGTCAGCTTGTTGGCGAAGCTCTCCGCCCCCACGCGCGTCGCCCGGTAGAGCGCGCTGCCGTTGACGCAGAAGCTGCCGGAGAGCACCTCATCGCCCGCCATCTTGGGGATCAGGTCAGGCTCGCCCGTCAGCAGCGACTCATCGGCGTCAATGCGCCCATCGCCGACGATCACGCCGTCTACGACGATCTGGTCGCCCGCGCGCACGATAATGATGTCGTCTTTCACCAGGTCGTTCGGGTCAACCGTGATCTCGCGACCGTCGCGCATCACGCCGATCTTCGGGCGCGTGAGCAGCGCGATCTGGTCAAGCTGGCGCTTGGCGCGGATTTCCTGGTAGATGCCGATGATCACGTTGAGCGCGATCAGCCCGACGCTGGTGAAAGCCTCGCCCGGCCTGCCGATGGCGATCATCACGCCGCCGATGACGAAGAGGATGATGTTCATCAGGTTGAAGACGTTGCTGCGGATGATGTCGGCGTAGGAGCGGCTGGTTTCCAGCCTGATATTGTTGCCCTCGCCGCGCCGCCGCCGCTCGACGACCTCGGCTTCCGTCAGCCCGCGCAGACTATCGCTCATGCGTATATTGCCCCTGCTGGTTGATATGTGACTCTGTCACGGAGTATAACGCAGTGGGAGGGGGGAAGGTTGCGGGGAAGCGTAATTGGCGATCACCCCCGCCGCAGCTTGGAGGCGGGCACATCGGCGTAGCGCCCATCAGCGGTGATTACGCCGTAAATCCACTCATAGCCGTTGAAGTAGCCGCTGCCGACCGATACCACAGTCCCCGCTGAAATATCGCCGAAATCCTCCAGCAGCACGATGGTCAGGGTCGTGTCGAAGAACTCGCCCGTCGGCGTGGGCATCCCCGGTATCACGCCCGGCGCGTACCCGATCTGCCAGGGCTGCGCTTCGGCCACGCGCTGTTCGTCCTCAGCGATAATCGTATACGTCCATGATGTGTCAGTGTTTATGGTGGCGTGGCTGATCCGCACGCGCGTATCCGCCGGGATGCTGCCCACCTGCTCCAGGGTTATCGCCCGATAGCCCATGCCGATCAAATCCTGAAACGGCGTGGTCGGTACGGGTGTCATCTCGATGAAGGTCGGATACGGTGAAGGGGTCGCGGTGGGCTGTGCCGGGGACGGCAGCGCGATGAAGACAGTGGCGAGCACGCCCAAAGTCGTGACGGCTGCCAGGCCGATCACCAGCAGGTACAGCCGCAGATTGGGGATCGTGAAGCGCCGCTTGCGTTTGCGTTTCGGTTTCTCCGGCGCTTCTTCAATCGCGATCAGTTCCGCTGGCTGCCCGGACGGGGTGAGCAGGTCGCCCAGGGCTGCGGGTATCTCCGTCTCTGATGCGCCCGCTTGAGCCTCATTCAGGTCAGGCATAATGCCTCCTCAGCGCAAAGCCGTTCCAGCCCTATCCTACGTCTGCGTCTTGCCTGTTGATGGACGCCTGCCCACCGCTTGCGCTACTGCTATTTCCAACACGCTACATACGAGATGGACACGACATGTCGTCTACCTACAAAAACCTCTCTGTCTTACTCTGTACCGCTCTGCGTCTCTGTGGTGAAATCTTCTGCAATTATCTGTGGAATCGAAAAGCGGGCAGCCCGCCTATGCGAGCCGCCCGCCTGCTGTCGTTACTATTCGCTCGGCAGAACTGTGAAGGTGCTGCCTGCGCTGCGCCCGTACACTTCGGGGAAGTAGAACTCCTGCCCCGTCGCTGGGATCACGTTGTACACGCCCGCCAGCCCCGCGCGGATGCTGTACTGATACTCATACGTGCCCGCAGGCAGGTAGGTCGCGTACAGCACCACCTTCTCGTCGCGGAACTCGATGTTGCTGAACCACCACCAGCCCCAACCGTAGCTCAGCGGGTCGCTCTCCAGCCCTGGCTCTGTGCCAATCTGCTGCTCAGTGCTGAGGTTCGGGTTCACACCCTCGGTGCCTGCCGGGATGGGGTCTTCGATCACCACGTAGTGCAGATCGTTAGGCGCGATGATCGTCAGCCGCACATTGACCAGATCGCCTACGCGCGCCTCTGTGACCGGTGCATCGCTGCCTGACATCGTGTAACGCCGCTCGACGATGATGCCCCGGTTGAGCGCTTCGACCTCCGGCACAGGCAGATAAGCTTCCAGGTGCGCTGTGTAGTACAGCACGCCCGCGCCCTCTGTGCGTCCAATCGCCAGCGCGTTAGCCTGCTGCGCCAGCAGATCAGCCACCTGCACGCGCAGCACCGTCGAGTCGCGCACCGTCTCCGGCGTGGCTGTGCCCTCCGTCAGTTTCTCGCCGTTCAGCGAGGCCGAGTAGCTGTAAGCGGGTTGCAGTTCGCCAGAGAGCACCATCCAGTCCGTCAGAGTCATCACTGACCAGGCCGTCTCCTGCGTGGTCTCCCAGGCATCGCCCGTCCGCGCCACCATCAGCCAGCGCACCGCGTTGGGGATCAGCTCGCTCTGCGGGCGCAGCTTGATCAGCGCGTCCAGCACGATGGCCGTCGTGCGCGTGTCGGTGTTCCAGTTCCAGTAGTCGCGCTCGTCCTCCTCCCAGTGCGCACCGGTCGCGCTCAGGATAGCGCTGCTCACCAGATCAGAGAGCAGGGTGTCGCTGCGGCTGGTATCCGCCGGGTTGATCAGGTTGAGCGTCAGCGCCAGGAAGCCCTGCGCATAGAGCGAGAGCCGCGCCCGCGCGTCGAACAGGTTGGCCGTGCGGCTCACGTCCGGCGCGCCGGAGCGGGCCAGCGCGTACAGCATGAACGCCTGACGGTTCAGTCTCCAGGTCGGCTGCGACTGGTCGGGGACGATGAACGCCGTTTGCAGGAAGCGCTGGGCATTGCGGATCACATCTTCGGAGACCACAAAACCGCTGTTGCGCGCCTCAGCCAGGCCGATCAGCGCGTAGGCCGTCGTCAGCGCGTTGCTGGCATCCTGCACGAACCAGCCCCAACCGCCGTCGGATTTCTGCTGCGCGTACAAGCGCTGCAATGCAAAGTTGACACCGCTTTCCAGACTGCGCCGCAGTCCATCGTTCGCCACGCCCAGGCTGTCCAGCGCGCGGAAGGTCATGATGTTCGGCAGGAAGCGGCTGACCGTCTGCTCGATGCACTGATGTGGGAAGTCTTCCAGGTAGCGCAGCCCGTCCAGCGTCGTCGCCGCCAGTGAACTATCCAGCTTGATTGTCAGTTCGCCCTGCGTCACCTCGAAGCGGCGCGGCAGTGAGATCGACTCCGTGACCGCCTCGCCGGAAAGCAGCAGCCCTGCCGTGCCGACAGTCTCTGGCACTTCGTACTTGTAGACGGGCAGCAGTTGGTTGTCGCCCTGCCCCAGCGGCGGCTTGCTGGCATCGGTGAACGCGCCGTTGTTCCCGTTGGCGAAGAACGTCAGGTCAACCTGCGGCGCATCTTCAACGACCGCGTTCCAGTTCACGCGCTGCCGCCCGCCCGAAGGAATCGTCACTGTCTGCGACGCGCCATCGGTAAACGTCAGACCCGTGCCCTGTACCGCGATCTCGACCGACATCTCCTCGCCTGTATTGTTGTTGACGACGGCGGCCAGCGTCACCTGATCACCGACGACGAAGAAGCGCGGCGTCACCGGGCGAACCAGCAGCGGCTTGGTGCTGAGCAGGTCAAACGTGTCCTGCCCGACCAGCGTCAAGCCATCCGCGCCGCTCGTGACCGCGCGCGCATCCAACCGCCACGTCGTCAGGTTGTCCGGCAGCGTAACACTGAAGATCGCCGTGCCGTCAGCGCCCGTGACGAGCGTCGCATTCCAGTAAGCCGTATCGACGAAATCCTGCCGGATGTCGAAGATTCCGCCCTCGCCGCCGCCGCCGCCGCCGCCTTTGATCGTGTCCAGCACGGTCTGCGTCAGTTGGTCAACGTTGATCGTCAGCGGGGTGGCCGTCCGCACACCCAAACCCTGCTCGCCATAGAAGTAGCGCAGAATCGGCCCCGTGTTCGGCTCGGCAATCGAGAGCGACGCCAGATCAGTCAGCCCAACGCCGACTTCCGCCTGCACCGGGTTGCCCTGGTAGTCCGTCGTTTGTACCGTGTAATTGACCGTATCGCCCGGCCCGGCCTGTTCGCGGTCAGGCGTAATGCTGATGCTCACCTCTTTCTGCGCGTTATCCACGCCCAACTGCACCAGCCCCGCGCGGAATGCCGCCACCGGGTTGTTCTCGTCCACGCCCTTCACCAGCATCACGCTGACGAAGACATTCGGCGCGAAGTCGGCGGTGATCGGCACGCGGTAAATGGTCGAATTGCTGGTCATCGTCACACGCTCGGCCTGGAGCACGCGCCCGCGCTCGATGGTGATCAGCGCCTCAGTCGTGCCCTGGAATGGCGAGGTGATCAGGATTTCCGCAGTGTCGCCAATCGAGTAGCTGTCCTGGTCGGCGATCAGGTCGATGCGGTTGCTGTTCTGCTGCCGCCACGAGACATAATCCGTCCCGGCAACCCACAGCGTCGTTGCCGCGACGATTTCGTTGCCCTTGGCATCCTGTGTCTTGATCTTGGCCTTGAAGATGCCGCCGTTGGGCGGGACAAAGCTGAAGCTGGCCTTGCCATTCGCGTCGGTCGTCACGCTGCCCGTCGTCACCGGGATTTCTTCGACTTCCCACGTCCAGGTGGTGCGCCCGGCTTCATCCTGTTCCTGCACATTCGACCAGCGCCGCTCCACGACCTCGACCGCAACCGCCTGGTTGGCGATACCCTCGCTCTCCCAGTCCACCGCGATCAGGTTGACAAGCGCTTCCTGCCCCGCCGTCGAGACATAGTTCTCTGGCCGCGCGCCGATGTAAAGCTCGCCCTTATGCACGACCACCTCCGTGCGCCCGGCGACAATCTGCTCGCTCTCATCGCTGACGACCGCTTCGATGGTGAAGGTGCGGCTCTGGCTGTTGTCTTCCAGCGCCGCTGGGATCTCGATGGTCAGAATTCCCTGAGCATCGGTCGTGCCCGTGCCGCTGGCGATAGTCTCGCCATAGATGCCGTAAAACTCGCTCGACCCGCTGTCGTAGTCGTAGTCGATGAAATCGTAGAAGCCCGGCCCGGCGAAATCGAAGAAGTACGGGTTCGAGACGATGTTGTACTCCACAGAGGCATTGCTGACCGCGCCGCCGAAGAAATAGCGGCTGTCAATCGTCACGCTGATCGTATCGCCCTGCACAACCTCGCCCAGCGCGGGTGTGGCCGTCACCTGGAACTCCGGCAGGCGGAACTCCGCGACGCCAAAGCTCACTCCGGCTGTGGGCGGGTAGTCTTCCTGTCCGGGTCGCGCCGGGAGCTGCGCCTCAACGCGGTAGTAACCCAGTACAGCATCGTCCGCGATGTCGAACTGCCCGCTGAACGTGCCAAAGGGCGTGATCGGCAGCGACTCGTCAAAGACGACCTCGCCGTTGTTGTCATAGACCTTGACCGGGATGCTACTGAAGGTCGGTGGCGTGTACGTCACGTCATCCTGGCGCCGCACGATGCCCCGGAAGTAAACGGGTTGATCGGGACGGTAGATCGGGCGGTCGGTATACAGGTACGCGCGGTACTCGTCGGGATAGAAGGTGTAGTTCTGCCCGAACTGCCAGGGTTCGATGCCATCCGTCCAATTCACTGAAGCGACGCCGAAATCGGTATCCGTTTGCAGAACGGCCACGCGCGGAACATAGAGGTCGTTCACACGCGGCAGATCGAAGCGTGCCAGCCCATCGCCATCCGTCGTGGCCGAGCCGAGCGCGGTATAGCTCGAGTCGTAGATTGTAATCGGTGCGTTGGCCAGGGGTGCGCCTGTTTGCGCATCGGTCGCCCAGACCAACATGCTGTCCACCGCATACTTGATCGTCAGATTCGCCGTACCTACAACCAGGAAGTGCGAATAATCCTGATAGCCCCGGCTGGCCGTCTCCGGCGACGACACACGCAGCAGATATACACCAGGGGGCAGCGCGCCACCTGCGCTCACATCGGCGGGCATCTGCACAGGCGTCACCTGCGCCGCCAGCCGCAGATCGAGCAGGTATTCATAGTTGCCGTCGTCACCGGGGATCGCCTCGGCAACCCAGGCCGTGCGTTCGTCGCGCAGCCGCACCTGCCACCAGATGATCTGGTTGGCGCACACCGGCCCGCCGATGATCGGCAGTTGGTAATCCTTGTAAAGCTGGTCGATGATCAGGCCATCCACCGGGGCTTCACGCGCGCGCACCGGGTCCGGTTCGTTGATCACGATGGCCGTATCGCCCACCTTCAGCCGCGTCGGCGCAGCGCCGAAGCACTCCGCCGCCACAACCGCGCCCGGATCGCTGCTCAGGTTCAGCAACTCATAGCGCCGCACATTCTCTCTCTCGCTCACAGGCATCTGCCACGCTCGCAGCAGCGCAGACTCGCCCCTGAAGCTGGAGGCCGCGCCGTAGTTGTCGCCCGCCATCGCAGACACGAAGGCACCAATGTCGACTGTGAACAGGCTCAGATCAAGCCGGCTGATGTTGCGATGTGTGAGGAATAGCTGCGTATTCTCCGCGCGCGCGTTGTAGAAGCCGATCTCCCCCGGCACATTCAGCACGAAGTCCGGGTCATAGGGCGCGGTACGGAAGCGCACGACGCGCTCGCTGATGATCTCGTTGCCGTAGATGTCCTTCATACCCGGCGCGATGGTGATGGTGTAGTCCGTGCTGGGTTCAAAGGGGAAGTTGATATTGTAGCTGTTGTTCCAGTCACCGTAGTAGTAATCCGGCTCACGCCAGGGTTCGGGGTCAATCGTGACCTTACCCTCCAGCGTGTCGACATCCATCGGTGAGGCGAAATTGATCGTAAAGCTGCCCCAGGGATAGACATCGTCCGATCCATCGAACGGGTCTGTGCTGATGATGGCCGGGAACGGCACAGTGGCAAACGACCAGGTGTTGAAACCCGTCAGAGCAGCATCGCCGCGCGCGGCCTTCACCCCATCGTTGAAACCTGCTGCATAGTTCCTGTCGAGTTCCAGCGGCGCGCCCGGCGTGAAACTGAAGCCCGCGCCATCTTCCGCCCACTCGAACGTGCCGCTCAGCGTGCCTGCGCCATTCGCCGCGCGTAAATAGAAGTTGGCTTCGGCACTGGCGCGGTCAATCGGCTGATTGAAACGCACCTGGATTTTCTGGTTGAGCGGAATATCGGTGTTCAGGTCTTGCGGCACGGTCTCGACGATAGCCGGGGCGATGGTCTCGAACGACCAGCTCAGCGCCTCTTGCAGCGTCGCGCCATCCTGTGCCTGCAAATCCGGGCGCAGGCTGACGGTGTACTGCGTGCCACCTGCCAGTTCCGGGCGCAGCACATAAATCGACGTGTTCAACCATTCGCCCTGCCCTGTCGCCTCTGGTGAGAGCGCGATCGGGCTGGGCAGCGCTGCCATTTCCTCTACGGAAACCAGCGGCACAACCGGACGATTGAAGATCACGGTGATGGCCGCGTCTGTCGTAATCTCGGTGCTGCCGTCGCTCGGAAGGAAATCGGAGACAGCAAGATAACCAACACTGCTAGCGCGCAGCGTGTAGGCTTCGGCCAGCCGCGCCCCGTCCTGCGCTACCAGCCCGGTGCCCAACGTGACCGTGTATTCAACAGCGCGGTCGTAGGGGCGGGAAGGAGTGAAGCGCAGCGCGGACTCGGCGTCGTCACAGCTCAACGCGCCTTCGATGGCAGGCGTGATGCTGAACGCGCTCTGAGCGCTGGCACAGTCAAGCGGTCGGTTGAAGTAAAAGGCGATCTCGGATTGCAGGCCGAGTTCCTGGCCGATGAACGGCTCGCTGTCGATCACCCGCAGCGCTGCGCCCGTCGAAACAGGTTGTTCCTGTGCGGCGAGCGAAGACACACTCAGAATGATCAACAGCGTGAACAGTAAAAACGGTAGGCGTCGCATAAGCCCCCTTATGGTCATGCAATGGATATCGCGCTGGCGTCAGCACGTCTTTCTCTAATTATTATAGCCGGAAAGGGACAGACCAGTGATGCGAGTAGGTGACGCTTGGCCTACGTATTCAATCACGAGTCGATAGTCAACGACGGCCTGCCTGAAGGGCAACTCGCTCGGTTACAGGCAGACGTTGCCCAAAGCTATCGCCTAAACGCTCATGACTCACAACTCAAATACTCTGCACATACGTCACCGGGATGTTGAACGTCTCTTTGAACAACTGCCAGTGATAGGCGATCACCTCACGCAGCATATAGCTGGCATACTCGCCAAACAGGGGGCGGCGGTCATCCGGCACCGGACTGGTGAACACCGTGAGTCCCACGCCTTCGAACAGATGGCGCGCGCGGAACAGGTGAAAACCATCGCTGACGATCACGGCGCTGCGCCAGCCGTTGGCCAGCATGATCGCCTGCGTCTCCAGCGCGTTCTCTTCAGTACTGCGGCTGCGGTCTTCCTGAATGATCACATCTGCCGGGATGCCGTTGGCGCGCAGCAGTTCAGCACAGGCATCGGCCTCGCTGCGGGTGCGGTTGCCCGGTTTGCCGCCGGAACAGATGATGCGCGGCGCATAGCCCGCCTGCCACAGCTCAACGGCGTGCAGCGAACGGCGGGTGAGCGCCGGGCCGGGGGAGTTATCACGCCGCAGACCCGCGCCCAGCACGATGATCACATCGGCAGGCTGTGCATAGTCTTGCCGCCCGAAAGCCTCAATGACCATCAGCAGCGCGACGACGCCCCACCCCCACATCAGCCCGACCACCAGCAGCACCTTGAGCAGGCGGCGGCGTGCCCTGCGTCGGCGAGTCTGCCGCCGCGTGTAGCGTTCCGATATGAATGTCCCCTCTCCATTGCGATGGGGAGGGGATTGAGGGGTGGGGTTCATCTGGGTAGCAACAATGCAACTGTTTGTGCGTTAGTGTTTGATGGTGTTCGGCGGCGGCGGTGGAAAATCGTCAAGCGAATCGTTCTCTTCCAGCGTCACTTTGCCGATCATCCAGCCATCAATCGCCGTCAGGCGCAGTCGCAGGATCGACACCTGTCCGTGCGAATAGCTGACCGGGTTCTGCGGGTGCAGCACCAGCGGGTCTTTCAGATGCAGATGGCGCACGCGGCTGTAATCGGCATCATCCAGTTCATCGAAATCCACGTCGTCGAGATCTTCGTCGTCCTTGTCGTCATCAGCTTTGACGTCTTCTGGTTTGCGGTTGGCGAAAGCTGCCGCGCGCTGTTCAACCAGTTCGCGGATTTCTTCCGGGCTGAAGTCTTCGGCCATGTGCGTGAAGTCGAAGACCGATTCGGTCGTCTCGATGTCATTCTTCGTCGGCTTGTACAACGCCCGCTTGGCCTGGGTCACGAACATCTCACTCATCGATTGCAGGTAAACCTGTTCGCTGACCAGCGTGCCTGTGATCACTGTGCCGTGAACAAAGAGCGTGATGCCCAGTTCCATGCCGCCCCGGTTGACGAAGCCGGAGACGAGTTCGCTGAGGAAGAAATCCGGCTCCAGCCAGAATTCGTTGTCCCCTTGCGGCATGAAGTCATTAAACATGCAGAATATCCTTGCTTGCGTGGGAAAACTACCGCCATTATACAGCGGACACGTGCGCGGGGTTAGGGCGTGATATGTGTTCCATTACGACTCGAATACCGCGCGCAGCCCCAGGAACGCCGCGTAGCGCTGCGCAGCCTGCTCGAACGCCTCGACCTGCGCTGTCGTCAGTCCGTCGAACGCCTCGCGCGTGATCGTGACAGTCTGCTTCTTGATCGCCCGCTTCCATGTCCCGACGATCTGCCCGTCCACCACAATCATCGGGTAGAACACGCCGTTCCCGCCGGGGCAGACTTTCGCCGCGTGCTGCGCTTCCAGCACCGCGCTCCGGTCGGTATAACCCAGGAAGAACTCGTCAAAGCCCGGCAGGATGTAGACCCCGAATGCGTCTTTCTCATCCGGGGTGTGTGGGGACAGCCAGTAATCCATGCCGTCAATCCGTTTCTTGGCTAACGCCGCGCTCGTGCCGCTCAAGCCCTGGCGCGCTTCGGTCAACGTCAGCCCGGCCCACCAGGCGAAATCCTGTACAGTCGCCGGGCCGTGACTGATGAAGTAGCGCTTTGCCAGTTCGACCAGCGCTTCCTCACGCGTCAGTTCTCGAGAGCGCGGTACCCATTCATCGAGCAGCACGAAGGTCTGTTCCTTGCCCGCCAACGGCCCCAGGCAGATTACTGCGCCGTGCGCCATATGCCACAGGATGTGATAACCACGCGCCCCGTCGGTGCGGATGCCTGCCGCCTCCAACGTCGCCAGGATGTCGGAGCGCGTGCGCGGCCCCTGTCCCGCCAGCATATCGTAAATCAGCGCCTTGCTGCGTCCCAGAATCGTATCATCCAGTTCAAGCTGCTCCAGGCGACGCTTATCTTTCGCAATCATGCGGGCAGCGGAAAGCTGTACCATCCACTTGGCATCTTCCGGCGGCACCAGGTGGATTGTGCCGCGCATCGGCCATGTCCGCAGGATTTTGCCATCGGCGATAGCCTGCTCCACGCCGGTCAGTGTGGAGGATGGCGAACGCGCGCCGAGCGCCCACACGCACTGGTGATAGTCCTGCGCTTGCATCGCACCCATCCACGCCACCACATCTTCAGGCGCCGCAGAATTCGGGCGCGCGACACCCTGACTCATCAGCCGCAGTCGCCCAATCACGCTGCCCGACATAGGCACCCCTTTCATGCTCCCCAACAAGGCTGATCCGCAACGCGAATTGTAATTTTACCTGTTCCGACCTGTTTATCAGGCTTTGATTCACATTATCCGACGAGGAAACCGCCGTCAACCGGCAGCGTGACGCCGTGAATCAGATCGGCATAGTCGCTCAGTAGATAGGCAACAGCGTGTGC
>JAEUQX010000493.1 GCA_016788625.1 Anaerolineae bacterium
CCCTGCGCGATCAGGTTATCGACGATTACGGGCAGTTTGGCGCGTGTGAAGTAATCCTTGCCGTCCAGCACCATCAGCAGCGGGCACGGCTCGTCTGTCGGCGGCTGGTAGAGATACACCGTGCGCTGCTGCCCGACGATCATGTCGTCGCCCGCGATGCGCTGCTGCGAGACCTTGCCGCGTTTGATGCCGCGCGCCGCCCTGACCAGCGTCGTGTGCTGGCCGTCCGGCATGGTGAAGTAGTGGTTCATCTTGCCCATACCGTTGGTGATCAGGCGCGGGTTGAACGGGTCGCGCACGCGGCCTTCCGGCGCGATGTAGGCATATTCCAGGTAGGTATCGCGCGGGAGGGTGATCTGGTGCGACCACACGCCCGCCGCCACCTTCGTCAGCGTGATCGGTCGGCCACCCCATTCCCAATCCGTCCAATCGCCAACCAACTGCGGCGCGGTCTTGCCGCTCCACACGAACGTGACCGTCTCGCCATCGATCAATGGCGTGCCTTCTTTCTTCGCGCGGTCGATCAGTTTGCTCATCCCTGCCCTCCTCATGCGTGGATGCTCATCCATAATGTCCACTGTATCCAGCCTGCTGCCAGCGGTCAATTCAGTTTAAGACCACATTCTGTTAAACTTTCGCTAAGGTGATTACCACAATGAGGGATGTGATGTCTCCTGTATTCCTGAAGCTTTCTGATTGGCGCACCCTGCCGCTTGTCCAACGACTGCTGCTCACCGCGCTGACAATCGGGCTGGCGCTGGTATCTAGCGCGCTGATCTGGGACGTACAGCTTGATCGCACGCCCTATCTTTTCGCCTGGCTGGCGGGGGTAGTCGTGATCTTATGTTGGAATACACCAGCAGGCATCAGCGCGGCGGCTGTATCGGCTGGTCTGATTGAGGTGCTGGTCATTGGTCGCAGCCCGCTGTTCAGCCAGGTCAACGGCATTCATGTCACCTTTTTCACTGCCTCGATGGGCTGTGCCACTTTATTGTCGTGGTCGCGCCGCAAACTGACTGTGGAGGCCGAGCGCACCCTCCTGCAACTGCGCCTGAGTGAACAGCGCTTCCGCATCATGGCTGACGCAGCGCCCTGCCTGATCTGGGTGGCGGGCACGGACAAGCTGACCAATTTCTTCAACCGAAGCTGGCTGGACTTCACAGGCAAGACGATGGCGGAAAGCATCCAGTGCGATGGCATGGATGAGATTCACGCGGATGACAAGCAGCGTATTCGGGCTGCCTTTAACCGGCACTTCGATGCGCGTAAATCGTATGAAATGGAATACCGTTTGCGCCGCCACGACGGTGCTTATCGCTGGATTCTGGAACGGGCCGCGCCGCTGTTTGAGGAGGATGGAACTTTCAGCGGCTACATCGGTTCGTGCGTAGACATCACCGATCGCAAAGAGGCCGAACGCTCTGCCCGTGAAACCGCCCACCGCTGGCATTCCGTGCTGGAGAACATGCCGGTGATGCTGACCGCCTATGACGAGCTGGGCAATCGTGTGATGTGGAATCGCGAGTGCGAGCGCGTGACGGGCTATCACCAATCGGAGATGATTGGCAATCCACGTCACCTCGAACTGCTGTATCCTGACCCGGACTACCGAGCAGAAATTATCGTGCAGTACCCCAGGATGGGCCAGGACTTCCGCGATTACATCATCCGCACCACCTGCAAGGACGGTAAGGAGCGGCAGATCGCCTGGTCGAGCATCTCTGGCTCACAGACCATTGGCGGATGGTCACACTGGGCGGTTGGCGTGGATGTCACTGCGCGGCTGGAGGCGGAGCAGAAACTGCGCGAGAACGAGCAGAATTTGCGGCTGGCGTTGGCCAATGCGCCGCTGATCGTGACGCGGGCAGACCGCAATTTGCGCTATACCTGGACATACAGCGCGTATGGCGATCTTGGCCGCGAGGGAGAGCAGCAGCAGATCGAGATCGACGCCATCATCCCCCCCGAATCGCGAGCGGAGCTGGTCGCGTTGCAGCGCGATACCTTGAACGAGGTGCGCAGCATCCAGCGCGAAATCACCTTCCGTTATCCCGACGGGCAGGAATATATTTATGCCGCTGCCGCCGAACCGGTTCAGGAACGCGGCGCTGTCGTCGGCGTCACGGTGGCGATGCTGGATATCAGCGAACGCAAGCGCGAGGAGGCGGCGCGCGAGAAAACGCTGCGGCTGGCGCAGGAGGCACAGCGCGCGGCGGAAGAAGCGAACCAATTGAAGACGAACTTCCTAGGCATGATCTCGCACGAACTGCGCACGCCCATGACCTCGATCAAGGGTTTCACCGACACGCTCTTGGCAACGGATGTGACCTGGGATGCCACCCAGCAGCGCGACTTCCTGGAGATCATTCGGAACGATTCCGAGCGGATGATGGAATTGATTTCGCATCTGCTTGATCTTTCGCGCCTGGAGGCCGGGCGGCTGCCGATTGAGGCGCAGCCGTTCAACCTGGATGAGAGCCTGGATATGGTGCTGTTACAGCTCGCGTCCGTCACCATGAATCACCGCTTCAGCGCGGACATCCCACCTGACCTACCGCTGGTCTGTGGCGATGCCCGCCGCGTCGCGCAGATATTCCTCAACCTGGTTGGCAACGCAGCGCGTTACTCACCTGCTGGTTCGGAGATCACGCTGAACACCACACTGGAGGACAACTTTGTGCGTGTAGATGTGACCGACCAGGGGCCGGGCATTCCGCCAGAGATGCGCACTGTTGTCTTCGAGTCCTTCCGCCAGCTCGAAGCGCCGGGGCTGGGCAAAGGCGCGGGGCTGGGGCTGGCGATCTGTAAGGGGCTGGTCGAAGCGCAGGACGGCAAGATCTGGGTGCAGGATCGCCCGCCCCCAGGTACGACGATCTCGTTCACGCTGCCGCTGGCATGAGCTTGTGCTGCAAACAAATGGGGTACAGATTGCACCCGAACCCCATGACGGATGACCGCGCTGCCAGCCTGAACTGTCATACAATCAAACTGTAGAGTCAGATCAGGGAGAAGCATATGTCAAGCACAACCTCATCACCCACGCAAGCGAGTCGCCTCGACAAATACGGTTTTAACTGCATCGCCCGGCATGTCTTCATGGGCATCGTTGTGGCGGCGCTGCTGTTTGGCGGCGCGGGCACGACGGATTGGGCATGGGGCTGGGTCTTCAGCATCGTCCATCTGCTCGGCTGGATTGGCTTGAGCTACGCGCTCGCCCGCTGGAACCCCGAACTGCTCAACCAGCGCGGCAGGCGCAGCCGTGACCTGACCGGGACGAAACGTTGGGACTGGCTGCTGCTGGGAATCTACAGCACGCTGGTGCTGGTGCAGCCGTTCGTCGGTGGGTTGGACTACCGCTACGGCTGGACAGGCCGCGCCGCGCCGGTCGTGTATATCGTCGGCGATGTACTGGTGGCCGGGGCGTTCGCCCTGCTCACCTGGTCGATGGTGGTCAACCGTCACTTCGAGGCTACAGTGCGTATCCAGGAGGCGCGTGATCATCAGGTCGTGGCAGCGGGGCCGTATCGCTATGTGCGCCACCCCGGTTATGTCGCGGTGATCGTGACATTTCTCGGCGTGGGGCTGGCAGTCGGTTCGTTGGCAGCACTTGTGCTTGGCGCAATCGGAACGCTGCTGTTCATCGTGCGCACCGCGCTGGAAGACCAGACCCTGCAGGCGGAACTGCCAGGTTATGCCGAGTTCGCGCAGCGCACGCGCTACCGCCTGCTGCCGGGCGTGTGGTAGCCCATGAAGAAGGCCATCTCGACCACGCTGACCCCGGCCAACATCGCCAGCGTGACAGCCCTGCTGACCGCCACGCCGCACACCCTCAGCGCCCTGAGCGCAGGCCGCGCGCCAGAAGCGCTGCGCCAGCCGTTGGGGGTGGGTGAACGCTCGTTCATCGAAGTGGTCGCGCATCTGGTGAACAGCGACGAGCGCACAACCGAGACGATCTACGCGGCGCTGCTGCTGGATGAGCCACTGGTGCTGGCTATCCACCCGGAGCGCGATTGGGGTAAACTGCTGCGTTATGAGCAGTGCGAATGTGCCGAGCTGCTGGCGTATTACAGCTTCCGCCGCGCAACGCTGCTGCGGGTGCTGAACGGCCTGAGCGCCGCGCAGTGGGAGCGCAGCATCCGCGAGGCGGGCAAGCAGCGCGCGGAGTCGGTCTACTGGCGCGCAAGGGCAATGGCGCTGCACGAGGCCGAGCATGTCGCGGAGCTTGAAAGCCGATTGACACAGACTTTATCGTAAAGGCAGGAGGAGATTGAGATGCACCGTAACCGCGTGATTCCGCAGCCTGGGCAAGAGTCGGTAGTATGTATCGTTTTTGTTTTGATGCGAAAACCAAGAAACGGAAGTTACGGCCAGTATTAACTTTATTGCTTACGAATTATATTGAGATGGACCAACAAACGCTCCAAGAGGATTGCCAACTACTTCGCCATTAGATAATCGAAAAACTCCGTTTATCTTTGTGTAACCATTGGCTTGACCATAATCTTCGCCGCCAAAGATTTGTTTTTCACCTAAAAGCGTCCAGATCAAGTCGTACCCATTTTCATCTAGAAACTGAAGTAGCAGATGTTTGTTAAACAACAATGAGGACGGCCCAAACACATCTACCGAAGGATCAATTGCTGCAAGGGTTCCATCTTGGTTAACATATTCACCTTCTCTACTGTTCCACTTTAGTTTCATGGACGTAGCTAACCATTGGCTAGGAGTTACAATCCTTATCGTGTCGGTTATCGAGCAATCATATTCTCTTTCCGAAACATAATAGTCTACTGTTACTCCAACAGGGAACGGAACTTCTGTGGATTCTTCCCCAGTCGTCCAATCGTAATGTTGGGTGACCGGACTGCGATGATATTTATATGCTGGTGACCAATAAAACTCTCCAAGAAATGCATGATAAAGAGATTGCGCTTCTGGCATCCATCTACCCATAAAATCCTGTTCTTTTGCCCATTCGTACAATTCGTCTATATGGTCTTTAGCCACAACGTAGCTCCTGAGCATGTACCACAAGGAACAGGTTTCGCGCTCATACTCATCCTCAAATGGGGGAGCGGATTCTTGCCAAGTGTAGTATGCATCTAGGTTCAACCATACCGTATTTGTCGTAGATTGTGTGACCTGAATGAGATTCTGTATGTTTGGCAGATTACCAGTCGAACGCAGCCACTCACTGCGAGTATCATAACGATCCCAATCATTATACTTCTCAGTGAACCACCAACAATTCGTGCTAGAGATCCATTTATCCTTTTTGCTGTCTTTTGTGAGAATTGATGGGTCGATGTCACGTATATTCAACTGCCAAGCACCATCATACTTAGGATCATTGCCGTTTATCCAAGAGTCTGCTTGAAAATGAAAGTTGTCAGCAACTCGTGCAAGAAACTCGTGGTAGGCAATCCATTGGTATTTTTTCCCGATACGCTCGGATTTTCTAGCTTGTCTACGATCACTTGAATTAATATAACGGTCAAACCTCCCAAACCTATCTGTCGTCCATCCCAGTTCAAAAACACGTTGTATGATCCACCTTTGGGCCAAAGAAATATCAAAGCTCGCGCTGTCCCTAAAAAGTTTAGTTGCTTCATATTCGTTTCTGAGGTACGGTTCAACAACCTCAGTGAACTGTTTAGCTTGTATTGTGTCTAGGAATTTTAGGAAGTCTTGATTTTCTTTTTCTAACTTCTCAACCTCCTGTCTGATGTCCGAAGCTTCAAGAATTGATGACAGAACACTTTCACGTTCGGCTTCATCCAGTTCGTCGAACTTGTCTTCTTTTTCTGATTCCCAGTTTTGTAAAACCTTTCTGATACGGTCAGAAATATCTGAACTGCACTTTTGGACTTTTGTCCACTTTTTGCGCTGATCTATGCTTAGGTTTTCAAAGAACTGTTTCGCAGCTTCCTTTGGTGGTAAATGGCGAGGTTCACTTAACCTCTGAGCTGACCATTCCCAATGACCACTATTCGTACCAAGAATGTATCGTGCGAAATCACCGAACCCCATGACAGAATTGTAGAGATGTACCTGCGACCAATTGACATCTGGCATATCTTTTGTGTATTGGCCGTAGCGTTGCCGCAATTCCGCTTCTGTTGGCGGGTCTTCTATCCAATCGCTATGATACGGTGGTCTAACCTTATCTATGTCGGTATCCTCTAGGATTATTCCACGTGCTACCGCAACTTCGATTACTCCACGAGCATAATCACGCAGTAGGATATGAACGGGTGGGGCGTTAGAAAATACCCAATCAAAAGTCTTTTGAGCTAGTAGATTAACCGCCGTCTCATTCCTGGAGCGCATTGCACATCCATACGCCACTGCGAAAAGTCGTTCCAAGATGTAAGGATCATCAACCCGCATAAAATCATCAATGATCGCAATAAGAGCTTCGATTCGTGGTACATATAGATTGACTAAAGCTTTAGTCGTTGTGTCTCGTAGAAAACGATTTGAGGCGGTCAGGAACCAACCAAGCATCAAACCACATAGATGCAAAGATTCAGGAAATACATCTGCGTTCGAGGGAAGTGATAACGCCCAATCAAGTAATCGGTTGATTGAACCGCTATACTCGTCTGACGCATAGTAGTTCTCGTGTAAAAAAGTTGACCACCATGAATCGCGCGATGCCATTGTTTGGTTCATTAAGATGCGATGTGTCTGACGAGCGTTGAAAGGATTTTCAGGGTTAGCCGCAACAGAAATAATCACACCAAGAAACGCACGAGTCATGCCTATTTTGTTGTTAACATAGCTGCGCGCTCCCTCAGGTATTACGCTTGCCTCATTCCATTGCCTCCAGACAATACTGTCAATGAATGCATCCCGCAGAAACCATTCATCTTCTACATCAGGAACTAGTTCAACTAGCTCAAGACCGACCATTTCTGGTAACAAGATCGAAAAAGCATTAATCGCACTACGTTGAAGCACAAGACCCTGCTCCCCTGTAACGATCATGTAGAGAGGTTGACTTTTTCCGAAAGATAGATGTGGGTTTACGTGGTCAAGATATTGATCTAATAATTGTTTTCCAATCACATAGTCACTAAAGCGTTCGTAGGCAAGTCTACAATTTTCAATCAGTTCACCGTCTCTATCATACGCAACTTCAGTGAGTACTCCCTCTGCAAGAAGGTGGTAGTAAAATGAATATGTATACCCCGCTGCGGTGCCCCAAACGCTGTTTGCGATATTCTGTGCAGTTTCACTGGGAAGATAGTGACTCCGACAATCTATCATTTCCTTAGCTAAGAGATCCAATGCCTTTCTGACTTTGTTGTCGGAGGCTCTGTAGTTTAGGTTTTCCTGTTGAGCCAATTTATTATTAACAGAGTCGAAAAATGAATAGTAAATCTGGCTGAGACCTTGAGATCCTCTTGGTAAGCGACGCGCGCCTTGGTTGTTTAAGCTTTTGCAGAATACCTTAAGAAAAAGGGGGTTTCCAAATTCTGGATTTAAGAGCGGTATGTTAGGTTGTTCGATTTGGTAATAGTCAAAGAAGGTCTGAACTGCCCTATATTCATAACCTACAAAACCTTTATGCTCTACAATGGTAAGTTTGCCAGATTTTCGCATATCTTCGTTAATTATGTATTCGTCATATGGAGATCTTATACTAACTACCAAACCCAAAAGATCATATGCCTCAAGCTTTGCTAACATATCAGGTAGATATGTTAGCCATTCGCGATAATCACCGGACTCGTTTAGCGCATCAATAAGTATCAAACCTCGATTTCCTTGAATCTGCGCTTTCGTATTCATTGCAGCCAGGAATTCATCGACTGAGCACTGAAGATGCAACCACTTAACTATTTCAGACCAAGGCTCACCACTCCTAATGACCTCACCCATGATTAACAAAGTGGGCATACCCGCAGCAATCCGCTGACTCGCTACATCACAGAACAAGTGTGTCTTTCCATTGCCTGCTCCCCCTATTACAGTAAGAAATGGACGATTCGAGACCTTGGCAGGGTTACTCATTACCTCCATCTGTAATCTATGTAACGCTTTCCTCATCTGACCTAAATAGTATTCTGATTGACGTCTACGTTGAGCACGGTCTGGTTCATCTGCTTCCAGTTCAATTTCAGAGGGCAACTTGTTGAATAAATCCGATAATACAGTTAGTGCTTCATCTATTTCGCTCTTGATCTCTTGAAAGGGCATCGCTTCTGTTGGAAGGGTATTATAAGTTTTCTCAAGTAGGCGATAGATTCTTCCAAATCGCTCATTTAGCTTCTGTTGTAATTCTGGAGCTTTATCGCGAAATTCCATTAAATCGTACTTGTGTTCTTTGCGAAGTTGCTTGTGGAGTTCATAAAAGCGATCCAGATAGTCTGTTGTTCTACCTAATCCACTAAATACCCTTGCAATCGGGAGTTCAATGTTGAGTTCAGGGGTATATCTCGGCCCCGCAATACTTATAGATCGTTTTAACTGTTCAACAAACCAAGCATCGTCGAGAAATTCTTGGTTAAACCACCATAGAAATCGCCCCCTTGTGCCATTTGATAAACGGGAGAATATTTCGTGATGTCCCCAATAGATGAAACGAACTGATTTACCTGTTTGTTTTAATGCCCACTGCTCCCATTTCCTCACATGCTTATTCCATCGATCGTAAAATGAAGTTTGATTCGGAGCACGCGCATCTGAGCGATCAATTGGTAAACAAATCGTATACTGTGTCAGGTTGGGATGTGCTGCCAAAGCTGTCTTAACAGAATCGTCAACTTGAGACCATTGACTAGGATTAGGAGGGGATACAAAGAACTTAGCTTGCCAGCCATACTCTTGGTTATCCGGCAGTTTCCAGTAACACTCTATACCTGCATCCCCGCCCTGCCCTTTTACTACAAATTCACTACCTGTAGTTGGTCTTTCGTCATTGGCTAACTGACAACACAATTTTTCGAAAGCAGTTTGTTGCGAACCTTCAATAGTGCGGAGTCGTGTCCAATCTATTGTCACAATGCCCCATCCTAAACATTCAGACACAATACCTTTATAAGCGTATTGGAGAATGCCTTTATATGCAACTTCTTTTGCAATAGTGAAGTATTTGTCGTGTCTCTGGTTCGACTGTCGTCGATTACCGTATCATAGGGTACTATAGTTTGTGAGAGGTCACAAAGTGTTGGGTACAATGAGCATCTTCTGTTATGCTCTCATATGTTGTTATCTGAACGGAAAGAGGTTTACCACATGTCAGATCAAATACAACGGCAAACGCCACTTCACAACCAAGAATCAGTTTGGGATTACCCGCGCCCGCCGAAGGTTGACCCGACCAGCAAGCGCGTCCGCGTGGTGTTCAACGGCGTGATGATTGCCGACAGCACCCGCGCCATCCGCGTGCTGGAGACCAGTCACCCGCCGACCTACTACATCCCGCCGCAGGATATTCAGATGGCC
>JAEUQX010000520.1 GCA_016788625.1 Anaerolineae bacterium
GGCGCAGAGATCGGCGGCGGGGGGGCAGCGGACGCTGTGGGTGCGGTGCGAACGTTCGGGTCGCCGCCCTGGCGCGCCACTGCTGCATCGAAATCCAGCGAGCGTGCCCGGCTGCGCAGATCACGACTGGACGGGCGCACGGACTGCGCGCGGGTATCCAGCACACTTTCTTCGTCCTTCGCTTCGGTCAGCGAATTCAGCACCATGCGCGCGACGCCAAAGATGCTCATGCGCATGATGCGGACGATCAGCAGCGCCGCCAGAAGGACGACCACCGTTATGATTCCGCAAATGCTGATTACCACCAACAATGTCTCGCTGCTCATGCCATCCTCGCCTTCATGCGCTCATGGGCTACCCAAAACTGATGCGCCTGACACCTATCAGCGGACCGCCCTGTCTCTACAACTGGCACGACTGATCGGGCTTACTTCATCACCCGCCGCGCTGTCCTCATTTTAGCAATGGGGCGAGCGCTGCGTAAATTGCCTGCAAATCGGCCTCCAGGCGTGCCTCGTGCCCATCCTGCGCGGCCAACTGATCATAGTCTATCACAATTCCCGACCAGGGTTCGCGATTCCAGCGTGCGTCGGCGGGGAGCTGCACATCAAACATGCCGGGCGGGGCGGGATAGGCATAAACATAGACGTATGGGCGGGGCAGGCCAGGACTGCCCGGCGAGAAACCCATATTGAGGTGCGGGTCGCTGCGTTCCTCAAAGCCGCGCGCGAACCAGAGAAATGACAGATCAAATCCATGCGGCCACACGACCAGCGGAGACATCCCGCCGAGCAGCCGTGCCCGGTAACGTGCGATAGCGCTGTAGATGCTGTGCAGGGCGTCGGCGTAGTCGGCGGACAGGCGTGCGTCAGCATCGAGCGGCGTCGTGCCCGTCAGTTTCTCGCGTTTGGGGCTGGCGGGGTGCCCGGCGGCGTCCATCGCGGTTAGCAGCGCATCGGTCAGCGTGGCCTGTGTGTGTCCGGCTAACGGCACGGTAGACACGTTCCCGGCGGGGCAGGTGTAGATCAGGGTGCGCTGGCGAAAGTCGAGATCGAGCGTGCCTTCTCCATTCAGGTCGCCTGTGGTCAGGCCGTCGGGCGTGACGTAGAGCGCCAGGTGCGCGTAGTTTGGCAGTGGCGGCACAAGCGCGCTGCGGATGGCTCCGGCGATCTGCGCGGCCTGGTGCAGCGTCTGCCGGGTCGAGTCCCAGTTGCTGAGCGGGGGTAACGTCATACGGTTTTGCTCCGGATATGATTACAGGGCACGGCAATCATGCCCCGCGATTGTGTTTCACCGCTGAGACTCGTAATGTGGCGCTGGTGTTACGCTGCCGAAGTGAATCGTGCAAGGGCGTCGCCTGTCCGGCCAGGCTCACGCCCCCATCGAGCCGCAGACCGGCGCGACCCACGGCAGTTTCTGGTGCGCGGAGAGCAGCACGTCGATGCGCGCGGCGATCTCCGGGGGATACGGGGCGGTGCGGCGTTCGCGCAGGTCGGCATACGAGTTGACGCACTCGAACGTCGAGGCCAGCTTGCCGCGCGTGGTATTGATCATGAACAGCATATAATGCAGCCGCTTGGCCGAGCGTGCCAGCAGCCGCCCGCGCACCTCGACCGTATCCCCGATGTGCACTTCGTTGAGGTAATGGACGTGGTGTTCCAGGTCGAAACCGCCCGCCATGTTGGCTGTGTAGTGCTCGGCGGTGAGGCCGATCAGATCAAAGAGCGGCATCCCGGCTTCGTCGAAGAGTTCCATGTACCAGCGGATGTTCATGTGCCCCATCATGTCACGGTAGCGTTCGGGGATCGTGACCGTGTAGACGATGGGCAGGATTTCCAGGTCGCTGAGCGGGATGATCGGCGGGCGCATGGTGCCTCCAATGCCGTACTGGTGATGCCGGAGTGTGGGTGATTATAACGGGTGAGGTTGTGTCGCTGCGAGGGATGATGTCGTCACAAGACAGGACCGGAATTGAGATTGATGCAACCCTTATGCGCCGACAAGATAGTCAGGTTGGGTGTATGGCTAGGGATAACGCCCCATACGGATGAGTTCTTCACGCAGTTCAACACGATCGGGTAAATTGAAATGCAACATCCGTGTTGTTGCCCGTCCAAGAGCAGTAATCCCTTCGATTTCTGCTCCGACCAATCGGAAATGTTCATCCCAACGATCAACACGGGGGTTAAAGAGGGGGCTGATTTCATCGGTCAAAGGATCAAACGATGTGAGGTCTGTTCCTTTGTGACGATTGCAGAGCCAACAGCTCCAACAGAGATTACTCTCGACCGTCTTGCCCCCATGTTTGTCAGCACGGATATGATCAACTTCATGAGGATAAAAGGCAACTTTCTCAGGCAGCAAGCAGTATTCGCAGCGATGGCGCGCACGTTCCTGCACTTGACGCCGGAGAGTGGCGGGGATGTAGGGGGTCATCGGTCAAGTTTTGCCAGGGCGCGCACCTTCAAGCGCTGCATAAACATCTCAACGGCCTGTGTCTCATTCAGTTCAGCCTCTTCTTCCGGCGTCAGTGTGCGTTCCCGCTTGGCCGTCAGCAGTTCGCGCAAACGAGCCTGTGCTGATTCTGATGGGTGAAAGTCCAGGATTTGTTGAAGCGTTGGAGAGGAAGTTAGGAAATCATCAACCTCATTCCACACTGGAAACACTTTGACAGCCATTTCGGGCACCCTCACCATCCTACAAATGCACTTCGATTATACTAGCCTCTGACTGTAAGGCGTATCGTTTTCCTATTTGTCCCCGCACCCACCCTTCAGACCTGCACCGCATATACATCCTGGTAGTAACCGTCGAACTCGGCCTCGCTGCCCAGCACGCTCGCCATCTCGTCACTGATCGTCAGCGAGAGCGTGCGGTAGTTCTCGCGGTGCGCCCAGTCACGCAGCGCCGTGAAGACTTGCGCCGTCAGCCGTCGGGGCGACCACAGGCTGATCTCTGCCATGCGCGGCACATACAGCGCCTCCTGACAGTAGAGCAGCGCTTCCTGCCCGCTGGCGGAAAGATGCAGGCGGTGCGCGCGCCGTTCGCGGATGGGCGCGATGGCGTGGAAGGTGCGCGGCCAGAGCGTCTCCCACTGCTGGCGAGCGCTGCCCAATCGCCCCAACGGCATATGCCAACCCATAATCTGTGACGGATTCGCGCTGGGATGATCGGCAGTTTTGTAGAAGCCCTGACCGCTGCGGGCGGGAATGCTGCAGCGCCGGACGCGGGCAAGCGCCGCCATCCCGTGCCGAGCATATCGTGCGGTGGCATCGCTGTCGTTGGCGATCACATCCGCCGTCAGCCGTTCACAGCGGGAACTGCGCGCCTGTTCCAGCAGCGCGGTCAGCAGCGCGTCGTCCAGATCCGCCCTATCGCTGAGCAGCGTTCCGATGTGCATATGGTCGCCAAAAGGAGGTGGCTCGGCGCCGTGAAATGCTTCGGCATAACCGCGCACCACGCCGTCCACCAGTGCGACCAGGGGGATGCCCGCACCGCGCAGCAGGTGGCTGAGGTACAGCGCCGCCGTTTCGATGCTCAGCCAGGGGCCGCCGTGCAGCCAGCGCTCGTAGATGCTCAGCGCTTCATGGGGCACATCTTCGACACGTCCCTGCGCGTCCATGCGCTGCCAGGCGGTGACGCGGGCGCGGAAGAGGGCGCTGATCGGCTGGGTATCGTCAAGCGTCGCGGTACGAACGTGAATGGCGGTCAAGGGCATACCTCCGAAAATGTAACGATCCCTTCACAGGCAGTAGCCATCAGTCGATAGTCTTTGGCCGAACGCGAGTATGTCGTGCGTTGATCGCGGCAAAGGACTAGTTGCTAACGACTACAAGCTGTTGACTTAGTGTACCACCGAGCGGAGGGAATGGGGGATTCGCGGGCGTGACGATATGGGCGCTATGCGGGTAGATGGTCGCGAATTTGCGTCACCAGCGCGCGATAGGCGTCATCTGGCAGACTGTGGCGACGGATGGTGAACTCGTTGCGCCCGTAGTCTTCCCAGATTGGCCGCCCCCAGCGCGGATCGGTCTTGTAGCGCGGGATGATGTGCCAATGCAAATGCGGGTTGCTGTTGCCGAGCAGTTCGTAGTTCATGTGATCAGGATTCAGCGCCGAACGCAGCGCCCGCGATGCCCGACGCAAATCGTCGCAGAACTGCGCGTATTCGGTATCGCTGAGCATCTCGATGCTGGTGGCGTCCCAGGGATCGAAGCTCAGGATGGAGTAGCCGCGAAAGCGTTGGTCGCGGAACAGCAACAGGGTGGAGATCGAAAGCTGCGCGATGAAGATCACATCGTCGTTCGTGCGTGGGTGGCTGAGTGCGTCCATATGCGGCTACCCTGTGAAGTTACCCGATTCGCGCAGCGCAGCCAGCATCGAGGCAGCCCAGGCGCGAACGTTGGCGTAGTAGTTTGCCGCGCCGCCGCGCACCACATCACGGGCAGTCAGCGTCCAGGCGACGGGATGCGCGTAGCTGCCGGCGCTGCCCGGTCGCGCGGTGATTGTTCCGCTGCGGTTGCCGGAATCGACGGCGGTGCGTATCTGCTGGCGCATGGCCTGCGGCGTGACGCCCGCCTCGACGAACTCGGCGAGCATGTGCATTCCTCTGCGCACCGTTTCGGGTGAGTACAGGCTGGGGTGCTGGAGGTGGTAGCACAACACCAGCAGGTGATGGACATCCAGCAGATTATGCTCGAATTCCCAGTAGAGCATCTGGTGAAAATCGTCGGTGCAGGTTTGCCCGTCTGACCAGGGCGCGCCGCATTCAGGGCAGGTGTGGGACATGGTGATTGTGTGTCC
>JAEUQX010000531.1 GCA_016788625.1 Anaerolineae bacterium
ATTCCGCCAGCAGGTCGTTGATCGCGCGACCCTTGTCGCGGGCGTGCATGTCGGCGTTGAGCTTGTCGATCTCCGACCAGCGATAACCGGGGGCGGGCATGATGGGCTTCTCGCCGCGCTGCGCGGTGGAGACCCAGTCGAGCGCCAGCCGCTGCCAGGCGACCATGTGCGCCAGGGCATCGCGCACCGACCACTCACCGTCTATGCCGGGGGTGTCGAGCTGGTTTTCCGGGATGAGCAGCAGGGTGCGCTGGGCGAAAGCAAATTCGCTGCGCATCAAATCCAACAGTTTCTCTTTGTCGAGTTGTTCGTGCATGGGGAGTCCGTATCACTTGATTAATGCGGTTAAGTTGACGATTTCTCAACCGGAGCGTAGTGTAACAACATAGCCTGACTTGATTTCACGGTATTCAGCGCATAAGTGTAGTCTGTATTGTGTTCAACAAACTCCACTTCGAAAACATCCGGGCTGTAGATTTCAACAATCGTGCCGACCTGACCACGATACAGCCCATCATCCGGCAAATCAGTTGTTAGAGCGACTACATCGAATAACTTGAATGTATCGACCATAGCCTATTTTACCCGACTATCCCCAATGTTCCATCACAGCGTCACCACCACCTTGCCGAGCGATTGGCGGCGCATCAGCGCCCACATCGCTTCAGGCGCTTGCTCCAGCGTGTAGGTCTGCGAAATGTGCGGCTTGAGATGCCCGAGCGAATACCAGCCGAGTAGTGTCCGCAGCGAGTCAGTCAGCACTTTCGGATTATTCAGGGCATACGCGCCCCAGAACACGCCGACCACCGCGCAGTTCTTGACCAGCGGCAGGTTGGTGGCGATCTGCGGGATATTGCCGCTGGCGAAGCCGACCACCAACAGCCGCCCCTCCCAGGCCATCGAGCGCAGCACGGGTTCAAAGAGCGGCCCACCTACCGGGTCGTAGGCCACATCAACGCCCTTGCCGCCAGTGATGGCCTTGAGCCGTTCGCGCAGGTCTTCGCTGGTGTAGTTGATGGTGTAGTCCGCGCCGTACTGCCGGGTCAGTTCGAGCTTTTCCTCGGTGCTGGCACAGGCGATGACGCGCGCACCCATGCGCTTGCCGATCTCCACCGCCGTCAGACCAACCCCGCCTGCAGCTCCCAGCACCAGCAGCGTCTCGCCCGGCTGCACATGCGCGCGGTGCTGCAAGGCGATATGCGATGTGCCATATGCCACCGGGAAAGCTGCGCCCGTGATATAGTCCATGTTGTCTGGCATGGGCACGGCCATCGTGGCGGGCAGGGTGATCTCTTCTGCCATGCCGCCGCAGTTGGCGATGCACATCACGCGCATCCCCGGCTTGTAGAGTTTTACGTCCGCGCCGACCTCCAGCACATCGCCCGCCATCTCGATGCCGGGGCTGAAGGGGAAGGGCGGCTTGAACTGGTACTGCCCCTGGATCATCAGCGTATCGGCAAAGTTGATGCCGCACGCCCGCACGCGGATACGCAGTTCACCCGCATCCGGCGCGCGCGACGGCATCTCGCCAATGACCAGCGTATCCGGCTTGCCCCAGGCATTGCAGATCAGTGCTTTCATGCTTCCGTGTCCTTTATATTGAATCTGCGCTGCGG
>JAEUQX010000621.1 GCA_016788625.1 Anaerolineae bacterium
ATCGCCAAGCTCGACCTGTACAAAACATCCGGCCACTATCCGTACTACAAGGACAGCCAGTACGCGCCGATTCAGGTGGATGAGGAAGAGTTCCTGCTCAAGCCGATGAACTGCCCGCATCACATCATGATCTACAAGAGCGAACTGCGCTCGTACCGCGATCTGCCGCTGCGCCTGGCCGAGTTCGGCACGGTGTATCGCTATGAACAGTCCGGCGAGTTGAACGGCCTGACGCGCGTGCGCGGCTTCACGGTCGATGACGCGCACCTGTTCGTCGCGCCCAACCAACTGCTGGAAGAGTTCAAGAAGGTGGTCAGCCTGATCCAGAACATCTTCAACTCGCTGGGTCTGACGGACTTCCGCGCCCGCGTGGGCACGCGCGACCCGGAGAGCGACAAGTACGTGGGCGACGACGCGCTGTGGGAACAGGCGACGAGCGCCATCATCCAGGCCTGCGACGAACTCGGTCTGCCGTACCACGTCGAATCGGGCGAGGCGGCCTTCTATGGCCCCAAGCTGGACTTCATGGTGCGCGATGTCCTCAAACGCGAGTGGCAGTTGGGCACGGTGCAGGTCGATTACAACCTGCCACAGCGCTTTGAAGCGGAATATGTGGCGGAAGACAACACACGCCAGCGACCGGTGATGATTCACCGCGCCCCGTTCGGCAGCATGGAGCGCTTCATCGGCATCCTGATCGAACACTTCGCCGGGGCATTCCCGCTGTGGCTCGCGCCCGTACAGGCTGTGATTATCCCGATTGCCGACCGTCACGTCGAGTATGCCGAGAGCATCGCGGCGGAACTGCGGTCGAAGGGGATGCGCGTCGAGGTCGATAAGGGCAAGGCGCGTATGCAAGGCAAAATCCGCGAACACCGCGAACGACATGTGCCCTACATGCTGATCGTCGGCGACAAGGACATGGAGGCGGGGTCGGTCAGCGTGCGACTGCGCACGGACGAAGACCTGGGTGCGGTGCCGCGCGCGGACTTCGTGGCGATGGCCGAGCGGCTGATCGAGTCGCACTCGCTCAAGCTGAAGTAATACGGCATTTGCAGAGGGGCGCACAGGGGTGTGCCCTTCTGTTTTTTGCACGTCGGTCGCCGCAGGGTGATCTTCAAGTGACCTCACCCCGCTTGCTGTATAAGCCGCCTCTCCCAAAGAGATGGTAAATGCAGTCCGGGGTGAGGTTTGTGCGGATGGACTCCAGCCATGCACAAAACATGCACAGGTCTTTCCCTACAACTCTGCTCTGTGTCCCTCTGTGCCTCTGCGGTGAAGTCTTCTCTTTCCTCATCACGCCTCGGCAATCTGTGGTAAATTCCTGCTATGACAACTGCCATCCTCACCCAACTCGAAGCGGCGCTCGGCCAGCGCCCGACGCAGCTCAAGCCGCTCTCCGGCGGCTGCATCGCGCAGGTCTACCGCGTCTGGCTGCCGGATAAGACCACACTGGTCGCCAAGGTGGGCGACGGGCAGGGCGTCAGCCTGGAAGCGGAAGGTTACATGCTGCGCTACCTGGCGACGCACAGCGCGCTGCCCGTGCCGCAGGTGCTGCACAGTTCCGACACGCTGCTGGTGATGACGTTCATCGAGGGTAACAGCTTCCTGGGCGATGAGGCCGAAACCCACGCCGCCGAGCTGCTGGCGGCGCTGCACGACGTGCGCGGCGCGGCCTACGGGCTGGAGCGCGATACGCTGATCGGGGGTCTGCATCAGCCGAATCCGCAGAGCGCGACGTGGATAGCGTTCTTCCGTGAACAACGGCTGCTGTATATGGGGCGCGAGGCGCTGCGGGCGCGGCAGCTTCCGCCTGACGTGTTCGCCCGGCTGGAACGCTTCTGTGCGCGGCTGGAGACGTGGCTGTATGAGCCGCCTTATCCATCGCTGATTCACGGCGACATGTGGACGACCAACATCCTGGCGCAGGGCGGGCGCATTACGGGCTTCCTCGACCCGGCCATATACTACGCGCACCCGGAGATTGAACTGGCCTTCAGCACGCTGTTCAATACCTTCGGCATGGCCTTCTTCACGCGCTATCACGAACTGCGCCCCATCGCGGAGGGCTTCTTCGAGGAACGCCGCGACATCTACAACCTGTACCCGCTGCTGGTGCATGTGCGCTTGTTCGGTGGTGGCTACGTCGGGGCGGTCTCGCGCATCCTGTCGCGTTTCGGGTATTGAGGGGCATTTGGTGACAAAGTCAGCGGGCAAAACGGGGTGGGTCGACTGATTCAGCCGTCACCAGGGTTGGTGGAATTCGAGGTCTATTGCTATAAAGCCCTTATTTGGGATAGGTGCGCCTTAGAAATTCCTCAAGTAGTTTCTCTTCTTTCTCTAGGGGCTCTATAATTTTCTCATAGAACTCTTTCCCCTTGCGATTCCTGCGCCTGCGTTCAACGATAGCCCGGAAGAATCGGATGACCTTGCCCTGCCTTTTTTGAGCGAGATAGAATGGACGAACGGCATTGGAAATCTGCTCTGCTGTCATTGGGGGTGCAGCCTGTGGTACAAACCCAGGTCTATCGTCTACCTTTAATAGTTGCTCTAGAGGATAGTTTGAAGATTTGACCTGATTGATAATATCAATGCTTATAGGCAATGGTGATCGTTCCCACCTCTGCTCAATCTTATTTAGTTGGTACCATGTATGATCATCATGCCCCATCGCCCATACTGTCGAATCGTTGTCATGCATCCTACATTTCGCCAACCTTTTCATGAGATTGTCATATGTTATTGATCCGCTATGATATTCCTCCCACAGTGCTTTTACCTTATCTCTTATGAGTTTAAATCCAAAAGCACGGTTGAACTCTTCAAACGAGAGGGGCTTATTACTGTTTCCCATGAATTACTATCCTGTAATCAAATCCGAATTCTGAGCCGCTCTAGCCGATCACCCGTCCCTGCATCTCCGCCGGGATGGGCAGGCCGAGGCGCTCAAGCAGCGTCGGCGCGATGTCCATCAACTGCCGCCCGCTGACCTGCCCCAGTCCGCGCGCCTGCGGGTCATGCAGGATGAACATGCCGTTGACCGCGTGGTTGGCGTCGTCCGGGCCGGTGTCGTTCTCGAAGGTGTAATGCCGCCCATGACCGAGCGTGCCCACCGCGCGCCAGTGCAGATCGCCGAAGTACACCAGCAAGTCCGGCGCGACACCGCGCACTTCCTGGTAGATCGTCTCCGGCTTGAAGGCGGTCGTGTTCAGTCGCTCGCCTTCCGGGCCGGGGATAGCGGCCAGCGCGGCGGCCAGTTCGTCGCGGGTCTGCTCGTAAGCCTCGGCGGGTACGATGCCCTGCGGTTCGCGCCCGGCCACGTTGAGGAAGACGCGCCCGTAATAGCCTCCGCTCGACCACGCCCGCGTGCGCGACCAGTCGATCTCCGCGTCCTCGATCTTGACCAGCGCGCCGTCGGGTGGCGGCGACTTGAGCGCCAGCCAGCCGTTACGCCACAGCCATTCGTTGACGCAGATGCCGCCGTCCATGCGCGTCACGCCGTGATCGCTGACGACCAGCACGCTCACATCGTCGTCGAGCTTGCTCAGCAGTTCCGCCGTGAAGTTGTCCATCAGCTTGTAGTAATCGCGGATGGCGTTCTCGAAGGAGTTGCCCGCTTCGTACAGGCGGTGCTGTGGGTCGTGGAAGCGCCAGAAGCCGTGATGCATCCGGTCAACGCCGATGTTGACGTACATGAAGAAATCCCAGGGCTTGCTGGTCAGCGCGTGCCGCACCAGGCGCATCTGCTGCTCGGTCATGTCGAGCAGTTGGCGGTGCAGCGCGGTCTTGCGGTCGGTGCGGAAGCCCTTCACGTCGAAGGGGTAATTCGGCAGCAGTTCCAGCACCTCCTGCTTGAAGATGGCCGGGTAGGTGAAGGCGCTCTCTGTGCCCGGCGTGAGGAAGTCAGTCACAAGGTGGCCGTTGACCGGGCGCGGCGGGTAGGTCTGTGGCACGCCGATCAGCACGGACTGCCGCCCGGCATCGCCAACGTGATCCCAGACGCGCTTGACCTTGATGGCCGAGCCGTTGGCCGTGACCATGTTGCTGTAGGAGTGGTCGGCGCGGTTGCGGAAGCCGTAGACGCCCAGCACGCCGGGGTCGCGGCTGCTCATCATGCTCGACCATGCCGGGATGGTGATGCAGGGGATGCACGACGCCAGTTCGCCCCAGGTGCCGTTCTGTGCCAGGCGCGTCAGGGTGGGCAGATCATCCTTGAAGCGGTTAAAGATCAGGTCCGGGCTGGCGCAGTCCAATCCCAGCACCAGCACGCGCCGGGTTTTCTTGCGGCGGCTGAAGAGAGCGGTCATGTTGAAGCTACTTTCTGAGTCGGTGATCGATGATTTTTAGCTGGCAGAAGTCAGAATGTGTTGGATAAGGTTAGTCCAGACTCGCAAACAGCCGAATGCACCCCTAGAGTCTGCCGGGAGTAGTGTGCATCTGCGCTACAGCCCGGCGAATGCCCGCGCCAGCGCCGCCCACTCCTCCAGTCTCAGCGTCTCCGGGCGGCGGCTGGGGTCGATCTCTGCCCGCCGGAACAGCAGCGCGCTTTGTTCGGCGTTCAGGTCGAGGCCGCTGCTGATCGAATTCTTAAGCTGTTTCCGCTTCTGCCCAAAGCCCGCCCGCACCACGCGGAAGAACAGCTTCTCATTGGGGATTTCGACCGGTGGCTGCTGGAATGTATCAATCAGCACCAGCGCGCTGTCTACATCCGGGCGCGGCCAGAACACGCTCGGCTTCAGACGCGCGGCGATCTGTGGACGCCCATAGAACTGCACACTCACCGCCAGGATGCTCATATCGTTCGGCTTGGCGATCAGCCGTTCGGCCACCTCAAACTGCACCGTCAGCACCAGGCGGCGCGGGCGATGGCGGATTTCCAGCAGATGGCGCAGGATGGCGCTGGTGATGTAGTAAGGCACATTGGCGACCACGCTGTACGGCTCTGTCCTCATCACAGTCTCAACATCGACATGCAGGATGTCCTGGAAGATCAGTTCGACGTTCTCATAAGGCGCGAGCGTCTCTTCGAGGACGGGTTTCAGCCGCTCGTCCACCTCGACCGTGACCACGCGCGCGACCGCCCGCGCCAGCCGCTCGGTCAGCAGCCCGGTGCCGGGGCCGACCTCCAGCACGGTGTCTTCCGCGTGCAGCCCGGCCGTCGCCACGATCTTGTCGAGCATATTAGGGTCATGCAGGAAGTTCTGTCCCAGGCTCTTGCGCGGCACAATATCGTACTGTTCCAATAAGGCTTTGGGGTTCATGGCTGTCAGCGCTCCGGCAGCAGGTAGATAATCTCTTCAGGCAGCGGGGTGAGCAGGTAGACATCGACATACTTCGACCAGCTTACCCAGTTTTCGTCGTCATAGCCCAGGTCAATCCACAGGCGGAAGGTGCGCGGACCGCCCGTATCCGCCGCCACGCCCACGCCGTAACCCGGCACATAAAGCTGCGTGCCATAGGGGATCACCTTCGGGTCGATTCCGACGATGCCCTTGGTCAGCACCCGCCCGGTCGCGGTGATGTTGTCGCCGCCCAGCGCTGCGGGGTGGTAGCTGGTGGCGTACATCCGCAGCACGCGCCAGTATTCGCGCGGGCCTTCCGGCGTGTCCAGCGTCCGCAGCACGATGCGCGTGCCATAGGCCACCACGCGGTTGATGGGCGCGAGCGCCACGCTGCTGCCCTCCGGGGTGCGGCTGATCTCCACGCCATTCTCGTAGCGGATGCGGATGTTGGTCTGCTGGATGCCGTTCTGGCCTTCCTGCCGCACCACCTGCTGATCGAGTTCCAGCTCGGCATCGGCCTGAAGGACGCTCTCAAACGGGATCACCGTCTGCTCGACCTCGACGATTTCGGTCACGCGGATGATGCGGATGGTCATGCCTGCGATCAGCGGGGTGTTTTCAGCGGGGATAGCATAATCCAGCCCTGTCAGCGCAACGCCCGCGTCCGCCAGCGCGTCGCCCACGGTCGTGCCCTGCGTGCGCGTCTCCAGCGTCACGCCGTCAGCGATGATCGAGAGCGGTTGTGAACGGCTGATGCTGATCGTCAGCGCGTCGGTGATGGGGCTGCTCAGATCCGGCGTCACCGTGTCGGCCAGATACAGCGTGACGCCAGCCTCAAAGAGCGCATCGCCCACAGTCGCGGCGGCGGTCTCGATCTGCGTTTGTTCGCCCGCGTCGTCAATGGTTACGGCGCGCGCTCGGCGAATGTTGATGCTGGTGGCGGGCACGGGCCAGATCAACAGATCGGCGGCGCTGGTCTGCACCCCGTCAATCGTAACGATGTCCGCCGCGTTCAGCGCCACATCCAGACTATCCAGGATGTCCAATGGATTGGTGTAGAGCGTTTGTGCCGTCTGTTCAACGCCGTCGATGACCACGCTGACGGTTCGCGCTCGGTCGATCTGAATGACCATGTTGGCTGTGAGCGGCGTCTCGGCAGAAGGTGCCAGGGCATCACCCGCGTTCAGGCTGACGTCGAGTTCGGCCAGCAAATCAGCCACAGATCTCGCGTTGGTTTGCACAAATGCCGCTTCACCGCCTATCATCAGCGTCACATCAAGCGGCGCGGGGCGCAGCATCGCCAGGCTGAGCGCACCGCCGAACGCCAGCGCCGCCAGCAGCAGCGTTCCCAGGGCGGCAGCACCGAGCCACATCAGGCGGTTGGTAATCAGCGCACGCATAGGCAGTCCTCGTATTGCCAACACGAGCCGCTATTGTACACGAGTGGACAATGGAACGTTTGTTTCTAACTTGTAACATGTATCATCAGCATCTTATATATATCTAAAGATTTGTTAGCCCATGTTTAGATCGCAAGGATGGTTTTCGTTTGCAATTTACCTGTAATTAGTACAAAATGGTGATTGCGACGAACGCAGGAATATAATAAATATTTTGTTAATAGCTCAACACATAAGCGTGAGATCGATTGAATGGGTGTAGAACCTACTCAGGAATTGCAGAAGAACTCAACAGAGACCAGAGGGCCGTCCATTGCGCTGCGGGGTACACTGGTGCTGCAAGTGAATCCTGATGGCCGCGACAATATTCAGATCGAACTCGCTGCTCCTGCCGGATATGTGATCGGTCGCTCCGATGCCAAGAGCAGTTTCAACCCCGATATCGACATGGCGACATTTAACGCGCTTGACAAGGGTGTCAGCCGGCGACATGCCGCGTTAGTATCGCACAATAATACACTTGCGGCGCTCGATCTCAGCTCGGTAAATGGAACCTTCCTCAACGGCACGCGGCTGCTGCCCGAAACCCCAACCCCCGTTCATCAAGGGGACACACTTTCGTTAGGTGATTTACTAATACAAATTAGTGTGTTGTAATATTTAGATTATTTCGATGTCCGGTTAGCATTTGATTAATGGGGAGAGAAACAATGGTAGATACAATGGATAGCATTCAGCTCACAGTGAGTGATGCAAAGAACCAGGGACTGCGCTTCGGCGGATCCATCTGGTGCAATCTAGACATCGCGCTGCGGACGCTTGATCAGGTGTATGGTCAGGTAGTCGAGCCGTTGGGTCTCACAGTGATTGAGTGGTATATCCTGCGCTCACTCTATGACCAGGACGGGCAACATGCATCGGAACTGGCGCGCGCGGTTGGCCGTGCGGCTACTTCCTTTACGCCAATCCTCGACAAGCTTCAGCACAAGGATCTGATCGAACGCCGCCCGGATCCGTCGGATCGCCGCGCAGTGCGGATTTACCTGACGGCTAAGGCTGGTGCGGCGCGCGAGAAGATCATGGAAAGCGCCGAACTGATCGACACACGTATACAGAAGCTGGTTTCGAAGAGCGACTATAACGCCTTCATGAAGGTGCTCAGCACCCTGCAAGCGCTGTCTGTAGGGTCGTAAAGCTACATAAACCATGAGCCGGACAAACGACGGCGGGGCAACTACCCCGCCGTTTGTGTTTGATGGGCTGTTGAGAGGTGCAGGCGACTTAGGTGGCTGCCGAGCGCGTCTGACCGCGCATCTGCCTGTTCTGGTGCTCCGCCAGGAAATAGCTGC
>JAEUQX010000634.1 GCA_016788625.1 Anaerolineae bacterium
GCGCGAAGCGGTGAACTGCATTTGTAGACACGTTCGCCTGATACGTTGCCGCCGGGATGCAATCGCACGGCATAGATTTCTGTTAACCGCTTTCCTTTGCGGCTGTCAGTTTCTTGAATTTGATACGTTCGCAGCACCATCACTCACGCCCCTCTCGCTTGCTTTAGCTTGTCGATACCCGCAACAACCGCCTCTAACGTCGCTCGCATCGCTGCTGACTGCGCCAACCTGACCGCGCACTGCGGACAGAGCGCCCATTTACCCGTATCGTGCAGCACCGCCCACTTACCGCGTCTGCAGCCGCACAGCGTGTAAGCGGATACCTGCCCGCTGCTGACGTTCGCCATGTGTACCATTTTACTACCATGTGAGCGCACGTAGGCTATCATGACTACTCAACCCGCAACTCGATACCGCGCATGATGTCAATCTGAGTCTTGTCACCCGCCGGAATGCGCTCAATCAACTCGGGTTTAAACAGCACCTTACACTTCCTCGAACGTCGCATCGACGGTGACACCGGACGGCGCGTTCAACTGCGGCAGCTTACCTGCGTTCAAGATGTAGTCAGTGACGGTGTGGCTTGAGTTGCGCGGATCGACGAGCAGGTACTGCGCCAGCGGTTCTGTACCGGGCATGAATACCTTCGTCGTGACCATGCTGCGAACCCACTCGCGGACGATACACAGTGCCTGCGCCAGCACTTTCTCGCGTTTCCTGGGGTCTTCCGAGCGCATCGGCAGACCAGCGACTCGGAACATGCCCGGCGCGCCATTGAGCATAAAGCGCGCTTCGTAGCCGTGCCGCTTCAGCTTGCCATCCTGAAACATGCCCTGGACGAAGTAAACCGCGTAGCCGCCAAGCTTGGCAGCTTCAGCGACAATTTCGGCCTGGACCGCTTCCGGCGCTTTGGTCGTGCTGTAGAACGGCGCGTAGTCCGCGCGGGCGTCCTCGAAGTAGGGCACGCCTGGCTTGTGGGTGTCGGGGATGGGCGTGAATTGGAAGGTCATGAATCTTCTCCAGGCGCAACTAGGTCAACATAGTGCCACTCGTGATGACAGTCCTGACATTTCAGGGTGTAATCGACCTCAATTGTCATGTCCCGATAAGCGAACTCGCTTTTACGTACCACATCGTATTTAACGCTACCGCACGACCCGCAGACTTGATCAGTCAAATCGCGAAACCTGTTATAGCGGCCAGCAATGTCAACGTCATGACGGGGATGAGGCCAACCAATGGGATCAGGCGGAGGGTTCTGCCCATACCAGAGAGCCGGTTTCATGCCAATACGCATAAGAGCGAGCCATTCTTCGTCGTCAAATGCCACCTTGTCGACAGCCAGCATGATTTCGCCGGAAGACGGAAGAATGAAACCTATGAGTTCATCGTCATGCATGACATAGCAATACTTGTTCGCCTTGAATGTCACAACCTTGATCGCCAATTGCCTTCTCCTGTGCTTGACTAACGAAAATCATCATTTACATGATAGATCATTCGTTCGCATTTGTCTACTCGTTACACGTCCTTGATAATATCAGAACACTTGTGCTATGATTGTCGGCAGTCGGCTCATTAACGGTGCATCAATGGAACAGCTTTTGACCGCTGATCAACTAGAGGCTGTGATTACCTCTATCCGGCCCGAAATCGAGCGCGCTGTGCAGACTGCCATGCGTGAGGCGCTGACCAACATCCCAACGACCGACACCGTTGCCAGGATGATCGACGCGAAGGTAGACCCGCTAAAAGCTGCATCCTACGAACAAATCCAAAGCATCGACAAGCATTTGCGCCAGTCTGAGGAGCTGCTGAAAGCAGCAGCCCGGCAGATGGATGATGCGATGGCGCGCTTTACCGAAAACATGACGAAGGTCGCCATGAGTATTGGCGAGCTGACGGCGACGGACAAAGCGCAGCAGGCGCTCATTGACAGGCTTGACGGAACGCTTATTACCGTGCAGGCGCAGATGGCAGTAGATCGCAAGTCGCTGACCGAACTGTACGTCACCCAGCAGAGGCTCACTGGCGAAATTCACGGCGATCCTACAAATCCTTTGCAGCAAAGCGTGTTTGGGTTGATTCGGGAGATGCGCGAAGAAACAGGCAAGCGTTTCGACCAGGTGATTTCGCTGCATAACGAATTAGGCGATCACTACAACAAGCTGAATGAGCGCCTGTCTCCTATCGAGGAATACATTGCCACGCAGCGAGGGATGATCAAAAAGGCGCGCCAGGCGATAGCGGAAGTGTTAAAGACGACAAGGGGCAAGGTGCTGCTTGGGGCGACGGTGGCAGCCTTGCTGAGCATTGTGCCGGACGGTTCACCTTTCCACCAACTGATAAAACAATTCCTGGGGCTACCGTGAAACAATCGCGAATCGGATACAACGTACACGGCCAGAACATACCAAACACTGCCCTGCTCGATCAGCACATTCGGGCGCTCAACCCAAAAGCCATGCTGTTCATGGACGCGCTTGGAGAGGCGCAGCGTTACAAAACCATGTTCCCCGATATGATCGTGATTTATCGCGAGCATGGCGAGCATGGAGATGAGACCGTGCATCTGCGCGAAACGCCTGAGCAGTGGCTTAACCGTCGCGCGCCGATGGCGACTGGCGGCATCTACCAATACACGACCAACGAGCCGGGTTTTGATGAGCGCTGCATCAACTGGCACATTGAACTGATGGAACTGGCAGCCCGCCGCAATGTGCCGCTGGTCATTGGGAACTGGGCGGTAGGCAATCCGGGGCCGGATGACTGGCCGAAAGCGCGCCGTATGCTGGAACTGCTCGACCAGCATCGTGAGCTGTTCGTGCTGGGGCTGCATGAGTATGCGGGCGGGGTGATTACGTCTGGACTGCACGGCGGGTATCCTGACCGCGCGGGCGTCGCGCCGGGCGACACGAGCAAGCCGGGGCTGAACCTCATCCCACGCGAAAACTGGCCGGATTCTGTCCGCGACGTGATCCTGTGGCACTGCGGGCGCTTCAATTTTATGGTGGGATTCTGTCGAAAGGCAGGCATCCGCCCACCGCGCGTCATCATCACTGAACACGGCATGGATGACCTGTCGGACATCAAGCCATGGCTGCAAACGCTCAAGACCGACCAGCGCTACCACAATGCGCGCGGATGGAAAAGCATCGCGCCGCAGTGGGCGGAATGGTGGGCGGAATGGTGGCCGGGCTGGTCGCCAGAGAGCGCCTACTTCGAGCAACTGCGCTGGGCTAACCGCGTGATTTATCAGAACAGCGTGGTCGAGGCGCAGCTCATCTTTTCGTGGGGGCACTCGTCTCCCATGTGGGAACAGTTCGACGTAGCGCAGGCCACAGAATTGCAGCGCTTGTTAGAGGTCTACGCGCTGCAAAACGAAACCGGGCCAGTCGTGATTAAGCCGGAGTTGAGAAAGCCGGACGGATTGCGGATCGGTCTGAAAATGCGTCTGCTGACGCCTGGCAGCCTGCGCTCGCATCCATCCGAGATGGCTCCTGCGGTTGACCATATTGGCGAAGGCGTCAACATCACGCTTTACGAACACCCTTGCGTCCGCGACAACGTAAGCGGAAAGGGCTTCAAATGGTGCGAGGTCGTTAACGGAGACCAGGCTGGCGCAGCGGGCTGGCTGGCCTACGAAGGCATTCGCATTGATATGCGGACAACACAGACTGCGGAAATCCCGGTCGCAAAACCGGAACGGCCCGATCAGCACGAATACGAGTTCAAGATGAAGATCAGGGTTCGCGCTGATACTCAGGAGACTGCTGCGCTGATGGCACGTTACCTGACGATGGTCACGAACAATGCATGGCGCGAATTGAACTACTCGCAGCGACTGCTCGGCGCGATCCAGCAAATCGCTGATGTCCATATCGAAACGGAAATCCCATTGGATGTGTAAGGAAGGTTGATCATGTACAGAATCAAGTCTGCTATTCTGATCGTCGCGCTGCTGTTCACGCTGCTGCTGGCGCTGACGCCGCCCGCCCTCGCCCAAGAAGAGACCCGCGAGCCGGGTGAACTGGCGACGCTGGCGGTTGTGCCGACGCAGATCGTGATGACGAGCGCGCCACCCGAAGCGACGCGGGTGCCGGTGGTGATCGGTGAGCCGATTGTGTTGCAGCCGGGCGAGACGAACACCACGCTATACATTGTGACGGTGATCGTCGTGACGGTGGGCTGCGGGGCGATTGTGATGATCCAGCAGCGCAATATCAGCGCGCTCCTGGGCAGCATGAACCAGGTGTTGACCGATAAGGCGGTGCGCGACGAGGCTGAGCGTAAATACATGGAGAGCAGCCTGAGTGTGCAGCACGCGATTCAGTTCCTGGGCGCGGCTTTTCAATACGCGGGCAATCTAAATTTGCCTGTCGTGGATGCGACGGTGGACAGGGCGGCGGAGTTCATCAAAGACATCACGGATGGCAATCCCAACACGGGGCAAGCGTTGACTGCGCCGAAGGTGCCGCAGTACGACGAAGGCGCGGGCTGATGTTCGCGCTGATCGTGGCGCTGTGGGCCGTCGCGGCACTGGTCTGCGCGTGGCAGATCGGGGCGGTGCTGCGGAGCGAGGTCTAGTATCCTGCCATCCCGCCGAAATTCGGGGACGCTCCGTGTGCGCTCGCTGAGGTGAGCGAATATAGCGGGGTGGCGGGGGTAGCACGGGTGTGCTATAGTTACGGCAACGTATAAGCATATCCCAAGTTGCCCAACGTAAAGCAAAACGCCGGACTCTTCACCCGGCGTTTTGTGATTCCAGTATCTATTCAGATTGCTTTTTACGCCCCGCCCCTTCACGTTTTCCGCCGCGCGCAGGCATCTCCCGCCGCGCCATCCAGCGCACAAACTCGTCATAGTCTTCGCTGGCGTCCTGCTCCAATGTGCCAACCCAGCGATAATACAGCACGTCATAGTCCGCCAAGTCATCCAGGTCGGGCTGCATACTCCACCACTCCAAGAGTGTGTGCAGTAACAGTTCGCGAATTGCTGCGCTGGTATCCAGCCCAGCGCGTGCGGCGTAAACATCCAACAATTTGTAAGTGAGCGACTGAGGGTCGAACTTGACCCTCAGTACCGTGCGTGAATTAGCACTCACCGAACACCACCGGATACCACTGGCGCGGGTCGGCGTTGAACTCAAGAGCGCGCGCCACAGCATCCGAAGCCGTATCATAATGCTCTTTGTCGTGTGCGATACCTGAGTTGCTGCGAGCGAAGACCAGATCATAGCCGCCGTCCATGTTTTCCCAGGCGGTAATCGTGTAATCGCCGCCGCCGTAGGGTGCCTGGATACCATCTGCCTCACTGACCGTTTCCATCAACTTGCTGATTTCGCTGTTCATTTTCTCTCTCTCCTGCTCAATTCCTTACCATGATTAGAGTATATCAAAGTAGGACTATGATTGTCAAGCAGGGAATAGGCAAATTACCACAGACCCCCAGAAATTAGGGGGTAGCACCTATTGCAGAGTTAGTCCTCGTCGATCTCGACCTCGGAGCCGATGGCACAGGCGCTGCACACCAGGTTGCTGCCGTAAACGGGCGTACCATCCCACTCTTGGTCGATCTCCCCGTACCATTCCCACGTCGATGCGCCGCACAGTGGGCAAAAATACACTGTGCCGTCCGCAGATTCGCGGTAGTTGACTTCGTATTCACCCACGAAAAGGTTGCTTTCATCGAGCCGATACCATTTCATGATTGACTCTTTCTGTTTCCGATACAGCGGTTTCTGAGACCCCTCCCCTGCCCCTCTCCACGCAGTGGGGAGGGGAGCGGAGAGAGGCTTTGGTTAGCGTCGTACACTGCCGCAAAGGTGCTTGAGAGCTTTTTTCCATTTACGGCGACGGTGACGATGCGCCAACTCGTACCAGCCAAGCCGACGCAGCGTCTGCCGGACGATGTGTTCGCGGCGACGGCGCGAGTCGTGCGTGGTCATCGGGTATGCTCCTCTCGATAGCGCAGGGTGATTATCCTAGACACCACAAACACTCCCTGCCTCATTGCAGGCGGCATCTTGGTCAAAATACCTATCCCAAAGTGACATCTGGTCGGGCAACTGTGACAACGGGATATAACCGCGATACAACGTGACACGCTTCGAGCGATGAGGGCTGCCTGCTCTAATCCGCTGGTACTTAGCGTTTATCGTGTCCTCAATAGCTATAAGGCGCTCGAAGCCATCGGGATCGTCCCGGCGCATATCCAGGAACTCACTCATCTGCGTAAACGGACAACCTTTACAATGCGATGGCGGTGGGACTTCGAGTCCCGCAGTCCGTATGATTTCAATCGCTCGCTCACGACGTAATTGCATCTCAATGAGCGGGTAATCGTAGCGCTGCCAGTAACCTAGATTGCGTCCAGCAACCCAGCATTTGCGCTTGTTATCCCACGTCACCTCCGTGTCATGCCAGGCAAGTGGTTTTTTCGCAGCGCGGTGCATTTCATCAACGCTGTATCCAATACCCATTTCAATATCCGCGCCAGGATAATGCTCCCGCACCCACTTAGACACCACGCGAACCTTCCAGTCCAGGGTGCAGGTTCGGTTGCCCACCCCTCCTTCGCTGAAGTACACTGGCATCGGGATTGAGCGATTGGCATCAGACATGGTGTATTCAAATAAATCAACCTGATTGCCTGCTCGGTCTTTGCGCCAAACCTCGACCAGCATCATCCCTTTGCGCGCCATGTACGGTCGCAGCACATTGCGCAGGTAAGTCAGAGTCGCGGGGTTTTCGGACTGCGTACCAACATTGGCGAACACAAACACATCGTAGGGGTTAGGTAATAACCCTTCGCCCTGGGCAACTGTTACCGCGACGGATTGTGTCCCCATGCCATGCGAAAAAACGCGGATTGGTTTGTAGGGCACATGATGTGACGGGATGAATACAGCACGTGTCATGCCTCACACTCCCTGTACAAAATCGGCACATCGGCAAACAGTGGCATCTGCGCCTCGACGCGGGCGGGTAGGCGCTTCGGTGTCCAGCGCTGCTGCGGCGGGCGCAGGCGGCGGATGTACACCTCCATTGACATATCGCGACTGAACCCGTGCTGCGTAAACCCACTGGCGCGATAGGCTTTGCCCGTGTGGTGAGCAATCTCGCAGTAGCTGATGATGAGTTCGATGTGATAGGATCGATCCGGGTATCTGGGCGGATGATGCTCCAGCCAGTCCCACTGCACGCGGCGCAGCACCTTGCCCACCATCTGGCTGAAGATGCACAGGCTGTGGCCGTTGACGCGCTGGAATTGCAGCGACGGATGCACCCACACCCGCGCCAGGTCGAGCACCTGCCATGCCGTCGGCAGCTTGGGATAGCCGAACAGCCCATGATGCTGGTGGTGCTGCGGTTTCTTCATCACCACAAGGCCGAGCAGCCGTCCATCCTCCGCGTGCGTGCGTCCATCAATCTCCGCGTAGTACGCGAAGGGCAAGCTGCGCGGGTCCGGCCAGGAATGCAGGTAGTGATATGCCTGGCAGTGGAAGCGCACCTGGTCGAGTAGGTCGTCGTGCGCACGGTGTACGGTAATCATCAGAACAGCCTCAACTGAATAGGTTCGGCGGATGATTCCTGGATGATGTAGATTTCATCGCGCCCATTCGCAATCCAGCGGTCATCGACGCGCTGAATGTTGTTAATCCAGTAGGTTTGCCGCTTCGCTCTTGGGTCATCCGTGAGAGCAGCCTTGAGCGTCAGGTGAATCAGTCCGTCCTGAGTTTGCGTCACCTTGACGATGATGTACGGCCCGGTGTTGTACGAGGTCTTGATAATGTCGCCGGGGTTCATGGCAACCCATCCTTTCTGCTTTTTGCTGCCTTGCTCGCTGGTCGGCGGCGGTCGTTGTACTGGATCATGTACTCCCGCTGGCACTCGTTGCAGCGGTCGCGAACGTACCTATCGGTATGGGCACGCGGTCGCGTTTTGCAGGCGCGGCACAGCAGTACCTCACCTGCGGCGATGCGGGCCAGATCGCGGTCATGCTGCGCGCGCTTTTCCGCCTTGCGCATCTCATGCCGACATTCCGTGCAGTACGTCGATAGTTTCCCGCCGGACATGCGGTGCAGCGGGCGTTCGTGGCAGCGCGAACAGGCGCGCTCCGGGTTGATGCGCTGGCGACCTAGCTGATACTGACGCTTCTTGTGTTCCGCCTCACACTCACGGCAGTACCCATAAACCGCACCATTAGGACGAACGCGCTTTGGACGCACACCGCAGACCGGGCAAATGCCGTCGGTGCGGCGCGCCGGGTGCGAAAAGATGCGATGCGCGCGCTCGCCTTCAGGCGTGATGCGAAAGCGAATGCCATCCAGTCCAGGGTTCTCCGCAATCCAGCCTCGCGATTTGAGCGAGTTCAACGTGCGCTTATGAACGCCCGGAAGATGGATGTACAAAAACTCCTGACTCCTGGCATCCACGAGCAGCTGAAGCACCGCGAGCATCACGGCACTACAGTGCATATCGTGTCGTTTTCTTTGCCAGTTATTCGCTGGCTGGATCACACCTTTGCGTACAGGCGGCAGCTTCGGCGGCGTGGCACGGCGCACCTGCGCTTTGGTCGAGCGGCTGCGCTTGCGGCTTTCCTCATAGCAGGCCTTGCAGGTGGGCGATGGATTGCCATTGGAGTAGTGATAGAACTCCCGATCCTGCGGCCACCATTCCTTGCAGCGGCTGCACTGCTGCTCGGTCTCGTCCGTGTCAGGGTCAATGCGCGTGGGACGTTCAACGGGTTGATTACGACGGCGATCTGAGCGCGTGTTGAGCGTCATGGCTGCACCGCCTCGCTATCAAACAGCGGCAGGTTAATGGGCTCGCTGCGGTATTTAGCCCAAAGCGCATCAGTATTTGGTGAGATCCACAAATATTCTGTGGATGTACTGTTTCCATTAGTGGTCGCCCCTCTGCTTAGGGTGCGCCAATCCGGGAATAGCTCGCGATACAGCGGCGAATCGTAGCCGCTGAGGATAACCATGCCTTTGAGTGCCTTAAGCATGGCGGCTAATTCACGATGGTCGTCGTCTGACATTTCGTGAGCATAGCGAAGACGCCCGCCATCTGAGCGCGACGAC
>JAEUQX010000675.1 GCA_016788625.1 Anaerolineae bacterium
CTACGTCAACCGTGTCGTGATCAACCGTGAACTCGGTCTGTCAGCCGGACAGGGCAAGCGCTACTCCTGGGGTTATCCGGCCTGTCCCGATCTGGATGATCACCAGATTGTGTGGAAGCTGATGCCGCAGATCGTCAGCGAAATCGGCGTGACGCTGACCGAGAGCTACCAGCTCGTGCCGGAGCAGAGCACGGCAGCCATCGTCGTACATCATCCGGATGCCAAGTATTACAGCGTCGGCAGCCTCGACCGCACAGCACAGATTTTGGGTGAGGGGTAGTATCATAGAAGGAGACAGTGGCAGAGGAGCAGGGAATGATGACCTTCCAAGAAATGGTCGAAGAAATCAAGTATCTCAATCGCGAAGAACGACGCCAGCTTCTACATGTGCTGATTGATGCGCTGGACGACAGCGAAAAGACTCATGACCTGATCGACTTCATCGGTGTTGGCGCACATCTAGCAGATGACGAAGACCCGCAAGATCATATCAAGCGCCTACGCAGCGAGTGGGATCACCGTCCGTGAACATCACCAGTGCCTTTCACGGTATTCGAAGCCTTTGCATTGATTCTGCACCTTTGATTTATGCACTCGAGAAACGCGCTGTTTACATCACTCGTATGCAGGTCATCCTGGATTTAATCCGCAAGGAGCCAATACAGGCATTCAGCGCATCAATTGCCTTGAGTGAAGTCCTTGTGAAGCCCCTCCAAAATCAGGATACCAAGACCGTTGCAGCATATCGTCAGATGCTACTGCATAGCCGCCATTTTCAACTCATCTCCATCACCCCGGCTATTGCTGAAGAAGCCGCCGCCCTGCGTGCCCGCTACAACCTCAAGACGCCGGACGCGCTGCAAATCGCGGTGGCGGTCAGTCAACGCTGCGACGCCTTCCTGACCAACGACCTCGGCCTGAAGCGCGTGACCGAGGTGCAGGTGTTGGTATTAGATGAGCTTGAGGTGTAAGACCCAAGGAGGGCGTTGTTGCCGCGCGATGCTCGCTGAACAATAGATAGCAAAGTACACCACGTCACTTAATGATCGTGTGTTATCCTCGTCGTCCATCAGCGTTCACGACGAGAGGCCGCCACGATGACCGAGACCACCCACGCGCCGCCACGTGTTGCCTACAGCGAACTGATTCGTTTGTTCCTGCGCCTGAGCATCACCGCGTTCGGCGGCCCGCTGGCACACATTGCCGTCGCGGAAGATGAGATCGTGACCCGGCGCAAGTGGCTGACGCGCGAGCATTACCTCGATCTTGTCTCGGCCACCAACCTGATCCCCGGCCCGAACTCCACCGAGGTCATGATCCACGTCGGTTACGTGATGCGTGGCATTCCCGGTGCGATCGTCACGGGGGTGTGTTTCATCGCTCCCGCCATGCTGCTCACGCTGGCGCTGGCGATGCTCTATGTCAGCAGTGGTACGATCCCGCAGGTGCAGTCGATGCTGTGGGGTATCGCGCCTGTAATCATCGCGATCATTGCCCAGGTGGGCTGGCGGTTGGCGCAGACCGCGCTCAAGAACCGTGTGCTGTGGGTGTTGTTCATTGTTGCCGCGCTCGTCCTGTTCGCCACGCCGACACCGGAAGTACTGGTGATGCTCGGCGCGGGGTTGATCTACGCGCTGTACCGGGTGGGCATCCCCGCGCAGGCCGGGACGCTGGCGTTGGTTGCGCTGCCGACGCTGGTACAGGCAGCACAGAACGCCCCGGCCACGCTCTGGGATTTGTTCTGGTACTTTCTCAAGATTGGCTCGGTGCTGTTCGGCAGCGGCTATGTGCTGATCACGTATATCCAGCAGGATATTGTCAACGGCTTTGGCTGGCTCAGCGCGCAGCAGCTCCTCGACGCGGTTGCTATCGGCCAGACCACGCCGGGGCCGGTGCTGACCACCGTCACGGTCGTCGGCTATATTGTCGCCGGGCTGCCGGGGGCATTGCTGGCGACGCTGGGCGTCTTCCTGCCGTCGTTCGTGCTGGTCATCCTCACCGCGCCGCTCATCCCCCGGATGCGCCGCAGTCGCTTCCTGGGCGCCTTCCTGACCGGGGTGAACGCAGGGGTGATCGCCGCTATCGGGGTGACGCTGCTCGACCTGATCAATGCCGGGCTGCGGAACCTGGACGGCAGCGCGTGGAGTCCGCTGGCGATCTTGCTGGCATTGGGAGCATTGGTGCTGCTGCTGCGTTTCAGGCTGAACGCAACATGGTTGATTGCGGCTGGCGGGCTGATTGGCGTGCTGGCGGGGGCATTCGGCGTCGCATGATTGCGCGGAACTTTTGCGCCCCCAGCGGCGTCTATAGGCTGAATTCCGTGCAATATCGGAGGTTTTATGACGCCTGCACCTAACCGCAAACTGGTGTTCGCCGCGCTGTCCCTGTTGTTCCTGTTCGTGATCGGGCTGTCTGGTGCGGTCATCCTCACCAACGTGCTGGCTGCGCCGAACGAGCAGCAGCTCACCGCCAGCGCCATCCTGAGCGATTCAAACCTGAACACGCGCTTCTGGCAGACAGTCACCGCCGTTGCTGCCGAGGCTACCGAGGGCACGCCGCCTGTGCCGCGCGACTGCTCCGAGACGGGGGTGATCTGCCTGGAAACGCCGATGCCCGGTGACAATCTGCAAGTCGCGCTGCCCAGCGCCTCGGCCACAGCGCTGCCCTATGAACCAACGCTCTACGCGCAGCGCCGGCAAACACTGGTTTTTTATACCACCGCCGCTGGCCCCAGCACCTATGTGTTGTTCTACGCACAGGAGACCGCGCTCTCGTCGGCTTACCTGGGCACGCCGTCGCGCACGCCCTCGCCAACGCCGACACCCTTCGTGAGCAATGGGACACCCTGCGCCTTCATGTGGGCGCGCCAGGACTTGCCGGAGATCAGCCAAATGGCCTACATTGCGCTCAATCTGTCGGGCCGGATGGAGCCAGAGCTCAGCGTGCGCGTCGAGGCTTATGGCGAAAGCTGCGGCGCAGCTTTCCTCGCGATGACCACTGATTTTTATCTCATCGTTCCACTGGACAGCCTGGATGACGAGTTTGCGCTGGCGGCGCGTGTGATCGGCAGCTATTGGGCGCTGCTCGACGGGTTGGAACAATACTGGCTGCCCGCGCGCTTCGGTTACCTGGACATCGTGTTTCGGGCGCCGGATGGGAGCGAGAAACGCTTCCGCGCCATGTTCGACGAGATTGAGCAGGCAGCCCCGGCGGGTGATGCTCTGGCAGTGATTGAGGCGCTGGGGGGGCTGCGCGAATGACAATTGCGCCAAATCACGGCTTGCATTACGATGTGCATACCTATTTACAGCGCTGCTAAAGGGGGAAATTTATGCGCTGGATCGCCGCGTTCATTGTCTGCATTATTGTCTCTGTGCTGGTCGGGATCGGCTTGGCGCTGCTCGACCGGGTTGGCTTCTACCTTGTGCTGCTCATGCCGCTCATTGGTGGAATGCTGATCGGTTTTGCCGCTTACTTTCCGACGATTCGTCAGAAGGTCGCCACTGCGCCGCTGCTGCTCATCGCGCTGATCGGCTGCCTGGTTGCACAGGCGGTGTATTGGGGCGGGCAGTACATCAGTTATCAGGATTCGCTCGTTAGCTTCGTTCAGGAAGAAGACCCCAGCGCCACGCGCGAAGAAGCGTTGGAACTGCTCGATCTGTTCCTGCAGGAAGAATATGGGGCGACCGGCTTCATGGGCTTTGTGCAGGATTATGCCGCGACGGGTGTGCAGATTGGTGACGTGGGCAGTGGCGAGAGCGACATGGAACTCAAAGGTAACATCGCTTATGGCTTCTTTGGGCTGGAAGCGCTGCTGATGATAATCTTCGCCTTCATCTCCGTCTTCCGCCGCGAAAGCAACGCGCTCGTTAAACGCAACCGCGAGCAAACACCTGCGACCTGACCCACCACGCAATCGACATGGGGCGGACAAGCTGTTCGCCCTTGTCCCTTAACCTGCTGCCAGCAGGCCTTTTGTCCTCAGCGCAAAACAATGCGGTGCTGGTCATGGCAGGCATTCGCCCCTATTCCATATCTTATACGTCGCAATCAAGAGTTCGTGATAGCCTTGAGACAGGTGTGTAACATCTACACGCCCTCAACGTTGTATTTCATAAGCGGCGCCTGTAACTGCGCGGCTCACCATGACCATCTAAATAGGAGAACCGATTGTGAATCGTAATGCCAAGTTGTTCATTGTGCTGCTTCTTGTGCTGACGGCCGGGATGCTCAGCAGCATCGCGCTGCCCAGCCTGGCGCAGGACAGCAGCAACGCCGAGTCTGACCCGGCGTTTACGATCCTCACGGGCGCGGTCGAATTCGGCGCATCCGGCGAAATCATCGTGGCGGGTGTGATCGTCGCTCCTGCGAGCGCCTTTAATCCGTCAACACTGCAAGCGGGCGATCTGGTAATCGTGACGGGCATCCTGCTCAACGATGGCACGCTCCAGGCCATCAGCCTGGAATTCTTCGATGACGAGGTCGAAGAGCCGGAAGCGACACCAGAAGCAACGCCGGAGGAAACTCCAGAGGCCACCCCGGAAGCGACTCCAGAAGCGACCCCGGAAATGACCCCAGAGGCCACCCCGGAGATGACCCCAGAGCCGACCGAGATTGCCACCTGCGGCAACCCGAACCATCCCGTCGCGGCGCGCATCGCGGAAACCTTCGGCGTCAGCTATGACGAGGTGATGGCGATGCACTGCGCGGGTAACGGCTTCGGCAACATCATCCGCGCTTTCTCCCTGGCGGAGGCCAGCGCCGATGGCTCAACCGCACAGGATTACCTGGATCGTCATCAGAACGGCGAAGGTTGGGGACAGATCATGCGTGAGAGTGATGTGCATCCCTCCGACTTAGCGCCCGGTCGTGTGCTGCGCGGCAATGACAGCGACACAGATACCACCAATGGAAGTAATGGCAATAACGGCAATGGTGGTGGGAACGGCAACGGCGGCGGGAATGGCAATGGTGGAGGCCGCCCCGGCAATGGCAACGGCAACGGTGGCGGTAACGGCGGTGGTAATGGCGGCGGGAATGGTGGTGGCAACGGCAATGGCGGCGGTAACGGCGGCGGGAATGGTGGTGGCAACGGCAATGGCGGCGGCGGCCGCCCCTAGTCTCGCGCCCCACAACAAGTAAGAACCTATCCGTAAACCGCTGTTCCTGGCATACGCACCCTGTATGCTGGGGGTGAGGTTTCTGGATAGACAGATACTAACGCTGTTCAGGGGGTAGGACGATGTGCCTGCCCCCTGTTCGATTCTCATGCTAAGACGGTACATCCACGAGATAGATGAACGGGGTATCCAGATTTTCATCCAGGAAACCACTCACCAACAGATGACTGCCCTCATTGACGAATACAAACGGCCTGATCTGGTTCGGCCACAGACGCGGCGTCACACCGATCTCCGCCATGCTCACCGTTGTCACGGTATCCGGATCAGCCAGTAACGCGAAACTCAGCGCTGCATTCTCAACATCTCCCCAGACAACCCGTTGCCCATCCGGGGATAGAGCAAACCCACTGCGCGTCGTCACATTGTGGATCAGCATCTCCTCCCCACTGGCGATGTCCAGACGGTAGATGCCGGAAAGCGCATCGTCACGATAATAGGCAAAGTAGACCAACGACTCGCCATCCGGCGTGAAGTAAATATGGCGAATGGGGAAATCGGGCATCTCTGTTCCTTGCCGCAACATGGTCGGATTTTGCGCTGGCTCAGCCAGATCCCAGTCCCAGATGTAGCCACTCTGCGTCACAGTGATAAAGTGGGTCTCGTCAGGTGACAGCACGGTAGCGACGCTGTTATACTTCGATGTGCCCTCAACCCGCATCCCATCGGTCGCTTGCATCATCACGGCACGGCTGTCAAAGCGGTGTGTGAACACTGCGGTGATCGCGCCGCTGTCGAGATTCCACAACAGGTGGGGCGAGAAGAAATTGCCGCCGCGCGTCAGCAGTCGTTGGCCGTCGGAGAAGTAAAACACGGGCTGCCCGACCCCCTCTATCGCGGGTATGATCTGCGATGGCTCGCCATTCCGCATGTCCCACAGGTAAATAAAGCCGTTCTGGTGATACGTCACCAGCGTGCGGTTATCGGGTGAGAATGCGCCGTCCATCACAAAATCGGTCGCATCCGTCAGTTCCCACAACAGTTGCCCCGTATCGACCGCGTAGACGCGCACGGCAGTCATAGCGGCGGTCGGCTGCGTCTCTTCAATGTGCAGCACCAAGGTATCGAAAGTTGCCAGGTAACGTCCATCGCGCGAGACGATCATATTGACGCCCTTGCCCTGCACGCTGATGGACTTGAATGGCTGCTGCGCCAGGGTGCTCCCGGCAGCCAGCAGCATGAGAGACAGCAGCGCGAACCTGACCCATCGACTTATGCTCATGATCTTCCCTGCACCTCGGTAAACAACGTGTTCAGTATAGCATCGGCAGTACGCCGCGCAACGCGGTCAGCCCCGGCTGCGTATAGGGACGGGAAGCCAAATTCGTTCATACATATTGAAAGGTTTGACATGGTTCGTATTGTAATCACCATCGCTCTCCTGGCTGTGAGCCTCATCGGCGTGCAGGCGCAGGACGACACGCAGGCGGCGCTCGATGCTGCGCTGCGCGACTTCAACACGGATGACACGGCCCTTGTTGTGCAGGTCAGTACGCCGGATGGCGACTGGACAGCGACCAGCGGTCTGGCCGACGGCGAACGCCCGACTGAACCCGATGACCGCTTCCGTATCGGCAGCATGTCGAAGACCTTTGTCGCCGTCACCGCGCTGATGTTGGCCGAGGAGGGCGTCTTTGCGCTGGATGACGCGGCGCGCGACTGGCTGCCGGATGAGCTGGTCGAGCAGATCGCCAACCTGGACAGCGTGAGCATCCGCCAGTTGTTAGCCATGCGCAGCGGCATTCCCGACTATCTGGGGATGACATTCTGGCTGGCGGTTCAGCAAGACCCGACGCACGAATGGACGGTGAACGAGGCGCTGGCATATATTCATGACCAACCCGCGCTGTTTGAACCGGACGCCCAATTCAGCTATTCCAACAGCAATTACCTGCTGTTGCAACTCATCCTGGAAAGCGCGACTGGGCAGCCGCTGCACACCCTGGTGCGTGAGCGCATCCTCGACCCGCTGGAGATGGCTAATACTTACACCCAGATCAGCGAGACGCTGCCAGGCGAGTTCGTCAACGGCTATCTCGACATTGATGGCGACGGCAAACTTGACGACGTGACCGACATCAACGACGGCGCGGGCATGGGTGATGGCGCGCTGATTTCCACCGTCGGCGATCTGACGACCTTCTACCGGGCGCTGCTGCAAGAACGCAGCCTGCTCAACGAAGAGTCGATGGCTGAACTGTTGAGCTTTCAGGATGCCGACATAGAAGGGCGCTACAGCCTGGGATTGGCGCAGTGGGAGAGCGACTTCGGCGAGGCGCTTGGGCATAATGGCGGGGTGGTGGGTTTTGTCAGCGCAGGTGTGTATCTGCCGGAACACCAGACCATCATCATTGTGCTGAGCGGCAATATGACACATTTGCCGGACGAGCTGGCGAACACTATCGCGGAGATTGTGCTGGGATAAGCGTAAGCCGCGCCTCAGCGGATTCAGCGTCATTGTGCCGGTCATCGCCAGCGTGGTAGGATCCGCGAGCGCCGAAGGGCAGTCATTCGGCTGCTCCACAAGCCTACATCGTGCAAGGATTCGATTGCATGTGGGAGTGGCTGAGGAGGCAGGTTGTTCATGATGCATACAAGAACAGGCGCAGTCGTCACGCATGTTGTAGTGCTCAGCAGCATTACGGCGCTGATTGCTCTGTGCATGGTGTATCCATTTCTCCCCGGTGCGTATGACGGATTGTCCGTAGGTATTTCCCTGATGGCGCAGGTCTTCGGAATCGTCGGCCTGCCGCTGGTGCCGCTGGGCGGTTTGTGGTTCGCTTACGAATTCTGGCGGCGAGCCAGGCGCAGGAACAACCGCCCCGCAAGAGGCGGAGGATTTGTCTTCGCGGTAATCACCGCCATCGTGGCTACGCTCGCCGTGGCTGCGGTGGCGGTCATCGGCGCTGCGACCAGCGGGCTTGCGCTTGGACTGTTGGCTTTCGTGCTGTGGTTGTATGCAGTTTTTCGGTTCAGGCTCACGGTGAAGCGGCTGAAAGACCCGGAACGCCAGGTCATGAGCCTGATGCCGCTTTACCTCATGGTCATCCCGGTCGCAGCCCTGCTCTTGCAGCTTGCACTGGCCGCGCCTGTAACCCAGATGAGCCGAGATCGAGCCATTGCCACGAGCGCGGAAATCATTGAAGACATCGAAGCCTACCATGCGCGACATGGCAGCTATCCCGGTTCGCTGTTCGCCACCTGGCCGGACTATGCTCCAGGTGTTGTGGGCATCGCTCAGTATCACTATGTTGCTCAGGGCGATGCCTACAATCTGGTGTTTCAGCAGCCCCGCTTTCTGCTGGATGATATTGGCGTCAGGGAATTCGTCGTTTATAACCCGCTCGACCAGCAACGCATCATCAGCCACACCTCGTGGATTCTTCTGTTGAGTCCGGCGGAGGCGCGGCGATCACCGGGCTGGTTTGCCTCGCGCAATGCGCCTCATCCACACTGGAAGTATTTCTGGTTCGATTGACGCGCGCCTCACAAGCGGCTACTAAGGCTATTCCAGAGAAATAATGCGCCAAATGCAACCCCTATCCCCCAACCTCACGCTCGCTTGGGTCGCTCGCAGCCCGTAAACAGAGAAAGGGGAGCAAGTCCCCTCTCCATGTAATGGGGAGGGGTTGGGGTGGGGTGAATTGGGCTAACTATAATTCCTGGAACAGCCTAAAGTTTCGCGGCTGCTGCCTTATCCCTCGCGCGGCTGGGCGAAATAGACGCCGTTCTGCCCTTCGGCAATCCAGCCTTGCAGCGCGCTGATGCCATAGATGATCTCGAACCAGGCGATGCCCTCGGCGCAGGTTGGCCCGCCGATCACCTGGAAGGTCTGCCCTGGCGCGACCTGCCCGATGCGCGCGGCAGAGGTGTTCGGCTCGCGGCGCACGTTCAGCGCGGCGGGGTCGTCGTCCTCGGTTACCTGCCCGCGCGCGCCAGGATACAGACGCGATGGCAGTGTCGACGGGCAGCTTACGATCTCCGCCGGGACAGGCAGCGCGGTGGCGGTCGGCAGCCCGAACTGAATGTTTTCCTCGTCAGTCAGGATACGGTCGGCGCAGCAGGACTGCGCGAAGGCCGCCAGGTTACGCGCGTTCGTCCAGATCTGCCAGACACGCGCCGTACCGTCCGCGCTGGCGCTGGCGAAGTAACGCCCATCCGGTGACCAGGCCACGCTGTAGATGATGCCAGTATGTCCGGGGAAGACCAACAGTTCACCGCCGTTCTCCGTTGCCCAGATACGCGCGCTGCGGTCATCGCTGACGGTGATCAGCCGCCGCCCGCCCGGTGACCAGGCCACGCCGTTGACGCTGGCCGTGTGCCCAAACAGAGTCCGCAGCAGTTCGCCCGTGCGCGCGTCCCACACCTTGGCCGTGCCATCTGCGCTCACCGTGGCGATCAGGCGATCATCCGGCGACCACAGCGCACGCGTGACGCGGCGCACATGCCCGCTGAGCGTGAACACGGACTCGCCCGTGCGCGCATCCCAGACGCGAGCGGTATTATCCGTGCTGGCGGTGACGATACGCAGTCCGTCGGGCGAATAGACCGCGCGCAGCACCACCGAACGATGCCCGCTGAGGACGTACAGTGCTTCGCCAGTCTCGACATTCCAGATGCGCGCCGTACCATCGCCGCCTGCCGTGACTACCTGGCTGCCATCCGGCGACCAACCCGCGTAGTTGACTGCCGCATTGTGCCCGCTGAGGGTGAAGAGCAGTTCGCCCGTATTCGTGTCCCAGATGCGTGCCGTGCCATCGCGACTGGCGCTCACCAGCCGCCAACCATCCGGCGCCCAATCCAGACTCAGAACACCGTCGCTGTGTCCGCGCAGGGTCACCAGTTCCGCACCGCTGCTCGCATCCCACAATTTCACCGTGTTGTCCAGGCTGGCCGTCGCGATACGTGTATCACCCGGCGCGAACAGCGCCCGCGTGACCGAGCCTGTGTGCCCAGCGAGCGTTAGCAGCAGTTGGCCGTCCAGCCCCCAGACGCGCGCCGTCGTATCGTTGCTGGCGGTCAGGATGCGCTGGCTGTCCCCCGACCAATCAACGCTGCTCACCTCGTCGCTGTGCCCGCTCAATGTAAAGCGCGCCAGATCATCCTTGACCGACGCCGCCAGTGCCCGTTCCGCCTGCCACGAGTAGCCGAAGTTCTGCACCGCCTGCAAGGCCAACAGCGGCGCGCGTTCCGGCAGCGGCCCGGTCAGTTCAACCTGTGCCTGCCCGGAGATAGCGACCGACTGCGCCCGGTTGCGTTCGTTGGCAACAGCAGTAGCAGCCTGCTGTGCTGCGGCGCGCTGCACCTCAGCATCACCCTGGGCGATGGTTGCCGTCGCCGCGTTGTTCTGCGCGATGATCGCATTGGCAACCGCCGTCCCGCGCTGGAACTCCGCGTCACCCTGTGCGATGGTAGCGGTGGCGGCGTTATTGAGGGCGATCTGCGCCTGAATCTCAGCTTCTCCCTGGGCGATAGTCGCTGTTGCTGCATTGTTCACGGCAATCTGCGCCTGGATTTCGGCCTCGCCCTGGGCAACGGTCGCCGTCGCCGCGTTGTTCCAGGCGATGCCCTGCTGCCGGTTGGCCTCGCCATAGAGCAGCAGCGAGAGAATTGCCAGACCGAGCGCCACCACCAGCGCGACGGTCACGCCTGCCAATAAGCGCCGCTGCCGCTGGATGGCAGCCTGGCGGCTTTCGGTGATGTACGAAGCGTGCAGGGCGGTCGGCGCGGGCTTTTTGGCAACGCCTTCGGTCAGCCAAGCTTCCGCTTGCAGCAGGTCATCGCCTTGCAGCAGGTAGCTGCGGTTGCTGGCGTTCGCTTCCCATTCGCGCGCGCGCACCATCAGACGGGTATGAGCGCGCACATGACTCAGGTCGGTATCGAGTGCGCTGGTCAACTGCGTCATCGCGCTGTCGAAGTTGTCGGTCTCGCGGAAGAAAATCCAGTTGTGGCTGTTGATAGCCGGGTGCGCGAGCTGCTGATCCTGTGTGGCATCCAACGTGCGGTGCAGCAGCGGCACGAAGCGCTTGTTGGCGCTCAGCGCGGCCTCGATCTCGCGGCGGCAGACATCAGAACGTACCGAGTCCGGGGTGATGATGAAGATGAAGCTGTCCGCCGACTCGATGCCGCCCTGAATTTCCTTCCACCAATCAGCGGTGGCGGGGATGTCCTCCCAATCAATCCAGGTATCGCGCTGCTGCGCGGCCAACGCCTGCACGAGGCGCTGCACGAAGGCCTTGTCCTTGCGGGAATAGGAGATGAATACATCAGCCATGCGCGGCGCTCCAATCTGTATCCAGAGACGCGAACTATCGGGCCAGTATATGGGAGATTATAGCGACTCTGGCATCCCGCGGGATGGGCAAATTGTATTGCGTCTAGCGTCGCTCCAGGTGCGCGGCGGCCAACTGTCCCCACACCGATGACGCGGCGTCGCTCCACAGCTCGTAATATGCGCGCCGTGCCGCCGTCCGGTCACCTAACAGATCGTAGCTCAGCGCCCGCATATACTGTGCAGAAGAAGCCAGCGGCACACCCGGATTGCGTGTTGCCAGCGTTTCCAGTGCATTCAATGCGGCTTCCGGGTCATTGGCTGCCAACAGGGCGTTCAGCGCGGCGGGTGACGGCACGAGCAGCAGCGTTGGCGCGTCGGCGCTCTCGTAGCCCGGCGGGGCGGAAATCTTCTCGGCGGTATACGTCTCGCGTCCCAACGGCGCGAACGCCCACCAGTCATCACCGCCCAGGTCGAAGCGCACCGCTTCCCGGTCGAGCCTGCCGACAGCGGTCAGCGTGACCTGATCGAGGATCGACAGCCCCAAACGCGAAACCTGCGCCTCAATCGGCTCATCACGCCGCAGTGGCTGCTCGACGAACAGGCGCGCCAGCAGTTGGTTGACATCACACGCGCCGTATTCGTCGGCCTGCTCGATACGCGCGCACAGCTTGAGCGGCGTCATGCCAGACTCGTTGGCTGCGTCCTGGAAGGTGCTGGTCTGTCCCGCCAGCCAGCTTCCCGGCTCGGCCTGATCTGCCAGCGCGTTGACCTCCTCCAGAGCGCTGCTGATGTCGGCGTTGAGCACGCGCAGCACCGCCAGCATCATGTTCGCCCGCTGCGCGCTGTAGGCATCTTCCGGCTCGGCCAGTGGCAGCAGTTCTTCAATCGTGCCGATCGCTTCATTCACGGGCATAGCGAAGATCGGTTCTGCGCCATAGAGCAGGCAGCCCAGGCGGTTCTGAAAACTGAAGTTCCCCTGCGTCGTCGGACGGCGATAGAAATTCGAGACCCACGACCAGGTGACATCGCGCTCCCCATAGCATTGCCAGGCCGCCGACTCAACACGGTATTCGCGCACACTCAGCGTCGTTCCGCTCAACGGCCAGTCGCTGATTTCACCGTAGAGGAGGCGCTCACCCGGCTGCACCAGGCTGACTGCCGCGCCACCGCGATAGCCGTAAATGAGCAGTTCGCGGTTGATCGCATCGCTGCGTTCCACGCTCAGCGCCACCTCGTCCAGCCCATCGCTGTTCAAGTCTCCCAGCCGTTCCAGTGTCACACTGCGGATGTTGTCGAACGGTGCGGCGGGCGACTCTGGTGCGGCGAGTACGCGGTAAATACCGGCTTCATCCACGCGCGCCAGCACATAATCAACATACAGCGGCGAAGGGTCATCACCTGTCGGGTACTGGATGTGAATCAGGGCGTCGGCGCGGCTGTCATTGTCCAATTGCAGGGGCGTGAGTCGCAGCGTGAAACCCTCATGATCGAAGGTCAGGTTGCTGCCGAACGACGGCTGCTCCTGATTGAGAATGTATTCTATATACGGGCGCACGACGGGACGCATGTCAACCGAGCCGCGCGGCGCGAGCAGCATGGCGTTCAGCAGCTCTAGCCGTGCATCCAGTCCGCTTGGAGCGCTGGGGAAACGCCGCCGCAGTTCGTTTTGCAGCAGTTGAATCGCCAACTGGCGCTCGCCATCGCGCAGCCGCAGCGCGCGTACCTGACTGAGCAGCAGATTGCTCAGCGTGCGTTCGTCCCACAGGCGCAGCGCGTAGCGGTCTATCGGCGCATCCGGCGGGGCGAAAGCGCTGGGCGGCGGCGTGTTGGTGGCGAAGAGCGGCGGCGCAGAACTGCCTCCGTCCTGCGCGGCCAGCGGCATGGCGATGACCAGCAGCAGCCCAATTCCGACTATCCAACCCATCCCGAAACGACGGTAGCGCGCCATGATGCGGCCTCCTGCTCAACCGATGAAACACGCACCAGTTTGCCACAGAACGCCGGAGTTGCACAGTTAACCGGAATGAGGGGTATCCCACTTGAGGGATAACATCACGCGCGGGGGATGCGATTTGACCTACTCAGCACCCATATCGCGAAACCCAAGAACTTGCAAGGATTGCAACATAGCTGAAACCAGAATCAAAACGGGCGCACACTGCTGTACGCCCGTCATCATTGTTGCGAGGGATTTAGAAGTTGATCATGTGCCCTTCAAGGCCGTGCGCTGCTTCCTTGATCGCTTCGCTGAGCGTCGGATGCGCGTGCACGTTGCGGGCGATCTCGTAAGGCGTCAGCTCCCACATCTGCGCCAGCGTCAGTTCTGGCAGCAGCTCGGTCACATCCGGGCCGATCAGGTGCGCGCCCAGGATTTCGCCGTATTTCTTGTCGCTGATCAGCTTGACGAAGCCAACGTAATCGCCCAGTCCATGCGCCTTGGCGTTGGCCTGGAAGGGGAACTTGGCGACGTTGACATCATAACCCTTTTCGCGCGCCTGCTTCTCGGTGTAGCCAAAGCTGGCGATCTGCGGCTGGCAGTAGGTGGCGCGTGGCATCATGTCGAAGTTGAGTTCGACCGTCTCTGCGCCGACGATGTTCTCCGCCGCGACGATGCCCATCACCTCCGCAACGTGCGCCAGCATCAGCTTGGCAGTCACATCGCCGATGGCGTAGATGTGCGGCACGTTGGTTTGCATCTTGGCATTGATCGCAACTGCGCCGCGTTCGGTCAGCTTGACGCCCGTTTTTTCCAGGCCGTAGCCCTCGACGCGCGGCTTGAAACCGATGGCCTGCATCACCTTGTCCGCTTCCAACACCTGCGTCTTGCCATCCGGCAGCGTGACGGTGACACGCACGTTCTTGCCCGTGTCCTCGATCTTGTCCACGCGCGTCTTCGCCAGGATTTTGATGCCGTTGCGTTCGTACTGCTTGGTCAGTTCGGCGGAGACTTCTTCGTCTTCCAGCGGCACGATGCGGTCGAGGAATTCCACGATGGTCACATCGACGCCGTAATTGCTCATCACATAGGCGAACTCGACGCCAATCGCGCCGCCGCCCGCGATGATGATGCTCTTGGGCAGCGTCTCCTGCATGATCTGTTCTTCGTAGGTGACGACGCGCTCACTGAGCGTCGTGCCGGGGATCAGCCGCGTGGTCGCGCCCGCCGCCAGGATGCAGTGTTTGAACTTGATCGTCTCGCTCTTGCCATCGTTGAGTTTGACATCCAGGGTGTGCGCGTCGGTGAACGTGCCCCAGCCGTCGAACTCGTCAATCTTGTTCTTGCGCATCAGGAAGTGGACACCCTTGACGCGACCATCGGCCACGCGGCGGCTGCGCTTGAAGGCCTCGCCGTAATCAAAGGTGACTTTGCCCTCGACCTTGATGCCAAAAGTCTTGGTTTCATGCTGGAAGATGTGCGCCAGTTCGGCGTTGCGCAGCAGCGCCTTGGATGGAATACAGCCGACATTGAGGCAGACACCGCCCCAGTACTGCTTTTCGACAATCGCCGTCTTCAGCCCTAGCTGGCTCGCGCGGATAGCGGCAACGTAGCCACCTGGCCCCGCGCCCAGCACGAGGACATCATATTCTTTCGCCATGAATGTCTCCTACGCTTTACGAGTACGTGATCAGCGTGATGATACAGCGCGCGAATAGGCGGCGCAATGGCCTTCGCACGCCAGTCACTAGTCGCCGCCTCCATCATTGTCATCACTGCCGCTGTCGTCATCGCTGCTGTTGTCGCCATTCCCGTCATCGCTGTTGTTGTCGTCACCGGGTGGTGGCTGCTGGCCACTGGCGGGTTCACAGACCGGGCGCGTCTCGTCAGGCGGCAGGGGCGGGTCGTTCGGCCCCGGCGGCATGACGCAGGGACGGTCGTCGAGCGGGCGATTCCCCAATAGGCCGCCCGGTTCGCAGAATGGGCGTGTCTCATCGGGCGGCAGCGGTGGATCGTTCGGCCC
>JAEUQX010000702.1 GCA_016788625.1 Anaerolineae bacterium
GACTTGCTCTCGTTCGGCCCGACGGAGAAGACACGAATGCGGTCGCCCGCGTTTTCGCCGTTCGGCCCGGTCTGGCTGCCGATGATGTCCATATTGAGCATGGCATCAACCGTGATATTGTTCCGTTGCAGAAAGCGGACGAACTCGATGCTGCCGAGCCGCCCGATTTCCTCCGCGCCGAAGGCCACAAACATCACCGTCGCGCGACGGGGTTCGCTGCTCATGATGCGCGCGATCTCGAGCAGGGCAGCCACGCCGGAGGCATTGTCGTTCGCACCGGGCGCGTAATACTCGGCATCCAGCGGATCAATCGAAATGCTGTCGTAGTGCGCGCCCAGCACGATCACACCACCGTCGATTTGAGTGCCCTGAAGGATGCCGATGATGTTGTTTTGTGAAGTCGTGATACCGTTCCATGTGACGGTGAACGGCTGCTCTGTCACGGCAAAACTGCCGTTGGTCGCCTGCTGAATGGCCTCGAACTGCGCGCGCACATAGCGATAGGCCGCGCCGATACCCTGGTCGGGCAGGTCAGTGCGCGAGTTGACATGGCGGGTGCGGAAGCTGGTCAGGCGGTCGATGTGCAGGAACAAACGGTCGGATTCGACGCGGCTGAGCATGGTCTGCAGGCTGCTGCTGATCGCCGGGGCGACGCTGACGGGCTGCTGCACCTGCGCGGCCTGTGGCAGTTCCTCCGGGCTGAGCGTGGCATAGCCGAGAGTCGGCAGCGGTGTGTCGGTGACGCGCGGCACGAGCGTAGGCGGCAGGCCGCCGCTGCTGCTGCCCAGGTTGCAGGCCAGCGCGATCAGGCCGAACCAGGCGATGATGAAAGCAATCAGAAGGGGTGTACGTCTCATGGGTTAAACAATAGGTCTCTGCACATTCACATGGATCCCTGTCATTCTACCATCCTAACCTCGCGGCGAATGGTTGCCATTGGGCAAGCGACGGTTGAGCGCCGCCAACGCTTCAGTGTACAATGCCGCCCTATGCAACTGCAACGATTCTTAACTTACAGACTCGCGCTCATCCTGCTGCTGGCCGTCGCGCTGCGTTTGGGCATCTTCTTCGCGTTCCCGGCCACCTTCGCCTTCGACCAGACGGGCGCGATACACGGCTCGCAGGCCTACGACGACTACGCGCGCAACCTGCTCAGTACAGGTGTGTATGGCCGCGAACCCGGCGCGCCAGATGCGCTGATTCCGCCGCTGTACAGCTATGCGCTGGCCGCGGTCTACGGCGTCTTCGGGCGTGGCAGCGTGCAGGTGGCGTTGTTTCATACCGTGCTCGATGTGCTCTCGATCATGCTGCTGTATCACACCGGGCGGCGCTTGTTCCCGCGAACGGCCTGGATTGGGGCGCTGGCGGCATTGTTCTATGCCTGTTATCCCTATCTGATCTTCCAGAATCTGACACTGATCGATACGCCCTTCTTCATGCTGCTGCTGCACGCTTTTATCTACGGGCTGGTGCTGCTGCGCGGGCGCGAACGCCTCGACCGGGGTACATGGGCGCTGGCGGTTGGGACGGGCGTTGTCCTCGGCCTCTCGCTGCTCACGCGCGTGCTGCTGCCGCCGCTGGCCGTGCTGGGCGCGCTGTGGTTCCTATTCCGCCTCAATCTGCGGCAGACGCTGCTGCGCCTGCTGCCTGTCGCGCTGGTGAGCGGTCTGGTTGTGCTGCCCTGGCTGGTTCGCAATCAAGCGGTGTACGGCGTATTCGTGCCGGGCGCGCTCAACAGCGGCGAGAACTTCTATCAGGGCAACAGCGAGTACACCATTCCCTACCATATGCGAGAGCGAGATCACAGTTAGGCCGTGTGCATGTTCAGGGATTGTTAGATGCAGTACACAAGTGGCTAAGGAGAAGTCAATAGAGTGACAATGTAATTATCTGAATTGTGGAGTTTCGCCGAAAGAGGGAGATCG
>JAEUQX010000018.1 GCA_016788625.1 Anaerolineae bacterium
TCACGCGCGAGCAGCGTGAATTGAATCTTGACCCTTCATGACACTCGTGCTACGATAACGTCAGTCAGTACCTGTAGCTCAGCGGATAGAGCATTTGCCTACGGAGCAAAGGGCCGGGGGTTCGAATCCCTCCAGGTACGCACAACAGCCCACTGCCAGCGCAGCGGGCTTTTTTATTGCCATCTGCGAGCCTGTATATGTTCCGAATGTTGTTGGCGAATTCGGACACGGCACTGCCGTGTCCCTACAGAGATGCAATCCAGGAAAAGACGAGATAGGTCTTTTATGCCTGATTCAAATCGGGCATATCGATTCGCCAACAACATCTGTTCCTGCTGCCCCTGATGCATTCCGGGCGAACCATCCGTTCGGCTCAACCTGCGTTCTGGGGTATCATCGTGACACTGTTGTCGGGATAACTTCCTTCGTTTCGAGGTCTGCAAAAGGGAGCGATATGATGCGCGTCTCACGTGCGGAGGTTCAGGCAGGGCAGCTCAAGCCGCGCACCTTAGCGCTGGCGCTGCGCGAGTTGAGTGACGCGGGTTTCGTTGTGCTGGAAAAAGTGCTGGATCGGGCGCTGGTCGATGCCGTACGCACGGCCTTTCGTTCACATTTTGACCAGCACTGCCAGAAGCCAGAGGTGCGCCAGCATATCGATCTGGGCAAGAAATATGTTGGGATGCATGTGCCCTTCGCCCCGCCGTTCAGCGATGTATCCCTGTGTGCCAACCCGCTGGCCGCCCAGGTCATGCGCGCAGCGATGGGCGATGATCTCGTGTGCAGCTTCTACCATTCCAACACCACGCTGCCCGGCAGCAGCGAATTTCAAACGATCCATATCGACATGCCCAGCCTGCTCTTTCCCGGATTCCCGGTCGCGCTGCCGCCCTGGCTGATGGTCGTCAATATCCCGCTGATCGACTTCACGCCGGAAAATGGCGGCACGGAAGTCTGGCCGGGCACGCACCTCAACAGCGACGAGCGCGCGCTGGCCGAACGCCACAGCGCCATCCCGTCTGTGCGCGTCACGGCGCGGGCGGGCGACCTGGTCATCCGTGACCTGCGTCTGTGGCATCGCGGCGCGCCCAACCTGACCACCGACATCCGCACGATGCTGGCAATCGTCTACAACCGCCCCTGGTTTCATATGCCGCCGCCCGCGCTTCAGATACCGCGCGCGATCTGGGACGGGATGTCTGACTCGGCGCGGCGCATCTTCCGCGAGAACAACATTGTTGGATGAGATGCCCGGATTTCGCCCAACAGTCTGATGCTGATTTCGGGAACGCTGTTTTCAGGGGTTCGCCGCAAACTCAGGGGTACGGCGATGCACCAGCACGTCAACCGTCAGCGCCAGCGCGGCAGTCCGTACTGCCCGCTCCAGCGCTGCTGCGACCACCCCGGCAGAGTCCACGACTCCCGCCGCAAGCATCGGGCGGATTTGCCCAGCCGTGACATCAAAGCCATACCCGCCTGGTTCATTCTGAATCCGCGCAAGCACCTCGCCCGCCTCGTACCCGGCGTTGGACAGGATGTGCCGCAGGGGCATTTCCAGGGCGCGAGCCAGCATTCGATAGGCTGCGCGTTCATCAGTATCGTCGCTGTCCAGATGCTTACGAAGCGCGGATTGGCAGTTCAGGAGCGCGATGCCGCCGCCGGGTATGATTCCCTGTTCAAGAGAACTCCGCAGCGCGGAGACGATCTCCTTGAGTTTGGCTTTGCGCTCATCAATATCCGACTGCCCGACTCCGCCAACCAGCAGTGTGGCCGATGCGCCCTGCAACTGCCCGATGCGCTCTCGTAATAGCGTGCGCTGCTCATCCTCAAGCGCCTTATTTTGCAACCGCTGGTGTAACTCGGCCAGATAGGCAGCTCGGCGCTCTCCGCCATCGGCATCTTCAACAATGCAGAAGTAATCCTGGTTCGCCCAGACTTGTGCTGCAAAACCGAGGTCTTGCGCCTGAATGCGCTGAATGTCCTCTTGAGCAGCCTGCAAGACCAGCCGCGCGCCCGTGATGCGGGCAACATCTTCCAGCATACGGATACGCGCCGCATGATCGGTTGGGACTTTCACGGCGATGGCCTGGAAACGCTGCGGGGTCTTGTTGATGTGTGTCAGCAGACTCACGGCGCGTTCCGACAGTTTGCTGGCGATAATCACCAGGGCACGGGCCTGCGCCGCTGCCGTGATGATCGGCAGCAGCGTGCGCGGGTCGTCGAACTCGAAGTCGCTGACGAAAACCGCGCAGCGCTCCAGATCGGTCTTATTGGCGATCTTGTCCGTGATCAGTTCCTGGCTCTGAATGCCACTTGCCCAATAGATGCCGTGCAGGTATTCCCGTTCCAGCGTTCTGCCGTGCCCGCTGCGGATGTCAACCCGCCCGTATTCCCCCAGTGTGTCAAAGACCTCGCTCAGAATTTCTGCTGTAGTGGCATCCTGGCTGAGAGTCTGCGCCACCTGTCTGATCTGTTCTCGTCCCTGCACGCTGCTTTTTTGCTGTGCCAGGCAGGACAGGATGCGCTGCAAGGCTTCAAAGAGGCAAGTTCGCAGGCGCATCGCGCTGCCGCCCGCTGTGACATATTTCACGCCCTCGTTGAACAGGCTTTGGAACACTATCGCGGCGGTCGCTGTGCCATCCCCGTACAATTCGTACTGCTGCCACAACATCTGTCGCAGCAGCAGCGCGCCCATCTCGGCGTCGGCATCAGGGAGACCGGTCACCCGCCGCGCGATCAGTGCGCCTTTGTCCAGCAGCTCCGGCGGCTGCCCGCGCTGCATACGTTCAACCGCCACATGGCGCGGCAGCGGACCGAGCGTCGGACTGATGGCATCGACCAGCAGGTTGATCCCCTGCTGCATTCCCTGATACGTTCGCGGCTGAAAAACAACATGCGGTGTGTGCTGCTGCGTCAATGTCTGAGGCGGGGGAGGCATTTTGCGGTCTGGCATGGTTTAGGTCACAATTATCTCTTGAGTGCAACGATGATACACCCGTGACATTCCGGCACATAAGGCGTCACGGTAGAATCCTGGTACTTGCCGAAACTTTCATCCGTCCTGGTGTTGAACATGCGCGACCCCAAAACTGATCGCCCGCTAAATCTGAAAGACATCGCCCGTAAGTCGGGAGTTTCCAAGTCTACTGTCTCGCGCGTCATCAACGGTGGGCTGAATGTGAACGAGAAGACGCTGCAAAAAGTGCGCGCCGTGATCGAAGAGGAAGGTTTTGTGCCTAACCCCGGCGGGCGCATCCTGCACCAGCATCAGACCTTCATCATCGGCATTGTCCTGCTGCACAACCTGAATGACACCTTTGAAGACCCCTATTATTTCCCGATGTTCCTGCAAGGCGTCTACCAGGCGACCCACGAGCGGCACTACGCGACGCTGCTGTGGATTGACGCTGGCGAGGAAGATGAGGAACAGTTCTACCGTCGTATCCTCGAAAACCGCATGATGGACGGCCTGCTGATTGCGTCTTCGCGCATGAACGCGCCCGTCATCGAACGCCTGCTGGATAACCGCATGAAGTTCGTGATGGTCGAACGACCGACCAGCCATGCCGAGCTGGTCAGCTACGTGATCTCCGACAACTTCGAGGCGGCGCGGCAGGCAGTGGCGCACTTGAGCGCGACCGGACGACGGCGTATTGCCACCATCACGGGGCGGCTTGATCACGTTGACGGCATCGACCGTCTTGAAGGCTACAAGCAGGCGCTGAGCGACGCGGGACTGCCGCTCGACACGAACCTGATTGTCGAAGGCGACTTTACCTACGCGGCGGGCTACAGCGGGATGCAAACCCTGCTCGCTCGCGGGGCGGATGCCGTCTTCGCCGCGACCGACCGCACGGCCTTGGGCGCGCTGCAAGCGATTCATGAGGCGCATCTGCGCGTGCCGGATGACATCGCCCTGGTTGGCTTTGACAATCTTGCCCAGTACGTCCAGCCCCCGGTGCTGCCGATCACATCTGTTGATCATCACGTCGTCGAGAAAAGCGCACAAGCAACGTCGCTGCTCCTGGATCTGATCGAAGGCAAGCAGGAAGCTCCGCAGCAGATCATCGTGCCGACGGAACTCGTCGTGCGCGCCTCCAGCCAATTCTCTTCATAACCGCCATCGGGTGCATTTCAAAATGACACTGTTGGCGAATTCGGACAACGCGGGCGTTGTCCCTACAAACATGCCATTTGGGTAGGGACAAGGCCAGTCTTGTCCGCTAAATCGTTCAACGGGTTCGCCAACTCGCGCATGAGCGGATGTACGTGATCCACGCCGACATGTGACAAATCTTCGCAAGGAAGATGAGCCTCGGCCAGAGCGTATATCCTCCTGCCGCCCCCGAATGAAATACACCACTGCCATCCAGCAAAAGTTGCACCCCATCAAAATCATGATACAATCTTGGGAAGCTTCCCAATTCTAGTGAAGCGCACCTTAAAAAGCAAATCACGCACGCGCTTGGTAGTTACGAAAGGAGTAAGAGCAGCCTCGCTCATTTGACTCTTGTTCGCTTGAAAGCTCTTTTTGGAGGACACGATGAATAATGAACAACGCGGTTTAAGCAGACGAAATTTCTTACGCTTAACGGGTGGCGCGGTTGCCGCCGCAACGCTGGCTGGGCTGCCGATTGCCGTTCGTGCCCAGGGTGATGAGATTACGCTGGTCATGTGGAGTCCCAACTGCGATGTGGAATGCGAGCAGGTGAACACTCCCGACTGGATGGAGCGCTTCCGCCAGGAAGTGAACGGCAAGGTCAACTTCCAGCTTTCCGGCGCACCCTGGGGCGACTACTGGACTCGTCTGCCGCTCGCGCTGGCGGGAGGCACCGGGCCGGACATGTACTTCTTCCATGGCAACTGGATGCAGCAGTTCGTCGATGGCGGGCTGGTGCAGGCCTGGCCGGAAGAACGGGTTGCCCAACTGCGTGAAAAGCTGGACGGCATCGACACCAACCTGATCAATGGCAGTCTGTACGCCTATGACGAAGGCTTCGATACGACCGTGATTTATTACGGCAAGAAGGCCTGGGCGGACGCCGGACTGACCGACGCCGATATCCCCAAGACCTGGGATGAACTCATCAGCCTGGCGAACCGCCTTACCATCCGCGATGCCAGCGGGGCGATCACGCGCGCGGGCTTCGATGCCAACCTGCGCGATGGGCGCTGGACGTGGCTGGCGCTCAAATATCAGATGGGCGAGTTCATGTTCACCGAAGATGGCCGCCGCGCCAACATCAATACTGAGGGTGGACGCGCCGCCGCGCAGATGCTCTACGATTGGGAATTGGGCGAAAACCCGGTTGGTAACATCGACCTGGCTCCCTGGACAGAAGACGCGCTGCCAACCGAAATCGCCGCGATGGGCTA
>JAEUQX010000065.1 GCA_016788625.1 Anaerolineae bacterium
GGCATCTGCACGATGTCCCGCGCGGTGACCGCTACCTGCGGCATGGCGAGCTGATGGAAAATCATGGACTGTACGTGGATTTGCGCCCGTATCAGTCGCACATTTTCCACTTCGAGCGGGCGTGATTCGAGGAGAAGATAGCGCGGCGCAGTCTTGACACACGCGGGGCGCTCTGCTACTATCTTTCTCACCTTCCGCAGTAGCTCAACGGCAGAGCAATCGGCTGTTAACCGATGGGTTCCTGGTTCGAATCCAGGCTGCGGAGCACTCAAAACACCTGTTTATTTACGGGTGTTTTTGTTTTGGTGATCGACCGCTTGACCCGAAGCGCGCACCATCCTGCGTCTGCTGGCAGGCGGCTGCACCCCCGGTCAGATCACGTCCCGGTTGAAATGGAAAAGATGCACGCTCGGTTTGGCGCAATGACTAATGAGCATCTGATCAGCCGCGCCGTCAATGAGGGTTTCGCGGGTTTCCCCGACTAGACCGGAATCCTCTGATGCCAGGATTCAAAGATCAGAGACCAGAACTCAGTGTTCAGAAATCAGAGCTATCCTTCGCTGCGCTCAGGAAGAGCGGGCACAGCGGAAACCAAGGTCGAAGCTCCAGAGGCCAGGATTGCCCCCGACACGACTCCCCGCGCGGAGGTTGTCGGCGCGGAAGTTGCCCCAAGACCCGCCGCGCAGCACGCGCCGAACATCCGTACTTGTTCCGGTATCCGCTTCACGATCTTCCGTGCTGTTGTAGGGCAGATAAAGCGAACTCGTCCATTCCCAGACATTGCCGCTCATATCCATCGCGCCCACCCACGACCGTCCTGCCGGGATGCTGCCCACATTTGCCATTTGTCTATCTGAATTATTATTCCAGACAGCATTGCTCTCGTTCCAAGTGTTCCCCCAGGGATAGACAACGGCATCTGGCCCGCGGGCCGCGTATTCCCACTCGCGTTCGGTCGGAAGCCGCGCCCCGCGCCGCGCGCAGAAGTCGCGCGCCTCAAACCAGTTAATGTTCTCAACTGGGCGCTGATCGCCGTCAAAGCTGTCGGCACGCAATTTGAGGCCGCCCAAGCGTTCAAAGTCCACCTGTGTGACTTCGGTCACATCGATCCAGAACGGCGCGTCGAAGCATTGTTCGTTGACAGGCTGCTCATCAGGTGGACCGTCATGGCTGCCCATCATGAAACAGCCCGGCGGCACCAGCACCATCGGCACGCCATCATCGAACGCTAGAGTCATTGGCATCCAATCATTGTCCGAATATCGGAGGGGCGCACCCTGCGTCACTACCAGATTTAACTTCGACTCTGAATCGAGTGAGCTTTCCCAGTTGTTCAATTGTGCGCCGCGAGTTGCGCCTGGCACAATCGCGTTCAAAGCAGCGACCTGGGTTAACACCTGCGACTGGGCATCTCCTGCCTCCAACTGAGCAACTGCTGCCTGCGTTTGAGCATTTCCTGCCTCCAACTGAGCAACTGCTGCCTGCGTTTGGGCATCTCTCGCCTGAAACTGGGAATCTGCCGCCTGCGACTGGGCCAAATTGGCAGTGTTGGTCTGCACAAGCGCAAACGTGCCGACCGCCGCAGCAACACAGACAAAAAACAATGCTGAGATGATCGCCGTCTGTGCGCGGCGTCGCTGGCGCTCGGCGCGTTCGGCGCTCTGCTGCGCTTCGCTCACCTTGGCTTCCGCCAGGCGCTGGCTTTCCTGGGCGGCGGCGGCGGCGTTCAGCAGTTCGGCTTTGCGCCGTTCCTCATCTGCCCTTCGTTGAACGCGCTGCGCGGTACTGGCTTCGATAAAGCGCGCAACTTCCGGCGGCGCGGGAAACGTCGCTGCCCAGCGCTCCGCCTCTTCCAGACGGCTGCCCAGCAGGATGTAATCCGTCTTGCGCTGGGCGTTCGCCCACATCCGCGCTTCGCCTTCCAGCCGCCGCCGAAGCTGCAAGTCGCTCACCTGCTCATCAAGCCACAAGCGCAGCCGATCCCAGGTACGCAGCAAGGCCTCGTGCGCCACTTCGACCACCGCGCCGCCCTCGCCCCGTCCGGTCACCAGCAGGCGTTCATTGGTCAGGGTGCGGATCAGGCTATCCGCGCCGGGTTCAGCAGTCAACGGTTCCAGCCGTGCGCGGCGGCGGGTTGGCTCGCCGCGTTCATCAACTTCGACCAGTTCGCGAAACACCGTACCGAAGGCCGCCTGTGCCTGTGCCGGAAGCTGATTGAAGGCTGCCTCGGCCCGTTCGCCAATCGCCGCCTGCACCCCGCCCAGATCGCGATAATCCTCGAACGACAGCCGTCCATCCTCGGCGCTGCGGCGGTAAAGCTGGTCGAGCGCGTAGGCCAGCAGCGCCAGCGCGCCCGGATCAGCGCCGGTCTCATCGAGGATGCGCGCTGCCAAGCCCTCATCAAACTCCAGTCCGGCGCGTTCCGCCGGGCGGATAATCATCTCGTAGAGCGCCGCTGCGCCCGGCACGGACAGCGGAAACGTGCCGGACTCCAACAGCGCCGCCAGGGTGGTATCGTCGACCGCACGGGCGAAGAAATCCGCGCGCAGCGTCAGCACCGCCCGTGCCCGCGTCGATGCGGCGATCTGTGCCAGCAGCGCGATGAACGGCGCGCGATGTTGCGCCGCGCACAGTGTATACAGCTCCTCGAACTGGTCGATGAACAGCAGCGCCTCCGCCCAATCCGGGCGGTTGGTTAAGGCGTCATTCAACAGCGTCAGTATCACGCCGGGTTCTGCCAGCAGTTCGGCGGATACCTGGCGGGGTGTGCGCCCGATTAGCGGGCCAAGTTTGGCCGCCAGCGCGTCAAAGGGGTTGTCGTTGATCTCACCCGGTGTGAAACGTAACCCGTTCCACTGCGCCGCGCCTTCGCCCGGCTCGGCATCGGGCAGCAGCCAGTCCTTGCTTCCGTCAATGCTGTTGGCGGCCAGCCTCGGCAGCAGCCCCGCGCCAACCAACGACGACTTGCCCGACCCCGATGCGCCCACCACCGCGACGACGCGCTGCCCGCGCAGGCGTTCAACCAGCGCGTCCGTTTCTGCGCCGCGCCCGTAGAAGATGGGTTCGTCGGCAGGCGTGAAGGATCTCAGTCCGGGGAACGGCGACCCTTGCCACAAACGGGCGGGTTCGGCTTTGACGGGAGGCGGCGGCACGGCGCGCCGCATGAAAGCATCGACCACCTGCCGTATTAACTGCTTGAGATGAACTTCGAGCTGACGGCTAAAGTCATCGGTCGAGGTATGCGTGTTATAACCCTGACGGATCGATCCATCAGAGTCGGTAAAGTCCGCGAAGAAGGTCTGCACGCGCTGCCACTGCTCGTACTTATCAGCAAATTTCGGATCGTCTAGCTGGAGAGCAGGTGCGCCCGCCCGTCGATAGACGACCACCAGAGGCAAACCATCGGCTTTTCGGCTGGCTTCGACTGCGTCCCAATACTCCCACTCGGTGCCGGAGAGAAAGCGCGTGCCGTCTGGCTTAACATAATCGGCGGGGAGCGGCGTGCCCAGCCGTGCCCACAGAATCACGATCACGATTTCACAGTCTGCTGGCTTCGCCAGTCCTCGATTGATCGCCTCCTGGGGCGTCATGGTGGCGAGCATCGGCGTTGCTGCATCGGGATCATCCCAGGCGATGATGTCGAGATCGACCTGGTTTCGCAGCAGCGGGTCAGTTCGCAGGCGCTCAATGACAAGTCGAGCCGCACGGCGCTCATCCGCCACATCTCCGGGAGAGGACAGGAATATGCTAATACGTGGGACGGTTTGCATAGTGTGTGGTAGTTTATCAATATACTTGTTGGCAACATGAAGATTATAGACAGGTAACGACATTTCGAGCAAACTTTACGGCTGATGGCTGATTCTGTCCGCTGGAATCGTTCATGCGCGTCTGTACGATTAACCCAAAACCTTCCAGCAGTTCGCCACCCTCACTTTGTTAGGCTGAAACGAACAGGACCAAAGTGGGGAGTGGTGCTGCTCTTGCTGGCGACGCCGTACCTGATGTGTTGGGGAGTAGCAGCTCCAGGGGCAATCGAAATAATTGTGCAGGCGGACTTTTCGTGGATGACAAATCCGCCCTTTTCGCGCCTATATGCAGGCCGGTTTATGCGCGATCTTGCGGGGCATCCATTTCAAAGACAAACACGCGCGCGCTGTACGGTTCTGGCAAGCGCACCCTGGCCTGATGCCCTTCAACCGCTATGTCGGGAAGCGCGTCACTCGGGAAGGCAGCAGCGACATGACTCGAAGCGCCGCGCAGAAATGGCAGCTCAATGTGGCAGATTTCATCATCTGAATCCAGCCGCCACACGGCCAACCACGCCCGCGATGCTGACAGCAACCCCAGGCACAACCACGTGCTCGATGCGGTCGGCAGCCCCAACGGGAAGATCAGGTCTGCATCGGGGATGCTGGCGCGCATCTGGCGGTAGAAGTCCAGACCATCATGCACCAGGCTGACCATCTCGTCGGATAGGCGATCCAATTGGCCGCTCAGGTGAATACGCATCAACATTCCATTGACCAGATTGAAGATCACCCCTTCACGGCTGTCGCTGGCAAGCGGGTACACCCAGTTGGCGCACTGTTCTGGCGGAAGCGCCGTGCCAATCGCGGCAACAATGCGCGCTGTGTGGCGATAATCCATCTGATCGCTTGACGATTGCAGACTCGCCCGCGTCAGCAGCGCCCAATCCATGCGCATCCCGCCGCTGGCGCAGGTCTCGATGATCAGGTCGGGATAACGCCGCAGCACATCATCCAGCCAGGCGAGATAGGCACGATTATGAGCCAGCAGGCCGTCTCCGGCGCTGTCGGCACTGACTTCTGTGCCAATTCCGGCATCAATGTTGTAGTCAACCTTGAAGTAGCCAACCCCATAATCGCGAATCAGCGCATCAATCACCCGGTTTGCATGAGCAAGCACCTGCGGATGACGGAAGTCAAGCTGATAGCGCCCGTTGTCGATCACGCGCCTGCCGTGCCGCATGAAGAAACATTCGTCCGGCATCTGGGCGGCCAGCGCGGAGTGTTGCCCCATCACCTCAATTTCCAGCCACAACCCCGGAATCATGCCCTGCGTCCGAATCGCATTCGTGACTTCGACCAGACCGTTGGGGAAACGTCGCGCCGAGGGCAGCCATTCACCTACACTGTCCCACCACGCCCCGTCACCGTGCCAACCCGCATCTATGCAGAAGATTTCGCATCCGAGCGCGCCCGCCTTCTCGATGAGCGGCAGCAGTTTTTCGGTGGTCGGGTCGCCCATCAGGCAGTTCATGTAATCATTGAAGATAATCGGTAAACTGCGCTGATCGGGAGCCAGACGCCGGATTTGGCGGCGGTAGCGGTTGAGCGCCTGGACGGCCTGCTCGATAGTCCCCTGTATGCTGCCTACAGCCACCGTCACCGTTTCAAACACCTGACCGGGGAGCAGATGTTTGCACCAATGGCCTTCGCGTTCGGTCGGGCCGCAGACGCGCAGATACAATTCGCGCTGCTTGTCGCCCATTTCCCAGTACCACGAGCCGTTATGTTCGATCTGCCAGAACAGCGTTTGCTGGCTGGCGCTGTTTTCGAGCACGGCCATCGGCAAGAACTCCGATGACGACATGCTGCCCGTCGATGCATAGGCCACCCGATTGAGCGAAAACTCGTGCAGTGCCGTCAGCCCCAGGTCGGGCAGGCTGGCGGAGCGCCACTGCGCCTCGCTGCACCAGGTATGGTATGGGATATGCAGGATGGCATTCTGCGCCCATGCCGCCGGGGTCTCGCGCGTCAGCCCCCACAGCGCGAAGGTGGAAACAAACGTCAGCGTCAGTGGCAGCGCGCCTCTATTGACCAGCGTCGCCCACACGCGCGCGACAGGGATGCGGTCAAATAACTGCATATGATACGTGACGAACAGCCCGGTGGCCGCGTCGGTCAGGTCAATCTCGATGCGGCAGCCATCCGGCAAAGCGATTTCGCGCAGATCGACAAAACGCAGGCGCGTGCCGGGCATGGTTCCGGTGTACTTCTTGGCGTGATGATCGGCGTGGTTTTCGCCGCTGATCTGAATCTCGATCAGCGCCTGGCCGGAATGACGTGCAGGCAGGTCGGCATAGGGCAGTGACGAGAAATGCAGCAGGCGCACCGTGTCATCGTCCGCCCGTTCAATGACAACGCGCAGCGAGCCGCGCTGGAATTCAAAAAGCTGTGCCATCAGCGTTTGATACCCAACTGACGCACTGCCGCGATGATGCGCTGTTCGTCGGGGATGAGCGCGCGTTCCAACGGTGGGCTGAAGGGGATGATGCCTTCGCCCATCGTCACCCGCACTACCGGAGCGTCCAGCAGCCAGATCGCCTCATCCATAATCCTGCTGATGACAAGCCCGCCCCACCCTCCGGCCAGCGGAGATTCTTCGACGGTGATCAGGCGTGCGGTCTTGCGCAGGGAAAGCTGCACCGTTTCAACATCCAGTGGACTGAGCGTGCGCAGGTCGATGACCTCGCACTCAATGCCTTCTTGCGCGAGGAGATCAGCCGCTTTGAGCGCCATTTGCACCATTCGCTGAATGGCGACAATCGTGACATGCTGCCCGCTGCGGCAGAGTGCCGCTTTGCCAAATGGAACCAGGTGTTCGCCGTCCGGCACGTCGGCGCGATCTGCATACAGGGCTTTGTGCTCCAGAAAAACAACGGGATTTGGATCGCGAATAGCCGTCTTGAGCAGCCCCAGCGCATCGGCTGGCGTTCCCGGCACGGCCACTTTCAGACCCGGCACAGACATGAACCAGCCTTCGCAGCTTTGCGAGTGCTGCGCGCCAAAACTCATGCCCGCGCCGTGTGCCATGCGAATCGTGAGCGGCACGCTGATCTGCCCGCCGGACATGTAGCGCATCTTCGCGGCCTGATTGACAATCTGGTCATAGGCAACGGCAGCGAAATCGGCAAACATGATCTCGATCACGGGGCGCAGTCCGGTAATGGCTGCTCCGATTGCGCTGCCGATGATCGCCGTCTCGCTGATCGGGGTATCGCGGACGCGGTCTTCCCCATATTTCTCGAATAAGCCCGGCGTGACTTTGAAGACGCCACCCGCACGAGCAACATCTTCGCCAAAGAAAATCACGTTTTCGTCGCGCGCCATTTCTTCATCAAGCGCGCGGCGCACTGCATCGCGATAGGCAAGCACGGTCATGATGCCCAAATATCCTCATATAGGGTTTCAGTGTTGGGGAACGGCTGCGCCAGCGCCCATTGAATCGCGCTGTTCACTTCAGCCTCAACCTCGGCTTGCAGACGCGCGATCTCCTGCGCGTCAATCTGCCGGTCAGCGATCATCCGGTCAGCGAGGATTTGAATCGGGTCACGCGCCAACCACTGTTCCAATTCGCCTGCCGGACGGTACGCTGCCGGGTCGGTACGAGAATGCCCGGAATAGCGGTATGTCTTGGCTTCGATCAATGTCGGGCCGCTGCCGTTTTGCGCGTGCTCGCTGGCCTGTCGCAGCGCGGCGTGCAGCGCTTCGGCGTCCTGCCCATCGACGATGATGGCGGGCAGCCCATAGGCGGCGGCGCGGTCGGCCACATGCGCAACCGGGGATGTGCGCAAATACGGTGTGTATTCGCCATAGAGATTGTTTTCGCACAAAAAGATCACGGGCAGCTTCCACACCGCTGCCAGATTGAGCGATTCATGCCATGCGCCGATGTTGACTGAACCATCGCCAAAGATCGCCAGATGCACCGACCCGTTACGCTTGATCTGCGCGGTGAGCGCCGCCCCAACCGAGATCGGCAGCCCCGCGCCGACCACCGCAAAGGTGCCGATCAGCCCGATGGAGAGGTCGGTCAGGTGCATCGAGCCGCCTTTTCCTTTAGAACACCCCCCTGTTCTGCCCATCATTTCCGCAAAGAAGGGGCGCAGCTGCATCCCCAGCGCCAGGGCGTGACTATGACCACGATACGTACACGTGACGGTATCGCCCCTCCGGGGATTCACATGCGCCGCCATCGCGACCGCGACAGCTTCCTGGCCGTTGGCGAGGTGCGTTGTGCCTTGAATGACGTTTTCAGAGAAAAGTGTTTGAACTTGATTTTCGACCACGCGGATCAACATCATGGTGCGCAGCATGTGCTTACGCGCCGATTCCGGTAATGGGACAGGAGGCATGGTGTACCCTCGGTGCAAGGACACGGTTGAGGATTTATAAATTTTAGTTTATCATTTATTGACGGGTCTGCAAGCGTTGAAGTGTGTAAGGTTAGATAGATGAGCAGAATGCTTAAACCCATTGATGATGGCATCAAGACTGTTTCAGGAATCGCTCAAGAACGGATTCGCGAGGCGATCCTCAGAGGCACGCTGCCTCCGGGAACGCGCATCGACCAGAATCAATTAGCTTCCGATCTAAACACCAGTCTGATCCCCGTGCGTGAGGCGCTGAAGTCGCTCGCCAGCGAGGGACTGGTGCAAATCATCCCCCGGCGCGGGGCATTCGTGGCGGATTTTTCGCTAACCGACCTCGAAAACCTGTATGAAGCGCGCCTGATGTTCGAAGGACAGGTCGCGGCAAAGGCGGCCACGCGGCTGACGGACAGCGAGATCGAAGAACTGCGCAGCATCTGCGCGGAGATGAGCGGCGCGCTGGCGAGCGGCAATTACGACGATTTCACCCAGTCGAACCGTCGTTTTCATTTCATCATCTATGAAGCGGCAAACAACCACCACCTGACCGATATGCTCTCCGGGCTGTGGGATATGGCCGAGCGCTACCGCTACCGCTACCAGTACATTCTGGACGAGCACGATACCGTCAACGCCGATCACCAGGAAATCCTGGATGCCTGTGTCGCGCATGATGCCGCCCGGCTGCGCACTGCCATCGACAACCACATCCTGCGAACCCTGAACGGAATGCGGCAGTTGGCGGAACAGGACTCGCACGAGGAATAGGGGCAGCGAACATGCCTGTTCATGTCATTGATTCGCTGTTCTTCCGCGACCTCTATGGCAGTGCCAGGATGCGCGCGGTGTTTGACGACCTCAACCTGCTGCAAAAATGGCTGGACTATGAAGCGGCTTTGGCACGCGCCGAGTCATCGTTAGGACTGGTTCCCGCGGAAGCCGCTGCCGAGATTACCCGTCAGGCCAAGGCCGAGCATATCGACATCGACGCGATCAAACGCGGCGTCGATGAAACTGTGCATCCCCTCGTCGCGCTGATCTGGCAGTTGAGCGAGCGCTGCGCCGACAATGCCGGACGCTATGTGCATTGGGGCGCGACCACCCAGGATGTGATGGACACAGCGCTGATCCTGCAGCTCAAGGAAGCCTATCCACTGTTTGAGTCGGGCTTAGACCAGGTGACCGAAACGTGTGCGGACATCGCGCGACGCCACAGAGATACCCTGATGACCGGGCGCACACATGGTCAGCAGGCCCTGCCGATCACCTTTGGCTTCAAGGTCGCCGTGTGGGTGGCCGAGTTGAAGCGGCATCAGGAGCGGCTGGCGGCCTGCAAAGCGCGCGTGCTGGTGGGCGAGTTTGGCGGCGCGGTGGGCACGCTCGCAAGCGTTGGCGCGAAAGGACTGGCGATTCAGGCGAAGCTGATGGAAGAACTGGGCTTGAATGTACCGCCGATTGCCTGGCATACCGCTCGCGATCACCTCGCTGAGTTCACGTCCTTATTGAGCATGATCACGGCGACGCTCGGCAAGATATCTCACGAGATCATCCTGCTGCAAAAAAGCGAGTTTGGCGAAGTCGAAGAGCCGTTCGAGCATGGCAAGGTCGGCAGCAGCACCATGCCGCAAAAGCGCAACCCCATGCTGTGCGAGGCCATTCTGACGCTGGCTCGGCTTACCCGTGTGCAAACCCTCAGCGCGATTGACGCGATGATGCACGAACACGAGCGCGACTGGTCCAGCTTTCAGATGGAATGGGCGTATCTGCCGGAAATCTGCGTGATGACACACGGCGCGCTTGAGCTTTCGCTGCGCGTGCTGCGCGACCTGCGCGTGTACCCGGCGGCGATGGCGCGCAACCTGGAGATCACGCACGGGACGCTGCTGGCCGAACGGGTGATGCTGGAGCTAGGGCGATTTGTCGGGCGTCAAACCGCGCACGATCTGATTTATGAAGCAGCGATGGAATCCTACGAGCAAAACCGCCCCTTCGCGGATGTCTTGCGGCAGAAGCCACAGGTCATGGCGCATCTGACCGCCGAACAGATCGATACGCTGCTGAATCCGGCGGATTATGTGGGCTTGGCGGGAACGTTCGTTGATCGGGTGACAGCATCCTTGAACGGCTCTTGACGGGGAACGAGTGTGAGCCTGAATGCCCATCTTATACCATAAGGGGTTGTTCATCCTTCAAACGGATGCGACCGCCTATACATTTGGCCTGAACCAGGCTGGGCTGCTGGCGCACAGCTATTGGGGCAGACGTCTGCCCTATGCGGATGATTACCCCGCCCCCGCGAATCCTGGCGCGTGGGGGCCGTTCAATAATCCCGCGCACCTCACCCCGGAGGAATACCCCGGTTACGAGGACATGAAATATATTGACCCGTGCCTGAAGTGCACGTTTGCGGACGGCGTGCGCGATGTTTCGCCGCGTTTCGAATCCTTCGAGGCCGATGCCGAAACGCTGCGTATTCACCTGCGCGATGAGCACTATCCGCTGCGGGTTACACTGCACTACCGCCTTATTCCCCAGTACGACCTGATCGAGCGCTGGGCGACACTGACCAATCTGGGCGATGTCCCGATCACCCTGGAGCGGGTCTTCTCCGCGCAGTGGCATTTGCCTGTCGGGGATCGCTACCGCCTGACACATTTGCACGGGCGCTGGTTTGACGAAATGCACATTGAGCGCACCCCGTTGGCGCGCGGCCTCACGGTACTGGAAAGCCGCCGCTTGACCAGCAGCCATCATCATTACCCCTGGTTCGCCCTGGACGCTGGCAGCGCCGACGAGGAAAGCGGCGCGGTCTGGTTCGGCCTGCTGGATTGGAGCGGTAACTGGAAGATCGCCGCCGAGGTGACGGACTACGCCTCCACGCGCGTCAATATCGGCATCAATGATTGGGACTTTGCCTGGCAGCTTGGCGCTGGCGAATCCTTTGAGACACCGCCCACTCTGGCAGGCTTCAGCGCAGCCGGATTTGGCGCTGCCAGCCGCGCGCTGCACAACTACGTCCGCGATCACATCCTGCCTCATTCAGACGTGCCGCACAAGGTGTTCTACAATTCGTGGGAAGCGACCCTCTTCGACGTGGTGTTTGAGACGCAGGCAGAACTGGCGACGCGCGCCGCCGACCTGGGCGCGGAAATGTTCATGATCGATGACGGGTGGTACAAAGGGCGCTTTTCGCAGACGACCGGTCTGGGCGATTGGACGCCGGATGAACGCAAATTCCCCGGCGGACTGGAACGGCTGATCAAACACGTCAACGATCTGGGCATGGATTTCGGGCTGTGGCTGGAACCGGAAATGGTCAACCCGGACAGTGACCTGTATCGCGCGCACCCGGATTGGGTCATCCACTATCCAACCCGCGAACGGCGGCTGGGGCGTGACGCGCTGCACCTCAACCTGGCACGGGCTGATGTTCAGGATCACCTGATTGAATCGCTCGATCATCTGCTCAGCCGCTACAACATCCGCTACGCCAAATGGGATATGAATCGCAATGTGAGCGAACCAGGTTGGCCGGACGCACCCGGCGAGCCGCGCGAATTGTGGGTGCGCTACGTCCAGGGACTGTACCGCGTCTGGCGCACCTTGCGCGAAAAACATCCCCAGGTCATCTGGCAAAGCTGTTCCGGCGGCGGCGGGCGCACCGATCTGGCAATGCTGCGCTATTCGGACGTGATCTGGATCAGCGACAACAGCCATGCCGCGCGGCGCTTGAGCATCCAGGAAGGCTTTTCGCTGATGTTCCCTGCCGCCGCTATGCAGACCTGGGTGACTGACCAGGGCGCGGAGATACCGCTGCGTTTCCGCTTCCACGCCGCCATGTGCGGGATGTTGGGCATTGGCGCGGATATTCGCAAGTGGGACACGCAGCAGTCCGACGAGGCGTGTACGCTGATCGCCCAGTACAAAGACCTCCGCCCACTGATTCAGTTCGGCGATTTGTACCGCCTGCGCCCCGCCGATCAGAACGGCTTCACGGCGCTCCAGTATATGAGCAAAGATCAAAGTACAGGCGTGTTGTTCGCGTTCTGCACCTACATCCCGCAGCATGAACCTTCCCTCACACTGCGCGTGCGCGGGCTGCGCCCTGATCACCTGTATACCATCGAGGGTTTTGAGGGTGTGCGATCGGGCACAGCATGGATGAATTTAGATTTGCAGTTCGGTTTATATGGCGGATTAGGGACATTTGGCAGCACAATCCGCCGCATCGCCCAAGTGGAGAAAAAACATCATGTATAACGGCTTGAATTTGTCTTTAGGTACATTGTCGCGTTTATCGAATGCAGAAACACGCTCGATCAGCCCAGAGAACCTGACGGGTGAACCTGGCAAGGGTGGCATGGCAACCAGCGGGACAGGCGCACGTCACGCCCGCGAGCTAGGGCAAGGCTGGAAGATTTCCCCCAGCATCCATGTGCCCGCCCAGACCGAGCACACGATTGCCGAAATCAACGGCAGCGGCGCTATCCAGCACATCTGGCTGACGATTCACCCGACATGGTGGCGGCGGCTGGTGCTGCGCATGTACTGGGATGGTGAAAGCACACCTTCGGTCGAAGTGCCGCTGGGCGACTTCTTCTGCAACGGCTGGGGCATGCGCTGCAACGTGACATCGCTGGCAGTGGCCGTCAACCCGGCGGGCGGTTTTAACTGCTACTGGGAAATGCCCTTCCGCAAAGGGGCGCGCATCACGGTTGAAAACCTGATGGAGACACAAAGCGACCCACTTTACTATCAGGTGAGCTATACGCTGACCGATGTCCCGGACGATGCCGCCTATTTACACGCGCAGTGGCGGCGCAGCAATCCGCTGCCCTATGCGCAGGTTCACACGCTGCTGGATGGCGTGAGCGGACAGGGACATTACGTGGGGACGTACATCGCCTGGGGTGTTCACAACAACGGCTGGTGGGGCGAAGGCGAGATCAAGTTTTACATCGACGATGATCACGACTACCCGACCATCTGCGGAACCGGGACAGAAGATTACTTCGGAGGCGCGTGGAACTTCGAGCATCCTGCCGGGGAATATGGTGTGTTCAGTTCGCCTTATTCCGGTCTGCCGCAGGTGATCAAACCCGATGGCATGTATTCCTGTCAGCCGCGCTTCGGGATGTATCGCTGGCACATCATGGATCCGATACGGTTTCGTAAGGCGCTGCGTGTGACGATACAGGCGCTCGGTTGGCGTTCCGAAGGGCGCTACCTCCCCCTGCAGGATGACATCGCCTCCACCACATTCTGGTACCAGAGCGAACCCCATGCCGCGTTTACGGCGCTGCTGGAACGTAACAACCTGGAAGTGATTTGAGACCGCTGGCCTCCATCGCTGAGTCGCGCTGCCCTTCCCGATTTAGGAAGGGCTGACGCGGTTTTATGACCATCTGGGCAGCCCAATCTGAAATTGCAATCGTGCAGGATGCACAGCCTACTTGTCAGATAAAAGATCAGATGTAAAATATAATTGATAAATCGGCGCGCGCCATTCGTGTCGATTGCACATTGATAAACTGATTGGAGAAAATGCAATGCGAAAATCTGTTCTTTGGCTCTGTATTGTGGTTCTGCTGCTGTCCGTCGGCGTGGTCAGCGCGCAAGAGCAAACCCTCACCATTTCGTTCTGGGGCAATGTTGATGAATATGAAGCGGGCGGCAGCAACAACGCCGCCTGGGAAGCCTCGTACAATCTGATCAAGCAGTGGGCGGAAGAAAAAGGTGTGGCGGTTGAGTTCATCTCGCAGCCCATCGACGGTATCTATGACCGCATCCGCACGCAGCTCATCAGCGGCACCCTGCCGGATGTCGTCGCCATGTATCCGGCGAACTCGTTCCTGAACGGCAATCTCGACCTGTTGGTTGACCTGACGGCGTATATGTCGCAGCCGAACCCCTATGGTTCGTTCGAAACCTGGGGCGACGAATTCTGGTATGACCAGAGCGTCGGCCTGCGTGATACGGCCATTCCGGCGGGACAGGTGTATTTCGTGGGCAATTCGCTGCCCAGCAATATCGGCCAGCTCGTGATCTACTACAACAATGACATCTTCACCGAGCAGGGACTCCAGGTACCGACGACCCTCACCGAACTGCTGACGACCTGCGACACGCTCAAGGGCGCGGGCATCACACCGATGTTCAACGATGGCACCGGGCCGTTCTTTGGCTGGTACACGCTGCCGATCGTTGAAGGCATGTATGCGCCGATCACAGAGAAAATCCTGGCCGCCTGGGGCGCAGAAGATGCCCCCTTCGCCGTCACCACGGAAATGCTGGCCTGGGCCGTGCAGAACGGCGTGCTGAGCGGCAGCAATGAGTACGTGCTGGAAGGCGCGCGCGTCATGAACGAACTGGCGACCCGCTGCTGGAACAGTGACTGGCAGGCACCGGATACCAGCGTCGATTACTTCCTGACCAACCGTACCGCCATGACCATCAACGGCTTCTGGATGCTGGGGCTGTACGGCGGCTCGGAAGAAATGACCTTCGACTTCGGCACCTTCGCCTTCCCGGTCATCGATACGGAAAGCTCGCCGCTGGCGACTCTGCCGTTTGCCCGCCGCTGGGGCGGTGTGGAAGGCGGCGAAATCGGCAACTCGTACATGATCCCGGCGACGACCGAGGCCAATGGTAAGCTCGACCTCGCCATCGACCTGCTGCAATACCTGACCGCGCGTTCGACCAATGACCAGTGGTGCGCCACGCAGCCGATGCCGTGCATTCCTCCGGATCAACCAGTATCCGAGGTTGTGACGGACCCGGCGCAGCAGCGCGAACTGTTCGGCTTCTACAACCCCACCATGTCGAACGATCTCGCCATTCGTGGTATTGGCGACCCGACGCCGGACGGTGTGTTGAACCGCCTGTTCATGACCTACAACAGCGGCAGCATCACGCTGGAAGAACTGGGGCAACAGGTTCAGACCGAGTGGGAACGCTGGGCGGAACGCGCCATCATTGACAATGGCTGGGACACCAGCGCCTGGCCCGCCGCACCGGCTTCGTAAACAGATTTAGCCTCCGTTTTGGATAGGTTCGGCTTCGCTCAGGAACCTCACCCTTCAATCCCCTCTCCACCAAATGGAGGGGGGAGACGAAACACAGCGGGGTGAGATCAAACCAGTACAATGCTATCCGAAACGCAGGTTGCCGAGTCCATTCACAGGGCGTCTGGTTTTTCGGGCGCCCTCCTCACGCCCTCCTCAACGAAGGCAGCAAAGAGGATTTATGACTGAAATACGCGCCACACGCGCAGAGTCCACCCTCGCGAAGACGAATGCCGAGGGTGTCCGACGCAAGAGTCTGCTGCGGAGTATCTGGAAGAATCGGGTTCTGTACCTGCTGTTGTCGCCAACGATCATCGGCATGATTGTCTTTCAGTACTACCCGGCGCTGACGGCCTTCTGGGGGTCGTTTCATTCGTGGGATGGGCGGCGCGCACGCTTCGTCGGCCTCTTTAACTATGAGTTCTTTCTGGAAGACCCGCGCCTGCTGCAATCCTGGGTCAACATCTTATTGCTGCTGATCTTCAACGTGCTGTCGCTCTCGATGCCGCTGCTGATCGCTTATCTGATCTACCGGCTGCCGAATCCAACACACCGCTACTGGTACCGCGTGCTGGTCGTGCTGCCGATCATCGCGCCGGGGTTCGTCTTCATCGTCCTGTGGCGCTGGCTGTTCTCGCTCGATGGCGGCATCAACATCATTCTGCGTTCATTGGGCGTCGACTCACAAGTGGTCTGGCTGGGCAACGCCAACACGGCGCTCGGCTCGATCATGTTCATGGGCTTCCCCTGGATTGACGCCTTCACCGTCCTGATCTTCCTGGCAGGATTCATCGCCATACCGACCGAAATGCTCGACGCGGCGGCGGTCGATGGGGCATCCGGCTGGAGCCGCTTCTTCCGCATTGAACTGCCGCAGGTACAGGGACAGATCAAGGTGCTGGTGATCCTGACGTTCATCGGCACGGTACAGGATTTCGGGCGCGCACTCTTCATGACGCGCGGCGGCCCCGGCTATGCCACGATGGTGCCGGGACTGCGCATGTACAACGCCTTCACGCAGGAAAGCGCCTACGGTTATGCCTCGGCCATTGGCGTCATCCTATTCATAGTGATCCTGGTTCTGACACTGATCAATCAGCGTCTAATCCGCAGCAGCGAAAGTTAGGACGCAGGTCTATTATGCGCACCTCCAAAGTTTTCACGTTCATCTCGCACCTTCTGCTGCTGACTTTAATCGGCATCGCTCTGTTCCAGGTGGCGCTGCTGTTCATCATGTCCGGCAAGACGCCAGCAGACATCGCCACAAACCCGATGCTGCCCTCGCTGCCAATCGAGTGGGAGAACTTCGTCACCGCCTGGAACATGGGCATTCGCGGCTATCTGGGCAACTCGATTGTCTTATCGGTCTCGATTGTCATTGGGGACATCCTGCTCTCGGTCATCGCAGCGTATGTCTTCGCGCGTTACAAGTTCCCCGGCAAAGGCCTGCTCTTTGGCATGGTGCTGGCGCTGATGATGGTGCCGGGCATCCTCACCCTGGTGCCGCGCTACCTGCTCATCCGCGATCTGCGTCTGCTGGATACTCTCTGGGCGGTAATCCTGCCTTCTGTGCTCGGCTCCAATGCCTTTCAGATCATCGTGCTGCGAACGTTCTTCCAGAATCTGCCGGAGGAATTGTTCGAGGCGGCGCGCATCGACGGCGGCGGACACCGCGTACTGCTGCTCAACATCACGCTGCCGCTCTCAACGGCCATCATCTCCTCGATGGCAATCCTGCGGTTTAACGGGGCATGGAACGACCTGATCTGGCCGCTGCTGGTGCTCAACCGGGACGAACTGCGCCCGATTTCCGTCGGGTTGGTGATGCTCTCCAGCGGGGCGGGCGCGCCGGAGATCGGCGTGCAGATGGCGGGCAGCGTGATCGCGTCCATCCCGATGATCGTCATCTTCATCGTTGGTATGCGTTCTTTCATTGACGGGCTGTCGGTTGGTGCGATCAAGCTGTGATGAGCCTACAAACCGAAATCGAAAAGCACTTTCGCCATAACTTCGTGGTGAACCTGGCGGATGGTTCGTTCTTTGGCCTGGCGATGGGTTTCGCCTCGGCTGTGACTATCCTGCCGCTGTTCATCGCCCATTTCACCGACTCTACGATTCTGATCAGCCTGATCGGCTCGATTCACATGATCGGCTCACAGCTTCCGCAGCTTTTCATCGTCGGGCGCGTCGCCAACCTCGAACGCTACAAGTCGCTGGCGGTCGTCATCACCGCGCATGAGCGGGTGCCATTCATCGGTTTGCTGCTGCTGGCGCTGGCAAGCCCGCTGCTGGATCGCGGCCTGGTCGTGCTGCTGTGCTACCTGCTGTTCATCTGGCATTCGCTCGGCTCCGGCTTCACGGCTGCCCCCTATCAGAGCATGATCGGCAAGATTTTCCCGGAGCGCCGCCGGGGAATCTTCATGGGCACGCAGATGGCGGGCTACAGCCTGCTCTCTGGCCTGGGTGCGGTGCTGGCGGGGATGTGGCTGGAAAGCCTGCCGCCGCCCTACAACTATGCCTTGTGTTTCCTCGCTGCCAGTCTGGCGCTGGGCATCTCGTGGTTCTTTCTGGCGAACGCGCGCGAACCGCTACATACGGTGGGGCAGCGTGTGCCAGCAAGGAGCATCCCCTGGGCACGCTTGCGCCAAATCTGGGACGGGAACGCGAACTTCCGCCGCTTCGTCCTGGCGCGCATCCTGGCGCAGTTCACGCTGGTCGCGCTCAGTTTTCTGGCGATTTATGCGACGCGCCAAATGGGCATTGGCGAGCAAACACTGGGGCTGCTCACCGGGCTGTTGTTCTTCATGCAGATCGCCGGGGCGCTGCTGGGCGGTTGGGTGGGTGACCGCGCCGGGCATCGCATCGTCCTGATCACTGGCGCGCTGCTGATGGCGGCTGCGGGCGGACTGGCGGGGCTGGCGGCCAATCAAGCGCTGTTCTTCGTCGTTTATGCCCTGGGCGGCGCGGGCAGCACGATGCTGATGACCAACATCATCGCCATGACGATGGAATTTGGCACGCCTGAAGATCGCCCATACCACATCGGGCTGGCGAACACGCTGACTGCCTTCGCCGCGCTCGCTGCACCCATCCTCGCGGGGTTGGTGGTCGAGCGGGTTGGCTATTCCAGCATGTTCCTGTTGACGGCGCTGGCGGGTATAGCAACCCTGTTTGTGCTGCTGCTGGTCACCGACCCGCGCCGGACGCGCTAAAGTGAAGTCTCGAAATCAATCCACCCCTCCCCATTGCATCGCACAGAGACGCTTCGCAGTGGAGAGGGGCTGCATGTGGCGCAATAATTCCCTGAAATAGCCTGATGTCTGGGATTGGTGCGGCGGGAAGCCTCACCCCGTTTCACTGCGCTCAACGGCCCCTCTCCAAGGAGGGAGGGACAAATACGGCGGCATTGAGGGCGTCATTCGGCACATATCTATCGCAGATTATGGGAATGTGTAGGGACACGGCAGTGCCGTGTCCACTTGAAGGATTAGCAGGACGAGCCTCAAAGCACCTGGGTATCGCCCACCCACACGCGCCAACCGTCAAGGCTGCCGCCGCACGTGTCGACCGTGTAGGCCGCGCCGTCCCAGACCAGGCTGCCCCACGCCTGCCCGTTTGACCAGAAGAACTTGAAGGCTTTGTCAGTCTCAATAGGCGCGAAGCGCATTTCACGCTGAAG